>JAHEKY010000050.1 GCA_024644465.1 Ilumatobacteraceae bacterium | reverse complement strand
GCCGATCATGACGCCCCGGTCGACGGATTCGGTGAGGTCGACGTGGTCGAGGCGGTTGATGAGGTCGAGGCGGTTGATGCGTCCGGCGAGTTGGACGCCGTCGACGACTCCGTTCAGGTCGCCACCGTCATCGACGAGACGGTCGACGACGATGGCGACGACGATTCGAGCCCGTTCGAGGTCCCGCCGATCGTCATGGCGACCGAGTACGACACCGACGAGGCCGACGACGACACCGCGGCGCCCGCCGAGGATCGCGACACGACCGGCGGAACGCCGCTCGCGCCCCCAGCGGTGTCCCGCGACATCCTCGAGGAGTTGCGCCAGGCCGACATCGACGGCCCGATCGTCGAGATGGCGCCGCAGGACGACACGACCTCCGCGCGGCGCCGCCCGAAGCGGCCGGTCGACTACGACCCGGCGCCGGTTCCGATCCCGCTCAGGGTGCCACGGATCCTCGGACGCAAGCCCCGGGTCCGCAAGGTCACGCGGGTGGTGCGCCACGTCGACCCGTGGTCGGTGTTCAAGATCGCGATCATCGCGAACATCGTCCTGTACATGATCGTGCTCACGGCCGGCGTGTTGCTCTGGAACGTCGCCTACGCGACCGGCACCGTCGACAACGTCGAACGGTTCTTCGAATCGTTCGGCTGGCAGTCGTTCGAGTTCAACGGCGGGCAGATCTACCACAGCGCGTGGGTCGCCGGACTGTTCGTCGTGCTCGGTCTGACCGGCCTCGCCGTGCTCGCGGCGACGTTGTTCAACCTGATCACCGATCTCGTCGGTGGCGTGCGGTTCACCGTGCTGGAAGAGGAAGTCGTCGAGTCCCGGACATCGCCGATGCGGCGGTTCGTCGTGCGGCGGCCCGAACCCGAGATCCCCGCCGTGATCAAGGACCCGTCGGGCTCGATCATCCGCGAAGCCGTCGTCGACGACACCGGCGACATCGCCCGCTGACCGCTCCACGGGCGCCGCCCGTGCGCAGGGAACCGATGGGTGTTTCGTCGACCCGGGCGATAGCATCGCGGACCGCTGGGGCTATAGCTCAGTCGGTTAGAGCGCATCCCTGATAAGGATGAGGTCCCTGGTTCGATTCCAGGTAGCCCCACTCGAACGAGGTTCTTCGGAGCCTCGTTTGTGCGTTTTCGGCACCGTTGGCGTCGGGCGCGGCTGATCAGGATGTCGCGCTGTGGTCGGCCGTTCGACAGGGGTCGCGTCGGAACGTCGACGGGGATCGGTGTTGTGAATCGGATCCTCCGGGCACATGCTCTGGGGATGAAACTGCTGCGTCGAGCTCTGTCCGCCCTTGCGCTGACGGTGATGGTCGCCGGCGCGTTGCGCGTGCGCGGCACGGGCGGCACGCCGCCACAGCACGGCGGCTGGCGGCCGCTCGAGTTGCCGGACCACTGATGCCTGCACGAATCGCCCTGCTCGGCCACGGGGTGACCGGTGAGCGGATCGCGAAGCGCCTCGACCTGGTCGCGCCCGATGCCGACGTGATGCACGTCGAAGCACGCGGGGACCTCCACGCGGCGCTCGACGCCGACGTCGCCGTCCTCGCCCACGGAGGAACGCACGTGCGGAACGCGACTCGGTTGGTGACCGCCGGCGTTCCGGTCGTTTCGATCGCCGACAATGTCGACGATGTCCGCGCGCTCGTCGACCTCGACGACGCGGCGCGCAACCACGGCGTACCGCTCGTCGTCGGCGCTGGGATGTCGCCCGGGCTGACCGACCTGCTCGTCCGGCACCTCGCCGGTCAACTCGCCGAATGCGACGAGATCCACATCGCCATCCACGGCACGGCCGGGCCGGCCTGCGCCCGTCAACACCACCGTGCGCTCGCCGGGTGGGGGTTCGGCCTGCACGACGGCGAACGGGTCACCCGCCCCGCAGGGTCCGGCCGGGAGCTGTGCTGGTTCCCCGAGCCGGTCGGCGCCTACGACTGCTACCGCGCCGAGTTGGCCTCACCGATGCTGCTCCACGAGATGTTCCCCGACGTCGGGCGGCTCAGCGCGCGCGTTTCGGCGAACCGCCGCGACCGGCTCACCGCACGGCTCCCGATGCTGCGGCCACCCCACCCGGAGGGCGGCGTCGGCGCCGTGCGGGTCGAAGTGCGCGGCGGGGACTCCGCCGGCGCTCGCCAGACCCTGATCGTCGGGATCGCCGAGCAGGTCGCGTCGGCCGCAGCGGCGACGGCAACGGCGTTCACCTCTGCGATCCTCGACGGCGCGCTGCCGAGCGGCGTGATCACGCCGGCTGACGACCGGCTGGACACGATCGGTCTGCTGCACACGATCGAGCGCCTCGGCGTCCGGATCCAGGAGTTCACCGGCATCCCGTCGAGCGGCGTCCGAACCGAAACGTCCGCGTCCACGACCACGTCCCCCGGAGAGATCTCATGACCAACGACCAACAGCCCGGCTCGACCTGGCAACCGATCGAGCTGCCGTGGCTCCCGGCGGCCGAGATCGTCACGATCGCCGGCCGAGGCGAGTTCTTCGTCCGGCACCATCGCCATGCCGATCCCAGCCGGCCCACCGTGCTGCTGTTGCACGGGTGGACGGCCACTGCGGACCTCCAGTTCTTCACCGGCTACCGCGCGCTGGCCGAGCGCTTCTCGTTCGTCGCGATCGACCACAGCGGGCATGGCCGCGGCCCACGAACGGAAGCCGCGTTCTCGCTCGAAGACGCCGCGGACGATGCGGCCGCGGTCGTGCGGGCGCTCGACGTCGATCCGGTGATCGCGGTCGGCTACTCGATGGGAGGGCCGATCTGCCTCCTCCTCGCGCGCCGCCACCCGGATCTCGTCAGCGCGGTCGTTCCGCAGGCGACCGCCCTCGAGTGGAGTGCGTCGCTGCGCGAGCGGATCGTCTGGCGGTTGATGCTGCCGATGATGGGCACGGCACTGCGGTCGTGGGCGACGGCGCGCCTGACGAAGCGTGCGGTGATCAAGATGCTGCACGACGAGCACCATCTGGCGCGGTACGTGCCGTGGATGCTCGGTGAGATGCGACGGGCCGACGTGGCCGCGATCGTCCAGGCGGGCAAGGCGCTCAGCCGGTTCGACGCGCGGCCGTGGGCGTCGTCGCTCGGCGTTCCGGCGGCAATGCTCGTCACGACGTCCGACCGGCTCGTGAAGCCGCGCAAGCAGCGCGCCCTCGCCGCCGCGCTCGGCGCGCCGATCCGCGAACTGGCGGCGGACCACTTCGCCACGTTGGAGCAGGCCGACGAGTACTCGGACGCGACGGTGGCGCTCGTCGAGTCGGTGGTGCCGGCCGCTCGAACGGCCGCATCCGGCGCCTCGGGCTGATCAGACGGCGGGCCCGGCCGCGCTCGGGTCCTCGTCGACGCGTTCGGAGCCGAGCCGCTCGACGTGACGGGTCAGTTGCTCGATCGTGTCGGTGATGTGGTCGAGACGGTTGTTGACGTCCTCGCCGGTCACCATGTCCGACAGCGACACGCGCACGCTGGCGATCTCGCGGGCGAGGAATTCGGTGTCGGCCTGCGTCCGTTCCGCTACTTCCCGGTCGTTCTCGGCGGTGACGCGGTCGCGCCGTTCCTGTCGTGACTGGGCGAGGAGGATGAGCGGCGCCGCGTAGGACGCCTGGATCGACAACACGAGCGTCAACAGGACGAGGCCGCGGTCCCACGGGTCGAACTGGAAGCGCTCCGGTGCGAACGAGTTGTGGATGATCCAGAGCGTGATGACGACGGACTGCCAGACGAGAAAGCGCGCGGTGCCGAGGAAGTTCGCGATCGATTCGCTGAAGTTGCCGAACACGTCCGCGTCGTACTGCACGCCGATACGGCGCACCGCGCGCGGCGCGGAGAGGTCCTCGCGGCGCTTCATCGGGCCGTCGATTCGCGCGTCCGGGTCGGCCGCTGCCGCGTCCGCCAGCCGACGCCGAGCATGCGGTCGATGACGTCGTCGACGGTGACCGCGCCCAGCAGGCGCCCCGCGTCGTCGCACACCGCGACGGCGAGCAGGTCGTAACTCGCGAGTTGCTCGGCGACTTCGCGGTCCGACATCCCCGGCGGCACGATCGGGATCTCGTCGATGACGCGTCCGAGCTCCATGTGCGGCGGTTCGCGCAGCAGGCGTTGCATGTGGGCCACGCCGAGAAAGCGTCCGGTCGGCGACTTGTACGGGGCATTGCAGACGAAGACCTGCGTGGCGATGCTCACGACCCAGTCCGGGTCGCGCATCTGGGCGAGCGCTTCGGCGACGGTCGCGTGCGGGCCGAGGATGATCACCTCGGGCGTCATCAGCCCGCCTGCGGTGCCTTCCTCGTACGAGAGCAACCGGCGTACGGTCTCCGCGTCCTCGTCGTCCATCACGTCCAGCATCTCCTCCTGCTGGGCCTGGGTCATCTCGCCGAGCAGGTCGGCGAGGTCGTCGAACTCCATCTCGTCGAACACGCCCTCGAGACGGTCGTGGTCGAGGCTCTCGACGAGGCGCACCTGCTCTTCCTCGGGCAGCTCTTCGAGCAGGTCGGCGAGGCGTTCGTCGTCCATCGCCTCTGCCAGCTGGCGGCGCTGCTCGGTGGACAGCGCGCGCACGAACGCCGCGACTTCGGCCGGGTGGACGTCGCGCAGCCGGGCTGCCTCGACCTGCATCTCCGTCGGGGCGTCGAACAGGCCGGGCACCTCGGCGGGGTCGACGAGGCGATACGTCGTGCGGCGGCGCAGGCTGTTCTTGTTGGCCAGGCGCACCTTCTCGATCTCCCACCAACTCGACCGGCCGTCGGAGTTCGGTCGCAGGGCGATGTCGGTCACGGTCTCCGCACCGATCTTGCGGTCGATCAACTCCGCGGCGATCAGCACCTCGCCGGGGCGCGGCTTGAACGGGTTGAGGTCGATGTCCCAGCTCCGCAGCCGGACGCCGTCGCCGCTCAGCTCACCGACCCGATTGGCGTTGACGAAGATGCGTCGACGCTGGCTGTCGGCGACGAACCCGACGATCCGGGGCGGGATCGCCGGGTGACCGCCTCGGCCCAGCTTGGCCGGGCGACCGGGAATCGCGACGAGGTCCTCGATCCGCCCGATCGTGGAGCCGCCCGCGTCGAGCAGGGGCAGCCGCAGCACGCGAAATGCATAGATCAGATCCCCTGCCATCGTCGTCAGGCTACTCCTGGCCAGGCCGCCGATCTGCGAGGGGCGGTGGGCTAGTCGGCGGCCGAAACCTGGACGAGCGTGTCCGAGTACGCGACGCCGCCACCCCACTCGGTGAGCGTGTCGTTCGTCAGCATGTTGGCGACGTTGCCGTCGGGATGATGCGCGGTCCACCATCCCCACGGGATCGCGACGACGCCGGGCCGGAGGCGCCCGCTGATCCTGACCGGCACGTCGAGCGAGGCGCGGTCGTTCCAGACACGGGCGAGCGCGCCGTCGGCGAGGCCCCGGGCGCGCGCGTCGTCCGCATCGAGCTCGACGAACGGGCCGCCCTCCGCCGGGCCGTGCTTCGGCAGGTGGGAGTAGCCCGAGTTGAGGAAACGGGTGTGGTGCTTCGGGGTCAGCAACTGCAGCGGATACCTCGCGGACAGCTCGGGGTCGCCGCCCGGGCTCTCGTTCGGGGGCACGTAGGTCGGCACACGTGGCTGGCCGATCGCGACGAGGTCGTCCGACGCGAGGTGCACTCGGCCGGACGGCGTGTCGAATTCGCCGTCCCCGAACGGGCGGCCGTCGTCGGGGTATGGCGCCCGCAACCATTCCTTCGACCGCAGTTCGTCGAGATCGATCGTGGGGAGCGATTCCCTCATCAATGTCTCGTCGTCGTCGAACAGCGCCGGCTCCGTGTAGCCCATCGCGCCGGCGAGCCGCCGGAACAGCTCGGTGTTCGAGCACGATTCGCCGACCGGCGCAATCGCGGCCCGGTTGTACGCGGTCCACAGCGATCCCCATGAGAACACGATGTCGTCGGACTCGATCTGGGTCGTCGCGGGCAGCACGATGTCCGCATACTTCGCCGTGTCGGTCATGAACTGCTCGTGGACGACCGTGTAGAGGTCGTCGCGTGCGAGCCCGCGCCGGATCGCGTCAGCGTTCGGCACCGTGACGAGGGGGTTGCAGTTCCAGTTGACGAACGCATGGATGCCCGGCCCCGTCGGTTCGCCGGCGGTCGGGGAGGTGAGGATCTCGCCCAGCCGGCTCATGTTCAACGTGCGCGGATCGCCCCGGTCGAGGTCGGGCCGGAACAGGCGCGCCTCGTCGATCTGCGACTCGGTGTACGAGCCGACGCTCTTCGCGATGCCGCCGCCGCGGTGTGCCCACGCGCCGGTCAGCGCCGGCAGGCACGCCATCGTGCGGAAGAACATCGCACCGTTCTCGTGGTGCTCGGCACCGATCAACGTCCGGATCGCCGCGTTCGGCGTCGTGGCGTAGTCGTGCGCGAGTCGCCCGATCACGGCGGCGGGCACGCCGCACGCGTCGCTCGCCCGCTCCGGCGTCCACTCGGCGACCGCGGCGCGCAACTCGTCGTAGCCCGCCGTGTGCGCGGCGATCCACTCGTCGTTCGTCAGGCCGTCGCGGATGATCACGTGCATCATCGCCAACATCATCGAGATGTCGGTGCCGGGGAGTGGCTGCACGAACCGGTCGCCGCGGTCGGGGTCGATCGCCTCGGCGGTCACGGTGCGGATCGGGTCGATGACGACGAGTCGGGCACCCCGTTCGCGGGCCCGCTCGATCGTCGGCCACAGGTGGCGGTTCGTCAGCTTCGTGTTCGTGCCCCACAGCAGGATCAGGTCGCTGTGCGCGAGTTGCTCGGGGTCGAGGCCGCGACCGGTGCCGTTCGTCATCGCCATCGCGGCGCCGACGGTCGGCCCGCAGATCGCCCGGATCAGCTTTGTGGCGCCCATGTGGCCGAAGAACCGCCCGCTCAGACCCATCATCGCGAGCATGCTCTGGTTGCCCGCGTCGGAGAACGGCAGCACTGCCTCGGCGCCGTACGTTTCGATGACTCGGTGGAGGTTGCGTGCGATGGCGGCCAGCGCGTCGTCCCAGTCGACACGTTCGAACTCGCCGGAACCCTTCGGGCCGACACGGCGCAGCGGGTACAGCAGCCGGTCCGGGCTGTACACCCGGTCGAGGAAGCGGTTGACCTTCGGGCACAGCTCGCCGGCCGAGTACGGGTGAGCCGGGTTGCCGCGCAACTTGACGGCGATCGGCGTCGTGGCGTCGGTGTCGTCGACGGTGACGGTCCACCCGCACGAGTCCGGGCAGTCGTGGTGGCACGTGCCGTTGACCGTGCGTGTTGCCATGGGCCCAGCGTACGTCGCGGTGGTCCCGTCGGCCGGCGCGATTCGGACGGCGCATCCGGCGATGCCATGCTGCATCGATGAACGATTTCACGAGGGTCGTGCTGATCCGCCACGGCCAGTCGGCGTCGAACGCCGGCGGCTGGCTGTCGGGGCAGGAGAGTTGCGGTGGGCTGACCGAACTCGGTGTCGCGCAGGCCGAAGCGCTCCGGGACCGGCTCGCCGCCGATGACGACCTGCGCCCGGACGCGGTGCTCGTCAGCACGATGCGCCGTGCCGTTCACACCGCCGAGATCATCGCCGCGCCGACCGGGCTGGCTCCAGAGCAGCATCCCGACCTGATCGAGCGGACGTCAGGCGAGGCGGAGGGGCTGACGATCGCGGAATACACCGCGAAGTACGGCAAGGCGCCGTGGCTCGACTGGCACAACCCGCTGTCGCCGGGCGGGGAGTCCGGCCCGGAGTTCGGCGAACGCGTGCTCACCGCGACCGATCGCGTCGTCGGCGCGCACGCCGGCAGGACGGTGTGGGTCGTGTGCCACGGCGGCGTGATCATGGTGTCGGCGGTGCGCCGGTGGCCCGGCGGCGGCGTCGACCTGTCGTCGATTCCCGCGGTGAGCCCGGCGAACACGTCGATCAACGAGTGGCACGTCGACGCCGACGGCGCCTGGCGGCTGGCGCGCTACAACGACCACACCCATCTCGTCGGCCTCGTCGGCAACCGCCCCGGCGAAGCCCCCGCCCCGATCTGACGACAAAGTTGTGTCAGACACAACTTTGTCGTGTCAGACACAACGTGGTCGTCACGCGGCGGCGGCCTCGACGATCTCCTTGACGTGGGGCCATGCCGCGGCGAAGCCGGCATGCAGCGGGAGGTGCTCGACGTCGTCGACGGGGAACCATTCGACGGCGTCGGTCTCGAAGTTGACCGATGACCCGAAGCGTTCGTCGACCTCGACGACGACGGTCGTGTACGCCCAGTCGAGCGCCGGCTTGAACAGGTACTCGCCGATCACCCGTGGCGTGCCGGGGATCGCGCCGACTTCCTCGGCGGCCTCGCGCAGCGCGCCGTCCAACGGCATCTCGCCGCGGTGCAGCGCGCCGCCGGCGCAGGACCACGTGCCGCCCTCGTGAGCCATCGCCGATCGCTTTTGCAGCATCACGAGGGGGCGACGGTCGCCGGCGTGCCCGTTCACGGCCTCGCGCAGGACGAACACGACGCCGGCCGCGCCGTAGATCCCCCACCGCACATGGCCGTCGCTGCAGCGGATGAACCCGTCACCCGTTCCCCGTTCGAACACGGCGACACCCTGCCCCAGATCGCCGACGGGAAGCAATCCGGCGTCGTCGTGGTTGAATCCGTTTCGTGAGCGACTCGCCGGCCGACCCGACCACCCCACAGGAGTTCGACCTGATCATCATCGGGTCCGGTTCGGGCAACTCGATCCCCGAGTACCTCGACGACTGGAAGATCGCGATCGTCGAACGAGGGACGTTCGGCGGCACCTGCCTGAACGTCGGCTGCATCCCGTCGAAGATGTTCGTCCTGCCCGCCGACGCCGCCCTCGCCGCGCAGAACTCGGCGAAGCTCGGCATCGACACACAGTTCAACGGCGCCGACTTCGGGGCGATCCGGGACCGCGTCTTCGGGCGGATCGACTCGATCTCCGAGGGAGGGCGCGACTACCGCGCCAACGGGTCGGCGAACGTGACGCTGTTCGAGGGCACCGCGCGCTTCATCGGAGACAAGGTCTTCGAAGTCGCCGGCAACGACGCCGGGACGTGCATCATCTCGGCACCGCAGGTCTTGCTCGCGGCAGGTGCCCGGCCAGTGACGCCACCGATTCCCGGTCTCGTCGAGACCGGCTTCCACACCTCGGACTCGATCATGCGGCTCGACGACCTGCCCCCGCGCCTCGGCATCATCGGCGGCGGGTTCATCGCCGTCGAGATGGGCCACGTGTTCTCCGCGCTCGGGTCCGAGGTGACGTTGATCAACCGGTCGCACACGGTGCTGCGGGGGTTCGACCACGACATCAGCGCCCGGTTCACGGACGTCTTCGGTCAGCGCGTCGACCTGCGGCTCGGCCACGTGCCGACCCACGTCGCCCGGTCCGATGACGGCATCGTGATCACCGTGGGCGGCGAGGACGTCGTCGTCGACGAACTGCTCGTCGCGACCGGTCGCGAGCCGAACAGCGACCTCCTGGACGTCGACGCCGGCGGGCTGTCCTGCCACCATCACGGCACGATCGAGGTCGACGATTCGATGGCGACCGATGTCGAGGGGGTGTGGGCGATCGGCGACATCGCGAACTCGTACCAGCTGAAGCACCTAGCGAACGCCGAGGCCGCGATCGCGTTCTGGAACATCGCCCACCCGGACGACATCCGCCGGCAGAGTTACAAGGCGGTGCCGGCGGCGGTCTTCTCGAACCCGCAGATCGCCACCGTCGGCCTCACCGAACAGCAGGCGGCGGACCGGGGCCTGTCGTTCAGCGTCGGCTCCCGGGACTACGCCGGCACCGCGTACGGCTGGGCGATCGTCGACGAGACGTCGTTCGCGAAGGTGCTCGTCGACACCGAGACCGGGCTGATCATCGGCGCGCACATCATCGGGCCGCAGGCGCCGACGCTGATCCAGCCGCTGATCCAGGCGATGCAGTTCGACCAGACCGCCGAGGATGTGGCTCGCGCCGTGTTCTACATCCACCCTGCCCTGACCGAGGTCGTCGAGAACGCCCTGCTCGCCGCACTCTGACCGGTCCGATCCGCGTTCGGTCGCGGTCGCGGGCGGGCTCACCGAGCTGTTCGCCGCCTGAGACCGCAGGGAACCGTGTCCGTGCGTACGCTCGGGTCATGAGCGTCGCCACCCGCAACTGGGCCCGCAACCAGCGGTGCACGCCGCACGCTAGTCACGAGCCGATTGCGACCGGTGAGGTCGCGAGGATCGTCGCCGGTGCTGCCGAGCGTGGTGAGCGTGTCAAGGTGATCGCGGGTGGCCACTCGTTCACGGATGTCGCGATGACCGACGGCCACCTGCTCTCGCTCGACCGGATGAACGCGATCCTGTCCGTCGACGGCAACGACGTGACGATGCAGGCCGGAATCCGGCTGCGCGACCTGAACGAGCAGCTCGCCGGCCGTGGCCTGGCGCTCCCGAACCTCGGCGACATCGACCGCCAGTCGATCGCGGGTGCCGCGTCGACGGCGACGCACGGGACCGGGGCCGCGCACGGCAACCTCGCGACTCGCATCGTCGGTTTCGAGATGGTGACCGGTGACGGCTCGGTGATCCGCGCCGGCGAGCGCGACGACCCGGAGCTGCTGCGGGTGGGGCGCGTCGGGCTCGGCGCGCTCGGGGTGCTGACGGAGGTGACGATCCGCTGCGTCCCGGCGTTCAACCTCCACGCCGTCGAGACGATCGAACCGCTCGCCGACGTGATCGCCGACTTCCGCAGCGTGATGCACTCGACCGATCACGTCGAGTTCTACTGGATGCCGGGAGCACGACGCTGCCAGGTGAAGCGCAACACCCGTACCGACGCGCCGGCCGCGCCGCAGTCGCGCATCGGCTACGTCAGGGACAAGTGGATCGGGGAGAACCTGGCGTTCGGCACCGTGTGCCGCGTCGGTCGCCGCTTCCCGTCGTTGGCGCCGAGGGTGGCGAAGCTCGTGATGTCGGCCGCCGCCGAGCGGGACCTGATCGACCGCAGCGACAGGGTGTTCTGCAGCCCGCGTCACGTCCGTTTCCTCGAGATGGAGTACGGCGTGCCCTTCGACGCCGTTCCCGATGCGCTCGGCCGGATCGACGACCTGGTGGACACGCTGCCCGTGAAGCCGATGTTCCCGATCGAGGTACGGGCGTCCGCGTCCGACGACATCCCGCTGTCGACGGCCAACGGTCGGCGCTCCGGCTGGATCGCGGTGCATCAGTACGCCGGGGTCCCCTACGAGGCCTATTTCCAGGGTGTCGAACAGATCATGAACGACTACGGCGGTCGCCCGCACTGGGGCAAGCTCCACTTCCAGACGGCCGCGACGCTCGCCCACCGCTACGCCGAGTGGGAGACCTTCCAGAAGTGGCGCGCCAAGCTCGACCCCGACGGCACGTTCCGCAATGCCTACCTCGACCGCGTCCTCGGAAGTGTTACCTCTGGTGCCAGGCACCAGATGTAACGCCTCGCGGTCAGGGCGGTCAGGGCGGTCAGGGCGGTCAGGGCGGTCAGGGCGGGCAGGCGCCGACGTCGGCGGGCGGGGCGT
This sequence comes from Ilumatobacteraceae bacterium, assembly GCA_024644465.1. Lineage (GTDB taxonomy): Bacteria > Actinomycetota > Acidimicrobiia > Acidimicrobiales > Ilumatobacteraceae > Ilumatobacter_A. Next base: position 11,311 of record JAHEKY010000050.1, on the reverse strand, counting down.
CGGCGGGCAGGGTGTCGCCGGCGCGCAACGTCGCCGGCAGGTCGATCGCCCACGCCCGCCGTTCCGTTTGGTTGCTGCGCGCCCACACGATCCCGGCGCCTCCGCCAGGGAGTACGACCATCGTGCCGGAGTCGCCCGGGTCGATCGACCCCTCGATCTCGAAGCCCCGCCGGACCACGTCCCGCTCCCGGTAGATGTCGGTCGTCGCGATGTTGACGGTCCGCAGCACGCGGACGTCGACGACCTCGATCTCGACGGTGCCGTCGGTCAGGCGCGGCAGCACGACGACGCCCGTCTCGTCGGCACGCGCGTCGGCAGGGCGCACCGAGAGCGGGGTCCCCACGGGGGAGTCGGGGCGGAGCAGCGCGACGTCGTTGTCCGGATCGAACATGATCACGTTCGCGGCGGCGGTGCGGCCTTCGACATCGATCACCTCGACGGCGGTGCGTCCCGCGACGACGTGCGCCGCGGTGACGACATCTCCGCCGCCGATCACCGCGCCGGTCCCGAACCCGACACGCGGTCCGCAGCCGTCGACGCGCACGTCGATCGCCGCCGCGATCGCCGCGTCCCGGTCGAGCGGCTCGGCCGGCAGTGCGTCGGGCCCGTCGGGAGCGCAACCGGCGAGCAGCGCGGCGCCGGCGATCACGCCCGCGATGCGTCGCACGATCCGGCGACCGGAGGCCGCGGTGTTCACGCGCCGGTGCGGCCCGAGACCTGCCGGGCGACGGCGCCGTACCGATCGAACCGCTCGGGTGTCTCGGTCCCGGCGTTGTAGAGCACGAGTCGATCGGCGACACCGCCGTACTTCGTCGTCAACGCTGCCGCGAGCCCGTCCCACGACGCCTCGGTGCAGAACGTGGCGAGATGATCGTCGGTGATCTCCGATGCCATTCCGGCGAAGTCGCCGGCCTTCTGGTGGGCGCGGATCCGGGCGGTCGTGCCCTCGAACCCGGCTTCGTCCCAGATGAACGCGTAGTTCGGTGTCGAGCCGTAGAACGACAACATCTGCCGCGCCGCTCGACGGTCGCGCTCGAGTTCCTCGTCGGTGTCGCCGACGATCGTCGTCACCGGGATGATCAGCGCGACGTCGCTCGCCTGCCGCCCCGTCGAGGCGGTGCCGGCCGCGACGTTCGGCAGGACGTGGCGCCCGATGTACCCGAGCTCTGCGATCGGGTGGACGTGCACGCCGTCGGCGACCTCGCCGGCCATCTTCAGCATCCACGGGTTGACCGCGGCGATGTCGACGTGCGGGTCCGGTGCGTCGATCGGTCCGGGGCTCCACTGCGGGTTGATGAAGGTCAGCTCGTAGAACTCGCCGTGGTGGTCGAGCGGGGCGCCGCGGAACGCCGCGAAGCATGCCTTGACCGCGAGCACGTAGTCGCGCAATCGCGGACCGGGTCGCTCGAACTCCATGCCGTAGCGGCGCACGACGTGCGTGCGCACCTGCGTACCGAGCCCGAGCCGGAAGCGGCCGTCGGTCGCCTCCTGGAGTTCCCACGCGAGCTGCGCGGAGATCATCGGGCTGCGCGGGAACGCGACCGCGATGCCGGTCGAGAGGTGGAGCCCGGGGGCGGCGAGCGCCGCGGCGGTGACCGCCGGGTACACCGTCCGGGCGCCTTCGGTGAAGAGGATGCCGTCGAACCCGGCCGCGTGCGTGCGTTGCGCGAGCGCTCCCATGGCGCGCAGCGGCTGCGGGGCGGTCATGACGTCGACGTGCATGTCCCCGACCGTAATCTCGGCGGTCATGCACCCGCTCCACGAGGTCTTGGCCGAGGCTGCGGCAGGCCGCTTCCCACCCGTCGACGGTGCGGTCGAGGTTCACCCGCCGGCGGCCGGCGGCGCGCACGCGGTGGTCGAGTTCACCGGGCACGCCGTCGTGCTCACCGACCGCGACGCAGCGGAGTTGGATGCCCTCGGGGCGGACGGGTTCGGGGGAGTGTCACAGCCGGACATCGTGCGGTGGCTCGCCGGGCCGACCGGCTCGATCGGTTCCCACGATGTCGTACTCGTCGCGGTGGGAACAGCGACCGGCGGCGGCACATTGGCCGAGCGCAGCGACATCGAGGATCATCCCCGCGTCGTGCGGGCGCGCCGGCATCGCCGGGACGTGCGCGTGCACGGCGACGTGCGCGGTGTCGTCACGCTGGGGACCGGGCTCGTCGGACGGCTCGAGCTGTCCGTCGAGCGGAACGAGCACGCCCTCGGTGGCGCGGGCCGTGGCCTGATCGCGGACGGCCTCGGTCTGGTCGAACGGGGCCGGCTGGTGTGGGCGCAGATCGCGTCCGGAAACGCGGCGTCGCTGCGGTCGTTCCTCAGCTGCGGGTTCCGTCCGATCGGCGCCGAAACACTGATCCATCCCGGGTGACGCTGGCTCGGCCGTCGGGCCACCGTGGCAGACTCGCGCGATGACCACTGCCGCCGTTGCCGCGCTCCGCGTCGAGATCAGCCGAGCCCAGGAGCTGTTCGCCTCGCTGACGCCTGAGGAGTGGGCCGCGCCGTCGGGCTGCGACGGGTGGCGGGTGCAGGACGTGGCCCAGCACATGGCGTCGGTGTTCCAGCAGATCGCCGCGCCCGACACGATCGACACCGGCGACTCCGGCAAGGTCGAGGAGGCGGCGGAGGTACCGGTCGGCGAGCGCCGCGGCTGGAACCCGGACCAGGTCGTTGCGGCGTACGACGAGTGGTGCGAGAAGGGCCACGCCGCGTTGGCGGCGCTGCAGCAGCCGCCGCAGGCGGACAGGGTCGTGCCGCTGTCCGACCTCGGCAGCCACCCGCTCCACCTGCTCGGCAACGCGATCGTGTTCGACCACTACTGCCACCTCCGCCACGACATCGGCGCGGCCGTCGAGCGGGCGGCTGCGCTGCCGCGTGACGATGACGCGTTGCAGGCGTCGGTCGAGTGGATGCTCGCCGGCCTCCCCCAGATGTGCGCGCAGGCCCTTGCCGCGGCACCACGTCAGCCGATCAACCTCGTGCTGGACGGGCCGGGTTCAGGGAGCTACCACCTGTCGCCGGGGCCGGATGGCTGGCTGGTCGCCATCGGCGCCGACGACGACGCCGCGCTGGTGCGGACGACCGCGCACGACTTCGTCTCGTGGGGCACCAAGCGGGCGGACTGGCGAGGGTCGACGACCGGCGACGTCGCGGTTCCCGAGGTCGCCGCGGTGCTCGATGCGATCAACATCATCTGAGCGCGAGGGCGCTCAGTCGAGACGAGATCGCAACTCGACGTAGACCTCCTGGCCCGCCAACGCGGTCAACTCGTTGCGCATCGAGTCGACGACCCGGTCGTCGCCGCGGTACGCCTCGCCACCCTCGGTGCGCTCCGTGCAGCACCACGCCATCTTCGTACCGTGTTCGCCCCAGTCGGCGCGCGTCCACCGGCGGACGGTCGCCGACTCGGTCGCGGCGTCGATCTCCTGCCAGTCGATCCGCAGCGGCAGTTGCCAGCACACCGACGGCTTCCAATCGGTCGGCGATTCGCCGAAGTCGTCGGCGGCGATGTGGAGGGCGCAGCCGGCGCCGCCGGCGAATCCGGGCCGGTTGAGGAAGATGCAGGCGCCGTCGACGACGCGGGTGTGGGTCCGCTCGGCGTCGCCGAAGATGCCACCGGACGCGGCGTCGTGCGCGGCGTCGTGGTACTGGAACTGTTCGGGCGTGAGCATCGCGGCGTACGCGGCGACGTTCATCGCCTCGGCCCGGCCGGGTGGGCCGTCGCCAAAGTGCGCGCCCAGCGAGCAGCATCCCTGCTGCAACTCCTCGGCCGGGCGGTCGAGGATGCCCTTGCAGCCGTTGCCGTAGAGACACGTCCAGTTCGAGGTCAGGAACTCGCGCTCGAAGCGCCAGCGGGTGGCACCGTCGTCGATCTCGACGAAGGCTTCGTCGGGTGCCGGCTCGCCGACGCCGGCGGGGGTCGGGTCGGGGTTCACAGGTCGGCGAACAGCACCGAGCGTCCGCTGCGGCCGATGTCGATCGGTTCGTCTTCCGACGCGACGTTGTCTTCGGTCACGACCGTGTGGAGCTCGAGTCGGTTCTCGCGGTCGACGACGACGTGGCGGCCGTCGGGGGAGAACGCGACGACGTCGCCGGTCACCGTAGCGCGGAGCACGCCGTCGCGGGTGACGAGGAGATAGCCGGACGTGGTCGGCACGAGGACGCGGCAGCCGTCGGTGCCGGCGAGGACGTCCGGGTTCGCGAGCGCCTCGGCGACGATCGCTCCGTCTGCGAGATCGACCACCGCGATCTCACCGACGGCTTCACGCGCGACGATCAGGCAGTCGTTGCGGCGCGGCGCCCGGCGGTCGATGCCCGCCGTCGTCGGCCGCGCGTCGGGCAGGTCGACGAGTGTCTCGCCCTGTTCGTCGATCACCGCGGTTCCGGCTTCGCCGACCACGATCAAGCGATCGCCGCGTACGGCGACGTGGCCTTCGAGCACCGTGCCGACTGTCAGCTGGCCCGCCTCGCGGGTCGACCCGTCCTCCAGTGCGAGCATGACGACGCCGCCGTCGACCGTGACGAGGACGACGCCGCCGGGCACGATCATGCCGGCGCGGACCGATTGTGTGCGGGCGGACACACCGGGCTCGCCCTCGTGGTCGAAGATGCTCACGGTGGCGTCGGTGCCGACGTTCTGGGCGGTCACGACGAGCGTGTCGTCGACTGCGAGCGCGAGGCCGGGGAAGAACGACGGGGTGTCGCGGTCGAACGAGAACAGCACGCTCTGGAAGTTGCCGGAGTCGGTGACCAGGACGTGACGGCCGGACGGGTCACTGCGGGCGAGCTCGACGTCGTATCGCGCGCCGATGATCTCGTCGAGCGTCGATGTGTCGATCACCTCGTTCGATGCGGCGTTGAGCAGCACGGCGCGACCGCCGTCGGCGGTACGCGCGATCACCGTCTGGGCGCTGCCGGAGGGCATCACGAGGTCGCCCGCTGCTGCGACGTCGACCTCGGTGACCGTGTCGGTGTCCTTCAGCGACACGAACGCCAGCTGGGTGTCGGTCCGTGCGACGACCGTCGTGCCGAGCAGTTGCGATTCCTCGAGCGGTTGCACGCCGAGGCGGAAGCGCTCGCGCTCCTCACCCGTGTCATCGGCGAGCACGATGCTGCCGGTGATGTCGTCGACCGAGGCGATCGTGTTCCAGTCGGAACTGGTGAACGCGTCTCCGGAGCCGCCGTCGTCGTCGCCGAGGAAGGTGCCCACCGCAACGGCGCCACCGGCGATCGCCGCCACCGCGACGCCGACGACGACGGCGCGGCGGATGAGGTAGTTCGGGTGGCGCAGATCGCCGTAGCGGTCGATCGGTTCGTCGATCGCGTGCCGATCGCGACGGCGACTCCGGTCGACCTCGGGGAGTTCACCACCGTCATCGAAGATCGGTGGGCGCGAGTCTGGCATCGCAGAGGATCGTAGGCGTTGTAACGTCCCGCCGGTGGAGTTCAGTTGCCCGCGCTGCCAGTCGACCGTCGCCGAGGAGTACTACGGCCCCTGCGGCACGTGCCGATCGGACCTGCGCGCGACGTTCCAGGCCGAGGGCCGCACCGTCGACGTCGCCGAGTACGAACCGAAGATGAACGTCACCCCCAACGCCGTCGCCCTCAAGGACGACTGACCACGACGAACGCGTGCGTACCACGAACGCGTGAGGTAGGTGCGCTGTATGTGCGCAACAACCTCACGCGTTGGCCTTTTCGTCGATCCAGGTCTGGACGTGGGGGAGCAGCGTCGCCAGGCCGATGATGCCGGCGAGGGAGAGCGAGATGCCGACGACCACCAGATCGCGGAAGACGATCGCGAGCACGATGCCGCCGACGATCAACCCGACGCCGGATGCGGCGAGAGCGGCCTGACCCTTGCGATTGCCGGTGACCTTCGTCGCCGCGCCGGCGGCGGTCGACGTCGTCTTGTCGAGCGCCCGCTCCGCCCACGTGAACTCGGTGGCGAGGATCACGAGCCCGACGATGATCACGACGACGCCGGGGCCGGGCAGTGCGAGCATCGCGACACCCGCGAGCAGCACGGCGACGCCGACGATCAGGATGAACAACCGGCGCGAGTTCCGGCCGATCCAGCGCAACCATTCGACGGGGGTGTGGAGATCGACCATTGCGCCAGTGTGCCCGGCGGCGAGGATCCGAACCATCTCGGCCGCCCGGCCCGAGAGACGCTGGTCCGATACCGTCGGCCCGCGATCGCAGGCGGGCCGGTATCGTGGCCGTGCCTCAGAGATGGGGCCCCCAACCAGGGGACGTAGCTCAGTTGGCTAGAGCACCTGCTTTGCAAGCAGGGGGTCGTGGGTTCGATTCCCATCGTCTCCACCAGCGTGGTCGATCCCCGCGACGACGGCTCAGGTCAGATGGCGGATCGCCCGCTGCACCCTCGCGAGTGCGTCGGCGGAGGCCCGGCCCGTGCCGACCGGTTCGACGTGCCCCGATCGTTCGCGATTCAGGCGTCGGTGCTGACGATGCGCGCGCCCGACGTCGGGTAGAACGTCGTCTCGTTGCCGTCCTCCCAACGGACGCGGTACGACGGCCCGTCGTCGTGTTCGACCACCTCGAGGATCTCGCCGGACCGCGCGGGCACGCCGACCCGGTTGCTCTCGATCACGATCCGATCGCCCTGATGTGCCTCCATTGCGCACCTCCGTGTGCCTCGTCGCGCGGCCCGATGGCACGCGCCCTCGACGTCCGGCCTCCACTCTCGCGCACTCTCGCGCCCGCGGGCGATCGGGGAGCGATGGTGGAAGGCCTGCCATCAGCGCGGACCGGGAGCGCGGCTGACGTGCCGATCGGCTTCGGCCTCTCGATTCTCGTTAAACGGGCGTGCTCACCGAGCGAAGACGCACGCGCCCGATTCCATGTTTGGACCGGCGAGGGAGCGGGAACGAACGCGGACATGATTGTACTTGGCGTTGTCCTCTTGTTGATCGGCCTCCTGGCCGGCATCCCGATCCTCACCACCATCGGCACGATCCTGGCCGTCGTCGGGCTCGTCCTGGCAGTGCTCGGCGGAATCGGCCGCCCGGTCGGCCGAGCTCACTATTGGTGACGCGGTACGGCCCGTCGCGTGCAGGCGGGTGAGCCCCATGACCGCCGGCACCCATCGCAATTCTGCTGCAGAGCGGGTACACCGGGGGCCGTGAACGACAACCTGACCCATCCGCAGCGGCCGCTGGTCGCCCGATGAGCGATGAACAGCACACCGCCGGACGCCGGGTCTGGGTCGGTAAGCCGTTCCCGCTCGGCGCTCGCTACGACGGCTCGGGCACGAACTTCTCGCTGTTCTCGAGTGTCGCCGACGGCGTCGAGCTGTGTCTCCACGGTGCCGGTGCCGACGGCAACGACGACGAGCGGATCGAGCTGACCGAGGTCGACGGCCACATCTGGCACGCCTACCTCCCCGACGTCCGCCCCGGCCAGCGCTACGGCTACCGAGTGCACGGACCGTGGGAACCCGCCGCCGGCCGGTGGTGCAACCCGACCAAGCTGCTGCTCGACCCCTACGCCAAAGCGATCGACGGCCAGATCGATTGGGACGCAGCGTGCTTCGGGTACGACTTCGACGACCCGCGCAAGCCGAACCTCGACGACAGCGCCCCGCACGTGTGGAAGGCGGTCGTCGGTGACCCGTACTTCGACTGGGGCAACGATCGCCCGCCGGACGTACCGCTGCACCAGACCGTGATCTACGAAGCCCACGTGAAGGGCATGACGATGCTCCACCCCGCGGTGCCCGACTCGTTGCGTGGCACCTACCTCGGCATCGCCCACCCCGCCGTGATCGAGCACCTCCACGCGCTCGGGATCACCGCGATCGAGCTGATGCCGGTGCACCAGTTCGTGCAGGATCACCACCTCGTCGAGAAGGGCCTCCGCAACTACTGGGGGTACAACTCGATCGCGTTCCTCGCCCCGCACAACGAATACACCACGTCGGGCGCGGCCCTGGGGCAGGTGCAGGAGTTCAAGACGATGGTCAAGTCGCTGCACGCGGCCGGGATCGAAGTGATCCTCGACGTCGTCTACAACCACACCGCCGAGGGCAACCACTTCGGGCCGACGCTGTCGATGCGCGGGATCGACAACCAGGCGTACTACCGCCTCGTCGACGACAGCCCCCAGCACTACCTCGACTTCACCGGCACCGGCAACAGCCTCAACATGCGCCACCCCCATGTGCTGCAGCTGATCATGGACAGCCTGCGCTACTGGGTCGTCGAGATGCATGTCGACGGATTCCGCTTCGACCTCGCGTCGACCCTCGCCCGCGAGTTGTACGAGGTCGACCGGCTCTCTGCCTTCTTCGACCTCGTCCAGCAGGACCCGGTGGTCTCGCAGGTCAAGCTGATCGCCGAACCGTGGGACGTCGGCGAAGGCGGCTACCAGGTCGGCAACTTCCCGCCGCAGTGGTCCGAATGGAACGGTCAGTACCGCGACACGATCCGCGACTTCTGGCGCGGCGAGCCGTCGACGCTGGCGGAGTTCGCGTCCCGGTTCACCGGGAGTTCCGACCTGTACGCGGCGGACACCCGCCGGCCCACCGCATCGATCAACTTCGTCACCGCCCACGACGGCTTCACACTGACCGACCTCGTCTCGTACAACGACAAGCACAACGAGGCCAACCTGGAAGACGGCAACGACGGCGAGTCGCACAACCGTTCGTGGAACCACGGTGTCGAGGGCCCGACCGACGACCCGGCGATCAACGCGCTGCGCGACCGGCAGCGCCGCAACCTGATGGTCACGCTGATGCTCTCGCAGGGCGTCCCGATGATCGTCGGCGGCGACGAGCTCGGCCAGACGCACGGCGGCAACAACAACGTCTACTGCCAGGACAACGAACTCTCGTGGTACCCGTGGGCCGACGTCGACACCGAGTTCGTCAATTGGACGGCGCGGGTGATCGCATTCCGTCAGGCGCATCCGGTGTTCCGCCGCCGCCACTGGTTCGAGGGCCGTCGTCTGCGCGGGATCGACGATCTCGCGTGGCTCCGCCCCGACGGCGAAGAGATGACCGACGAGGACTGGGACACCGGCTACGCCCGCGCCGTCGGTGTGTTCCTGAACGGCCGCACGATCCCCACGACCGACACGTACGGCACGCGGGTCGTCGACGACGATTTCCTGCTGCTCTTCAACGCCGGCCACGAACCCCTGTCGTGGACCCTTCCGGGCCCCCAGTGGGGCCGCCGGTGGGCGGTCGATCTCGACACGGCCCATCCCCGTGTCGGCGTGCGCCGCAAGATGGCGGCGAAGGCGGGCGACGAGATCCACGTCGACGAGCGCTCGCTGATGGTGCTGCGTTCCACCCAGCCTCCCGCTCGCGCGGGCCGACGCGGCCGCCGATGATCTCCGCCGCGCTGCGCCGGCGGGCCAGCGAGCTCGGGGTGCAGCTCACCTACGAGGACGTCGACCACGTCGTCCACGACGCCGACCCCGCAGTGGTCGAGCAGGTCGTCGAGGTGCTCGCGGCGGCCGAGGCCGGCGCCGGCCCAGGCGTCGTCGCACCGGTCCACGTCATGGCCGGCACCACCGAGAACCGCGTCCCCATCGCGGCACGGGCCACCGATGCGGCGCTGCTCGTCGACGGTCGCCGCGAGGCCGTGACCGTCCTCGACGGCGCGATCGAACTCCCGGCCGGCCTTCCCGTCGGCTGCCATCCGCTGCACGTCGAAGCCGGCCCGAACATCGCCGAGTGCCTGGTCGTCGTGCCGCCGCCGTTGATGCCGGGTGCCGACCCCAGTGTCCGCAGCTCGAGCCTGTTCGCCCCGGCGTACGCCCTGTGGGACGTCGACGAGCCGCTGCCGTCGTTCACGAATCTCGGCCGGCTCGCTCGCCACCTCCCGTCCGCCGGCGTCGACCTGCTCGCCACGCTTCCGCTGTACGCGGCGTTCCTCGACGAGCCGTTCGACCCGAGCCCGTACTCACCGGTCAGCCGGTTGCACTGGAACGAGGTCTACCTGGCCGATGCCGGGCTCCCCGCCGAGCCATTGCCCGAGTTCGCTCGGCAGGCCGGTGGCAATGTCGACTGGCGTGCCGCGGGTGAGCGCCGCCGCCGCCAGCTCGTCCGCGCCGCAGCGGACGCCGGCGACGCGTTGCTCGCAGAGCTCGACCGGTTCACCGCAGCCCACCCCGATGTCGGTTCCTACGCCCGTTTCCGTGCCGAACGCGAAGCTGGCGGCGACGGTGTCGTCGAACGATCGCACGTGCTCGCCCAGTATCTCGCGGATCGCGAACTCGCCGCGATCGCCGACGACGGCGCGGCGGCCGACCTGTCGCTCGACCTCCCGATCGGCTCGCACCCCGACGGCTGGGAGACGTGGGCGCATCCCGACCTCTTCGCCTCGACGATCGCGGTGGGTGCGCCGCCCGACACGTTCTTCACCGAGGGACAGAACTGGGGGTTCCCGCCGCAGCTCCCGGCGGCGATGCGCCACAGTGGGTACGGGCTCTGGCGCCAGATGATCGCCCGGGCGGGCCGACACGCCTCGATGCTGCGCGTCGACCATGTGATGGCGGTCCACCGGCTGTGGTGGATCCCCGACGGGCAGCCGGCCGACCGCGGCGTGTACGTCCACTATCCCCACGACGAGCTGCTCGCGGTGATTGCCGCCGAGGCGGCGCGCGCCGACCTCGCCGTCGTCGGTGAGAACCTCGGCACCGTGCCGCCCGCCGTCGACGAGGCACTCGACCGGTGGGCGATGCTCGGGATGTACGAAGAACAGTTCGCGATGGACGGCAGCAGCCTCGGCGACATCCCCGCCCGCTCGGTGTCGGGCGTGCGGACCCACGACATGGCCCCGTTCGCGGTGGCATCCGAGCCGCACGCCACGCGCCGGGGCGGCCGGTACCGCCGGCTGCTCGGCGCGCCGGACGGCCCGCTGCTCGACGTGGTGCTCGCCCGCCTGGCTGCCAGCGATGCCCAAGTGGTGGTCGCCGACCTCGACGACCTGCTCGACGAGAACCGGCCGCACAACCTGCCGGGGCGCGTCGTGCCCGGCATCTGGCAGCGCCGCCTCGACGAGCCGCTGGCCGCGACGCTGGCGAACCCACGCGTCACCCGGCGCCTCCGATTGCTCGAACGGAGCTCCCGATGACGCCGACGCCCGCTCCGCACACCGGTCGGCTCGGAGCCACCCCGATCGACGGCGCGACTCGCTTCGAGGTGTGGGCGCCCGACAGTTTGCGTGTCGAGGTGATCGTCGAACGGCCCGACGGCGACCTGATCGTGCCGCTGACCGCCGCCGTACCCGCCGACGGGCCGACGTCGGCGGACAACACGTGGGGCGCGACCGTCGACGGCGTC
>JAHEKY010000138.1 GCA_024644465.1 Ilumatobacteraceae bacterium | reverse complement strand
GTCAAGCTGCACCTGACGCCGGCATCGCACCACCTGTTCATGCTCGCCGGCGCCGCAGACCCGGTCGATGCCGACTCGATCCATCACGAGCACGTGTCGAGGGTGCTCCCACTGCTGGCGAAGAACTTCGACTTCGTCGTCGTGGACACATCGGCCGGACTCGACGAGCGCACACTTGCGGCGCTGGAGTGTGCGACCGACCTCATCCTGGTGTCGAGCCTCGACGTGACCAGCATTCGCAGCCTACGGACCGCGCGCGACGCCCTCGACCACCTCGACATGCAGGCGCAGCGGACGTTGGTCCTCAACCGCGCGGATTCGAAGGTCGGCCTCGTCCCGGCAGATGCCGAAGAGGTGATGGGAATGAAGATCGCGAGCTCGATCCCGTCGACGCGGGAGGTCCCGCTGTCGCTCAACATGGGCACGCCGCTCGTCAGCAGCTCACCGAAGTCGGCAGCGGCCAGGCAGTTCAGGCAGTTGGCGGACATCTATGCGCCGGTCGAGACGGAGCGGTCACGGAAGGGATGGCGGCGATGAGCGTCAGCGAACGGATGAACCAGGCGCAGCAAGCGGCGCGGCGCAACGAGGTCGCGAACCCCTGGCGGCAGACATCGAAGTCGTCGGCGACGCCGGATGGGCTGGGGGAGTTCAAGTCGAAGGTCCACGACGCGCTGTTCAAGCGCCTCGGAACCCGGCTCTTCGAGGCGACCAACGAGGAGCAGATGCAGTCGCTCGTCGTGACCGAAATCGCCAGTCTGATGGACTCGAGCGACTCGGCACTATCGGCCGAAGAGCGCCAGTTGCTCGTGCGGGACATCGCCCGCGACGTGATGGGCCTCGGGCCTGTCGAGCAGTTCCTCGACGACCGAACGGTCACCGAGGTGATGGTCAACGGCAGCGACAACATCTACGTCGAGCGCGGCGGCGTCCTGGAACGGACGGCGGCAAGGTTCATCTCCGAGGAGCACCTCCGGCGCGTCATCGAGCGGATCGTGTCCTCGGTCGGGCGCCGGATCGACGAGTCCTCGCCGATGGTCGACGCCCGCCTCCCCGACGGCTCACGCGTCAACGTGATCGTGCCGCCGCTGTCGCTCGACGGGCCGATCCTGACGATTCGCAAGTTCGCCAAGGACCCGTTCCAGGTGCACGACCTCGTCGAGATGGGAACGCTGACCGAACACGTCGCGTCGTTGCTCGCCGCCACCGTCGAGGGCGGTCTCAACGTCCTCGTCTCGGGCGGCACCGGCACCGGCAAGACGACGCTGCTCAACGTCCTGTCGAGCTTCGTCCCGCACGACGAGCGCATCGTCACGATCGAGGACGCGGTCGAACTGCAGTTGCACCAGCAGCACGTCGTGCGCCTCGAGGCGCGCCCGCCGAACTCCGAGGGGGTCGGCCAGATCGCGATCCGCGACCTCGTCCGCAACTCGCTGCGCATGCGGCCCGACCGGATCATCGTCGGTGAGGTCCGCGGCCCCGAGGCCCTCGACATGCTCCAGGCGATGAACACGGGCCACGACGGGTCGCTGACGACGGTGCACGCGAACGGGCCGCGCGACGCCCTCGCCCGCATCGAGACGATGGTGCTGATGGCGGGCTTCGACCTGCCGTCGCGCGCCATCCGAGAGCAGATCGCATCGGCGCTGAACCTGATCATCCAGATCGAACGGCTCCGTGACGGGTCCCGACGCGTCAGCCATCTCACAGAGGTGGTCGGCATGGAGGGCGAAGTGATCACCCTCCAGGACATCTACAAGTTCGACCACAAGGTGCAGGCGCTCGTCCCGACCGGCGTCCGCCCCGAGTTCGTGGAAGAGCTCGGCCGCAACGGCGTCGTCATCGGCGGCGGGGTCTTCGAAGATCCCGGGATGTGGCAGCGATGACGCGAGCCGTCCGGCCCGCGGTCGTGTTGGCGCTGGCCATGCTCGCCGCACTGCCGTTCGGATCCGTGTCGGTCGCCCAGACGCCGGGCGAGAGCGTCGAGGTGATTCTCGCGATCGACACGTCCGAGAGCATGCAGCCGGCGATCGGAGCCGCGAAGACCGCAGCCAACGAGTTCGTCGCGTCGATGCCGCCGGCCGTCGCCATCGGCGTCGAGACGTTCGCCGACGATGTCACGGTCCTGACCCCGCCGACGCACGACCGGGCCGTGATCGTCGCACAGATCGATTCGATCGTGACCGGTGGCGACACGGCCCTGTTCGATCTCGTCGTCGCTGCGTCGCAACACTTCACGCCAACCGTCGAGAACAAGGTCCTCGTCGTGCTGTCCGACGGACGCGACGAGGGCAGCGTCGCCACGCTCGACGACGCGGTCGCTGCGACCCAGGACGTCCGCGTCGAGGCGATCAGCCTGACGACGGCGCTCACCGACCTCGGCGATCTGAGCGCACTCGGTACCGTCACTTCCGCCGACGACCCGGCGGCGATGTCGGCGGCGTTCGCCAGGGTCGCCGATCTGCTCGTCGACGTCGTCGAACCGACGACCGTGCCGAGTACGACGCCGCCACCGACGACTGTTCCAGCGACCACCGTGGCATCGACGACCCCACCGACAACTGCCGCGCCGACCACCGTCGCCGCAACGCCCGTCACGACGTCCCGGCCGGTCACGACGGAGCCGGTCCTGGTCGTTGCCGATCCCACGCCGTCGTCGGCATGGCTGTGGGTCGGCGGCGCCGGGCTCTTCACCGGCCTGTTCATTCTCGGGCTGCTGCTGTTCCCCCGTACCCGCGTCACGCGGGCGCGCCTCGGCGTCGAGAAACCGCGCACGGCGTCGGACATGGGTGTACGGACCACGACGGCCATCGAGGATGCGCTCGAGAAGTACGGCAAGCGCGACGACCTCGGCACCGCGTTGGCTGTCGCCGACATCTCGATGAGGCCGGCGGACTTCATCCTGCTGGTCGCACTCGTCGCGCTCGTCGCCGGGGCCGTCGGCCTGTTGCTGGGCGGCCTGCTCGTCGGGCTGCTCGCAACAGCGCTCCTCTGCCTCGGGGCGCGGGCCTACGTCAGGCATGCGAAGCGCCGGCGCCGCGCCGCGTTCGCGGACCAGCTGCCAGACGTGCTGCAGCTCGTCACGACGTCGCTGCGCAGCGGCTACGGCATCACCCAGGCTCTCGAGTCGGTCGCTGAGGAGGCCGAGGAACCGGCCCGCAGCGAGTTCGCCCACGTGCTCGTCCAGGCGCGACTCGGTCGCGACCTCTCCGATGCGATGCGCGACCTCGCGGGCCGGATGGACAGCCAGGACCTCGAGTGGGTCGTCGGGGCGATCGACATCAACCGGGAGACCGGCGGCAACCTCGCCGAGATCCTGCATCAGGTCGCCACCACGATCCGCGCACGGGCGCGAATGGCCCGCCATGTGCGGACGCTGACCGCCGAGGGGCGATTGTCGGCCCGCATCCTCACCGGGTTGCCCCTCCTGATGCTGGTCTGGCAGTGGCGGGTCAATCCCGACAACTTCGAATTGTTGACCGAAGGGGTCGGGCTGATCGCACTCGCGCTCGCCGGGATCCTCATCGCGCTCGGCGGGCTGTGGGTGCACAAGATCGTGAAGTCGGTCGCGTTGTGATCGAGAGGAGCTGACATGGAATTCACACCCATCCTCGGCGCGGTGGCGCTCGTCGGTGCCGTCGCCATGTTCTGGTGGGGCCTCTCGGCGCGGCCATCGGCGGCGCGCAGCAACCTGGTGGCCGGGCTGTCCGACGCCGCCCCGGAGCAGAACCAACTGATCGCGCTGATGCGCCAACTCGGGCAATCCGCCCGCCGGCGGCTGCCGAACGCGCTCGTCGACGGCCTCGAGGTCAACCTCGTCCAGGCAGGACACCCGGGCGGGCTCGACCTGCCCCGCATCATCGGGATCAAGATCACGCTGGCCGCGATGGCCGCGTTCCTGCTGCTGCTCAGGGGTCACGTGGTGCTCGCGGTCATCGTGGCCCCGATTCTGTTCTTCCTGCCGGACTATTGGGTGCTCAGCGCTCGCGATCAGCGCCAGGCGAAGATGCAGAGAGACGCCGCCGACATCATCGATCAGCTGACGATCTGCGTCGAGGCGGGTCTCGGCTTCGATGGCGCGCTGGCCCGCGTCGCCGAGACGACCGACGGCCCGCTGACCGAAGAGATCCGGCACATGATGAGCGACATCCGTGCCGGTGTCCCACGCGCGCAAGCGCTCCGGGCACTCTCGGACCGGACCCAGATCGTCGAGATCCGCCAGTTGGTCACCGCCCTGCTGCAGGCGCAGAAACACGGCGTGTCCATCGCCGAGACGTTGCGGATCCAGTCCGCGGAGATGCGCGACAAGCGCAAGCAGCGGACCGAGGAGAAGGCGGCCAAGCTGACCGTCAGGATGATCTTCCCGATCGTCGTGTGCTTCCTCCCCGTCTTCCTGATCATCACGATGGTGCCGGCACTGATCTCCATTTTCCGAGCGCTGTAGCGCCCAGGCCACCACGAACGTGCCACAGCGCGTGCGTTCGTGGACGGAGCTCGGCGCTCCCGAGACGACGTGGGTCGTGGAGTCCCCCGTCCGATCGGGAGCGCCGGTGCCCCACCCGTCGAGCCAGCATCCCGCTGCGGGGGCCGAGTGCGCTGTGACACCGCGCTGCAATACTGGGCGCCGTGTTGACCGAACTCCACATCGAGAACCTCGGCGTCATCGAGCGGATCGAGCTGATGCTCGGCTCCGGGCTCACCGCGTTGACGGGGGAGACCGGCGCCGGCAAGACGATGCTCGTCGAGGCGATCGAGCTGCTCGTCGGCGGGCGCGCGGACTCGTCGATCGTCCGCCACGCGGCGGCCGAAGCGCGCGTCGACGGTCGCTTCGTCGCCGACGACGGTACCGAGACGGTGCTCACCAGAGTCGTGCCGGCCGACGGCCGCTCCCGGGCGTACGTCAACGGCCGGCTCGCGACCGTCGCGTCACTCGCCGATGCCGCCGCCGGCGCGGTGGAACTGCACGGCCAGCACGCGCACCAGAGCCTGCTGTCGACGGTGACGCAGCGGGCCGCGCTCGACGCGTTCGGCGGAGTCGACCTCGAGCCGCTCCGCACCGCCCGCGCCCGACTGACCGAACTCGATGCGGCGCTCGCGGCGCTCGGCGGCGACGAGCGCGAACGCGCCCGCGAGATCGACCTGCTGCGCTACCAGGTCGACGAACTCGACGCTGCCGCGCTCGTCGACCCGAACGAGGACGACGAGCTCGACGCCGAGGAATCGCTGCTCGCGGACGCGGTCGCCCATCGTGAGGCCGGCCTCACGGCGTACGCCGTGCTCATCGACGAGGCCGGTGCACGCGACGCCCTCGGCCGGGCGCTCGCCGCGGTCGACGGGCGGGTGCCGTACGCGGGTCCGGCGACACGGCTCCACGACGTGCTCGCCGAGGTCGACGATCTCGTCGCCGAACTGCGTGACACCGCCGACACGATCGACGAGTCGCCGGAGCGCCTCGCGGAACTGCGCGAACGCCGCCAGACGCTGAAGGATCTCCGCCGCAAGTACGGCGCCGACCTCGCGACCGTGATGTCGTTCCACGCAACGGCGCAGGACCGGCTCCACGAACTCGAGCAGTTCGACCGGCGGGCAGCGGAACTCGATGCCGAGCGCGAGCTGGCCATGGCGGCGGAACGGGCAGCGGCACGCGCCGTCGGCACCGCGCGCCGGGCGGCTGCGCCCGGGCTCGCCGCCGCCGTCGAAGCACGTCTGCGCGAGCTGGCGATGCCGGGGGCGGCCGTCGCCGTCGAGGTCGGCGAACACGTCAACGACGACCCCGGTGATCGCGTC
>JAHEKY010000005.1:46081-68617 GCA_024644465.1 Ilumatobacteraceae bacterium | reverse complement strand
CGGCATCCTCGACGACGAGACATACGACTGGGTCGGCGTGGCCCAGGCGATGCGCCGCACGGGCGGTGGCCCGGCCGTCGTGCCGGAGGCGGCGGTGGTCGACGCCCACCGTCTCGCGCAGCGGAGTGGCTTCGACGTCAGCCCGACGGGCAGCGCCGGCCTCGCAGGGTTGCTCACGACCCGTGACCAGCTGCCGCCGTCGGCGCGCGTCGCGGTCGTGATGAGCGGCATCGCACGGTGAACCACCAGGGCATTCGCCGCCGGTTCCGGCCCGACCACAACTGTCAAGGAACCGTCAAGGCGCAGCGTCCCGAGGTACGTCGGGGGGAACACCTGGGGTACGATCGGCCCACGTCTGAACACTCGTTCTCGGTGTGGGCCCGGGTCGGTACCATCGCGCTCGTCGGCGTCGCCATGATCGGCGTCGTCGACGGGTTCGGCGCGCCGACCGGAGCACAGTCGGCCGCATCCGCAGAGGGGATCTCGGTGGTGTCGGTCCGCACCAACGGCTCGCCGCTGCCCGGCACGAACACCTTCCCGAGCGTCTCCGACGACGGGAGCGTCACCGTGTTCAGCAACGTCGTGACACCGCCGGGCGCCAAGTCGCTTCCTGCGCATTCGGTCGTCGTGCGCGTCCGCGCCCGCGCCGCAACCGGTTCCACCCCGGCGGTCGCCGCGTCGACGACGCTGATCCCCGCCGGCCTGGCCGCAACCGAGGCGGCCGTCAGCGGCGATGGCTGCACCGTTGCCTACTCGGCGCTGGTCGAAGCCCCCGACCCACCGCCGACGACTTCGACGACGACCAGCACCACGACCAGCACCACGACCAGCACCACCACCAGCACCACGACACCGCCGACGAGCTCTACTTCGACCAGCAGCACCTCGACCAGCAGTACCTCGACGAGTACGACGTCCAGCACCACGACGAGCACCACGGTGTCGCGCGACGAAACCGAGGCGACGGCGCCGTCGACGCTCGTCGAACTGCGGCGGGTCGACCTGTGTCCGACCGACGAACTGGCCGAGACGAGGTTCGTGCTCGATCGGTTCCCCGCCGAGCGGACCCTGCCTGCCCCGGCACTGTCCGGTGACGGTGCCGTGATCGCGTGGCCGACCGGCGACGAGGTCCGGCGGTACGAGGCCGTGTCGACCGTCGACACACCCGTCTTCACCGCCATCACGAGCGGCGTCGCAGGGCACGTCCCGGGGCGCAACATCGACGCATCCGCCGATGCGACGGTGATCGTGTTCGAGTCCGGCCCCGCGGATGCGGCCGCACCGTTCACACCGGCGCCGTCGAGCGTCTACCTCTGGACGGCCGGCATCGACCCCGACGACCCGTCGGCCCCTGCGACGCCCGCGGTCGCGCTGCTCGCCCCGTCCCAGGCGGGGTCGTCCTGGCCCACCGTCTCCGATGACGGCGCCTTGGTGGTCTATCAGGCCGACGTCGACGGGCTCATCCCGGCAGCCGGCGCCACTGCGCCGTACCTCGTCGTCGTCGAGCCGGCCGATCCCGGTGGCCGGCGCGTGCTGACGACGAACTCCTCTCGGCCCTCGCTGGCCGGCGACGGCACGGCGGTCGCCTACGACGCGGCCGGCGCCGTACGTGTCCGGCGGTCGGATTCCGCTGCGCCGTTCGCAGCGTCGACGGAGAAGATCGTCAACCTCGCGGTGTCGTCCGAATTCGGAGAGGGCGCCGGCGTGTCGGTGTCCGGGCCGACGCTGTCCGCCGACGGTGGTGTCGTCGTTTTCGACGCCCCGGCGGGTGCCGACCTGAGCACCGACGCGGCGCTCGCACCCGACGGCCACGTCTGGGCCCGGGCGACCGAGCCGATCTTCACGCCGCCGACGACGACCACCACGACCACGACGACGACCGTGCCGGCCGCGACGACCACCACCACGACGTCCACCACGACGACCACGACGACCACCACGACCGCGCCGCGCCGGGTTCCGCCGACGACGAGCCGGCCGCGGCCGACGACCACCGTCCGGCCGACGACCACCGTCGTGCAGCCGCAACCGGTCTTCGAGCCGGCCGCGTTCGACTTCGCCCCGACGATCATCGCTGCCGGCCGGCGCACCGCCGAGTTCGAGCTGTCGAACCCGTCGACCCGCACGGTCGACGTCGCGTCGATCGCGCTCGATCCGTCGACCGACTCGGGCTTCGTCATCGACGAGACCTCCTGCGGCGGCGTGCTGGCCGGAGGAGAGCGGTGCGCGGTGACCGTGTCGTTCACGCCGGCGGTCGAGGGGCCGGTCACGGCGAACCTCGTTGCGACATTCGCCGACGGCACCTCGACCGCGTCGGCGCTGCGCGGCGTCGGCGCACCGCCTCCGACGCTCACCGTGCTGCCTGGTGTGGCCGCTGAGGGCCAGGTCGTCGCCGTCTTCGGGGCCGGCTTCCCGGCCGGCGCGGTCGTCGATTTCTCCTGGGACGAAGCACGGGTCACGCGCGTCGTCACGGTCGACGAACAGGGCGGCTTCGCCGAGACGCTCGTCGTGCTGCCGAACACCGAAGGCGCAGTCGTCGAGATGATCGTCACCGGCCAGGCCGACCTGTTCGCCGATGTCGTGGCCTCGATGCTGATCAGCGGTTCGGCCGGCGGGTCGGACACCGTGGTCTTCGCCGGTGGGCCCGGCCGGCGCGGGCTCGGCGGGTTCGCGAACTGATCAGCGGGCTTCGTCGACGAAGCCGATGATCAGCGCGCCCACGATGCACGTCGACTCGGTCGGCCCGGCCGTGTCGCAGTCGACCCGGATCTCGACGGTGTCGCCACCGTCGAACCGGAACGGTGCGACGAAGTGGAAGTCGAGGTCCCGGAAGTTGGCGAGTTCGGATTCGAGCAGCACCTCGCCGCTGCGGATCAGGGCGACGCGGCCGACGGCGCCGCCCGGGTTCTGGAACACGACGTCGGTCACCGACAAGACGCGATCGTTGGCGACCGTGAACGACTCGGTCGCCGAACCGCCCGGTGAGGCCTCCGCGTTCAGCCGGAGGTCGGCCGGTGTGCCGAGCGGGAGCGCCCGGGCATCGGCGGCCGCCTGCTCGAGTTCGGCGATCTTCTCGTCGAGGCGCGCCTGGTCGGCGGCGTTGGCCTCCTCCGCCTTGTCCTCGGCGATCGACTCGACGTTCGGTTTCAGGAGGAAGAACCACGCCAGCGTGCCGATCGCGAGTGCGCCCAGCATGCCGACGAGCGCAGGCAAGAGCCACGGACGCACCCGCGGCCCCTGCTCGTAGACGCCGGTGAGGTCGTGGACGGTCGCATCGTTGCCGATCACCTGGACGGCGAACGGGTGCTCGGTCGTCGCTCCCCGCCAGAATCGTGTCCGCGGGTGAATCTTCAACTCGACCTTGGCCGTCACGCCGGGGTCGACGTTCAGCATCGGCGCGGCGAGCTCGGGAACGGACGTGTCGGTGAGCGACTCGGCGAGCAGTTCGACCATGATCGGCACGTTGCCCTGGTTCTCCACGACGATGCGGTGCCGCCCGACGAGCGCCGACACCGAGCGCTCGGGTGTCAGCGCGACCGTGTACGACGAGGATTCCTCGACGTCGATCGTCGCCTCTGCGGTGATCGCCGGGCCCTCGCCCGCGAGGATTTCGATCGCCGAGGTGTGCGCGCCGGCGGCGAGCGTGCTCCCCACGTCGACGATCACGGGCACGTCGAAGTGCTCGCCGGCATCGAGGTGGACGGTCTGGGACTGGAGCACCGTTCGGTCTGCGAGCTGGCCGAGCGCTTTCAGCGTGACGACCTGGTTGATCTCGGCGTCGTTGTGCAGCTGCAGTGTCAGTGCCGCGGCCGCCCCGGGCGGCGACGAGACGTGGGGTGGTTGGAACGTTGCGTTGACCGCCATGGTGGGGAACAGTAGTTCCTTTGATGCCGTTCGGCGATGCGGCTGCGACCGGTAGCCTGACGGGCATGCCGGACATCACCGCACCGCAGGCCCTCGAAACCGCGATCGACCCCCGCTCGGCCGTGTTCGACCGGCTGCTGAAGAATCGCGTCGTGATGCTCGGATCCGACGTCAACGACGACATCGCGAACCAGATCTGCGCGCAGTTGCTGTACCTCGAAGGTGAGGACCCGAGCACCGACATCTGGCTCTACATCAACAGCCCCGGTGGTTCGGTGACCGCCGGCATGGCGATCTACGACACGATGCAGTTCGTCGGCTGTGACGTCGCGACGGTCTGCCTCGGCCTCGCCGCGTCGATGGGCCAGTTCCTGCTCACGGCCGGCGCCGCCGGCAAGCGCTATGTGCTGCCGAATGCCCGCGTGATGATGCACCAGCCGCTCGCCGGCCTGCGCGGCCAGGCGTCGGACATCCAGATCCAGGCCGAGCAGCTGCGCTACACGAAGAAGCGGATGGCCGAGCTGATCGCCTTCCACTCCGGCCAGCCGCTGGAGCAGATCCAGGCGGACTCCGAGCGCGATCGCTGGTTCACGGCGGAGGAGGCCAAGGAGTACGGCCTCTGTGACAGTGTGATCCTGCGTCGCGGCGAGATCAACTGAACCGTTTCATCTGAGCCGCTTCGCGATCAGTCGCCCTGGGCGACGATCGTGAACACCGGGCCGATGTCGACCGCGCAGTTGCGTTCGAGCCACGAGTCGACTGCGGCCGCGGACTTCTCGGTCGAGAAGATCGCCGCAAGCGCCCGCTGCTCCGACTCCGGGTCGCCGGGTACGACGGTGCTCGCGGTCTCGTAGGCCGTCACGAGGTGATCCCACTCCTGCTCGATCGCCAGCGGGGCGAGCTCGGCGATGTCGCGGTAGAGGTCGAGGAACGGCTCGATGTCGTCGGTGTACGTGAGGTCGGGCTGCGTCAGCTCGGCGGCGTGGAGCTGGATCTCGCCGCAGAAGCGCTCCGCGTTGCCGCTGTCATCGCTGCCGCACGCTGCGAGGAGTCCGGCCACGATGGCGGCGGCGATGAGCAGTCGGGGGGACACGGCCAGCATTGTGGCACGGGCGAGGGCCGCGGCCAGGGCAGACGGAGCGGGACGCGCAACGGCGGCGGGCGACACCGTGGTCACCCACCGCCGTCGTCGGTGGTCAGTGGCTGATCAGTGGGTCAGACGCAGCTACCTGCCCCGGCGGCCTTGACCCAGCCGGTGCCGTCGTTGAAGCACAGGGCACCCGAGGTGTCGATGTAGATGTCACCCGAAGCGCCACCCGCCGGCGGCGTCGCGACTGCCTGGTACCGGATCTTGCCGTCGACGAAGAGCCGGAACTGCACGGCCGACGAGTTCTGGAAGATCAGGTCGCCGACATTGCCGATGTGGCCGATGTCCCACAGCTTGTTGGTGGCGTCGGGCTGGTTGAGCCGGAAGCGTGGATTGGCGTTGTCCACGATCTCGAGGTCCTGACCAGGTGAGGAGGTGCCCATGCCGACGTCGCCATCGTTCGCGATGAACAGCGAGTTCGAGCCGGCGCCCGGCTGGATCCGGAGCGGCAGCGCCGACCCGTTCGTGACGTCGCGGACGAAGAAGTTCGTCTCGTTGCCGGCCATGTCCCAGATCTGGGGGGTGAACCCGCTCGAGCCGTCCTGCTCGAGACGGACCGTGGGCGTGTCTCCGTCGACGATGTGAACTTCGACGACCGGCGTGTTGGTGCCGAAGCCGGCCCGGTTGGACGTCAAGAAGAGCGCGTGTGCCTGGGCATCGCTGAGGATGGTGAACATCGTCCTCGCGACCGGGTCGATCGCGTCGATCGCGAACTTGTTGGCGCCACCGTTGCTCGAGTCGTTGAACGTGATCTGCCAGTCCTGCGTGGGGAACGAGGCGGTGTTCGACGTGTCCTGCGCCTTGATCCGGAGGTTGTTCTCCTTGATCCGGATCGTGTCGAACCCGAAGCTCTCGCCGTTGACACAGTCGAAGCCGACGCACGCACTGCCCTGGATGATGACGTCGTCCGGGTGGACGATGTCGGCATACACGATCGGTGCTGCGATCAGCGCCACCCCCGCCACGATTGCCCCTGCCGCAACCGCGGCCCTGCGCTTCCGTACCATGATTCAGCCCTCCACTGTGGTTGTTCCGCACCACCGTACACCATGTGCCGATACCCGTCACGAATTCTTTGCCCCCGTTCGGCTTGGTACGTTGAGGCGACGATGACCAGGCAGACCTCGCTTTCGGCACGCGCCCGCCTGGGCGGCACGGTCCTCGCGGCAGCGGCGCTGGTGATCGCCGCGTGTGCCGACGACGGGGACGCGCCCTCCGCGCAGACGGACGTGACGACGGCCGCACCCGCCATCGTCGACGAACTCGACGCGCAGGTCCGCCCACGTTCGAGTGACGGCCCCCCGCCGGTGCCGGAGTTGGGCCCGCCGCCCGGCTGGCAGGACGGGGCCGGTTCGATCGTGCGCTACATCGACGTCACAGAGGAGGCGGGCGTCGCCGTCACCTTCAATTCTGCGCTCGACGTCGAACTGGTGAAGGACACCGCGATCATGATGAACGGGGCCGGCGCCGGGGACTTCGACAATGACGGTGACACCGACCTGTTCCTGCTCGGCGGCGGACACGAACGCGACTCGCTGTTCCTGAACGACGGGCAGGGCGGGTTCACCGATGTCACCGAAGCTGCCGGTCTGGCGGAGCTGCACCTCGGTTCGTCGGTCGCAGTCGGTGACTTCGACGGTGACGGCTGGCTCGACATGTTCGTCGCGAGCCACGGCACGCCCGATGCCGGTGCGCTGACAGGCGCGCATCGTCTGTATCGCAACAACGGCGACCTCACGTTCACGGACGTCGCCGCGCAGGCGGGTGTGGCGACGACGAGCGCCGTGGTCCACGACGGCCTCGGCGCGGTCTTCGGAGATGTCGACCTCGACGGTGACCTCGACCTCTTCGTCGCCGGCTGGCAGCGCGATTCGCTCGGGAACCGTCTCTTCGAGAACAACGGCGACGGGACGTTCACCGACATCACCGACTCCGCCGGGATCATCGACGAGATCGGCATCCGCGGGTTCTCGCCGTGCATCGTCGACATGACCGGCGACCGGTATCCGGAAATCCTGCTGGTCGCGGACTTCGGCACGAGCCGGTACTTCGTCAACACGACCGCCGATTCCCCCGACGCGATCCGGTTCGTCGATCGCACCGAGATCGCACGAGCCGCGCAGGAGTGGGCCGGGATGGGCACGGCGGTCGGCGACGTCGACAACAACGGTCTGCTCGACTGGTACGCGACGGCGATCTTCGATGCCGACGACGTCGGGCGCGGGCTCGGCAACAAGCTGTACCTCAACCATGGTGCCGGACACTTCGAGGAGGTCGCGGCGCAGGCGGGTGTCGACAGCGGCGGGTGGGGATGGGGTGCGTTGATGGTCGACGTCAACCACGACGGATGGCTCGACATCGTCGAGACGAACGGCTGGGACCTGCCGTCCTATGTCGGCAACCTGTCACGGATGTGGGTCGCGGACGGCCAGGGAGGCTTCGTCGACCGCGCCAACGAGGCCGGCCCGCTCCACAATCTCCACGGTCTGGGCGTGCTGGCGCTCGATCTCGAAGGCGATGGCGACCAGGACCTCGCGATCACCGCGAGCAACGACGACTTCGCCCTCTACCGCAACGACCTGTCCGGCCCGGCGACGAACTGGCTGCGGGTGTTCCTCGACACCGCCGGGTCGGCAGACCTCGCGCCGAACGGTGTCGGCAGCATGGTGCGGGCACGGATCGGCGAGCAACAGCTCACGCGTCCGATCGGTGGCTGCGCGAACTTCAACACGTCGAGCGAGTTGTCGGCTCACTTCGGCGTCGGAGGCGCCGCGCTGATCGACGAACTCGTCGTCGAGTGGCCGAACGGCGAGACGACCGTGCTCGACGACGTCGCCGTCAATCAAACGTTGACGATCACCGCCCCGTGAGCGTCAGCTGACGGCGACTGCGGACGGCGGGAGGTGTCAGCCGTCCTGGTCGTTCGCTGGCTGGTTCGTCGCCGTCGCGACGCCGGTCGGTGCTCCGGGCACGTCCTGATCGACGGGAGCCTCGGGGCCCGACGCAGCTCGAGGCGTGGCCTCGAGGGCCGGAGCGAGCCCGGAGTCGGTGTCATGTGCGCCCTCGAGCACGTCGCCCGTCGTGGCGGCCCGGGTCTGCACGACCGGGTTCGGGCCGACCGCGGGATCGACGCCACCCCGGCCGTTGTCCAACGCAGCGGTCGCTGATGCGGCGCGGGTGGTCACCGCCAGCCCCGGCACGGCGTTGCCGTCGCGGTTCGTGCTCTCGTCGACGTCAGGCGACGGTGCGTTCGTCGGCGCCCCCGGGACGGTGCCGTCGTCGCGTCCGTTCTCTCCCGCGAGGCCGATCGCAGCATTGCCGGCGACGGCGAGCCCGATCACCGCTGCGCCGACCGCAACGCGCCGCGCGGTCCGCCGGCCGGAGCCTGTTGTCGAAGCCTTCATGTCGTCCCCTCCCGGAACTTCCCACGCTCCGCGGTGCGTGGTCTCACCGATGTCTGACCGTACAGTACACGAGATCAGCCATCTGTGCTGGACGAATCTGTGCTGGATGAATCCACGCCCGACGAGGTGGGCGGCGTCGAAGATCCGGAACTCGAACCGAGCGCATCGAGCAGCGCGTGGACGCCCTCGAGGAACCCGGCGGCTTCCGCCCGTTCCCGAATGGTGAAGCACGACGGCTCGGCATCCATCGTGAACGTGATCGCCCGCTGTTCCACGATCAAGGCCGCGAAGAAGCTCGCATCCTGGCTCGCGGACTCGTTCAGTCCGCGCAATTGCTCGCGGGCGACCTCGACAGCGGCTTGGGCCTCCGCGCAGACCTCGTCGGTCGGCGCTGCGTTCGCGGCATCGTTGCCCGAATCGTCGCCGAACAGGAGCGCGCCGCCCGCGACGCCGAGGCCGAGCCCGATCGCGAGGATGACGACCACTCCGACGACGATCCACGCTCTGCTCATCGGCAGCGAACATAGTCCGACGTCGTCGGCGGTGTTGCACCGCTCGCATGTCCGGCTGTGACAGCGTCCGGGTAGGTTGGGGATCGTCGCCGGCGAGCTGCCGGGTGAACGGTCGAGGGGCCGGGTCGCCTCTCCTCATGTCCGTGCGGTCTGCCGCATCACCCGTCCAGGAGGCGCCACATGTTCGCGTCCATCTCGTCCGCCGTGCTGCACGGCGCCGTCGGCCACCCGATCCGTGTCGAAGTGCACGTCGGCAAGGGCTTGCCCGGGTTCACGATCAGCGGGCTCCCCGACGAGTCGGTGCGCGAATCGCGCGATCGTGTCCGCGCCGCGATCCTCAGCAGCGCGCTGCCGTATCCGGACATCCGGATCACGGTCAACCTCGCCCCGTCCGACCAGCGCAAGACAGGTTCCGGCCTCGATCTCGCGATCGCCGTCGGCATCCTCGCGGCGAGTGGCGTCGTCGACCCGGCCGCCGCCCAGGCGGTCGCGTATGTCGGCGAACTCGGCCTCGACGGCTCGCTGCGGGCGATCCCCGGCGTCGCCCCGATGGTCGGTTCGCTCGGCGACGAGGACGTCGTCGTCCCGGTCGACAGCGCGGTCGAAGCCCACGTCGCGGCACGTGGCACCGTCCGTCTGCTGCAGCGGCTCGACGAGCTGGTCGCAGTGCTGAACGCGGAGCAACCGTGGCCCGAGCACGAGCCGCCGGCGCCGCCTCCGGAGGTCACGACGAGTGCCGATCTCGCCGACGTCCACGGCCAGCACGCCGCGCGTCGTTCGTTGGAGATCGCGGCGGCGGGTGGCCACCATCTGCTGATGGTCGGCCCTCCGGGCGCCGGCAAGACGATGCTCGCGTCCAGGTTGCCCGGCCTGTTGCCGGCACTCGACCGGGAGCGGGCGCTCGAGGCGACGATGGTCCACTCCGCGGCGGGCGTGCGGTTGCCGGCCGGCGGGCTGATCACGCGGCCGCCCTACCGCGCCCCGCATCACACGACGTCGGCGGTCGCGCTCGTCGGTGGTGGCTCGGGCTCGATCCGGCCCGGCGAGATCAGCCTCGCCCACTGCGGCGTGCTGTTCATGGACGAGATCGCCGAGTTCGCCCCGAAGGTGCTCGACGGGCTGCGTCAACCGCTCGAGAACCGGCACATCACGGTGTCCCGGTCGAAGATCAACGTCGTGCTGCCCGCGGACTTCCTGCTCGTTGCGGCGATGAACCCGTGCCCGTGCGGCGGCGGTGCGCCGGGGGCGTGCCGGTGCAACGCGGCGAACCTGCACCGCTACCTGCGGCGACTGTCGGGCCCGCTGCTCGACCGGTTCGACCTCCGCGTCGACGTCCACCGGCCCGGCGTCGACGACCTGCTGGCCAGTACCGGTGGTGAGGCGACCGCCGTCGTCGCCGAGCGGGTACGCCTCGCCCGCGAGGCCGCCGTCGGTCGCCAGGGCTGTCTGAACAGCCGGCTCGACGGTTCCCGTCTCGACCGGTTCGCCCCGCTGGACACCGGCGGGCGAGCGGTACTGCGCGACCGGCTCGAGCGTGGCCGCCTGAGTGCGCGTGGCTATCACCGCGTCCGGCGCGTCGCCCGCACGATCGCCGACCTCGATCCCCGACAGCCCGACGTGATCCCGGAGCGCGCGATCCATCTCGCCCTGGAGCTGCGGGCGCCGTTCGACGAAGCGCTCGGTCGAGTCGCATGACCGGGGCGTCGATCCCTGGTGCCGGTTACGTCGCGGCGCTCGCCTCGTTCGACCGCATGACCGCCACCCGCCTGCGGGCGCTGCTGCGCGACCGGGATCCGCAGGAGGCATACGCACTCGCCGCTGGGCGCGTGCAGCCGTCCGACCCGATCGCGACGCTGTTCGCCGAGTACGCCGACCTTGCGCAGCGGTGGCGAACCGAAGCGCGGCGTCATCGTCCCGCCGATGCCTGGCGCCGATGCGTCGAGGCCGGCGTCGATGTCGTCCGGCCCGACGACGCGCGTTTCCCCGCCCAGTTGCTGGGAGACCCCGCGTGTCCCGCCGTGCTCTTCGTCCGCGGTGACCTCGACGTGCTCGATGCCCGCCGGGTCGGCATCGTCGGCACACGCAACGCCACACAGCAGGGCAGAGCCACCGCGGCGAGGTTCGGTGCGGAACTGGCCGAGGCGGGCGTCGTCGTCGTGTCCGGCCTCGCGAGAGGCGTCGACGGGGCGGCCCACCGGGGGGCGCTCAGCGTCGACGGTTCCCACCCGGTCGGCATCGTCGGCAACGGCCTCGACCAGCCGTACCCGCGCCAACACGCCGAGCTCTGGGCGCGCGTGGCAGCACGCGGCGCACTCGTCTCGGAGTGGCCACCTGGAACCCCGCCCGACGCGTTCCGGTTTCCGCTGCGCAATCGCATCCTCGCGGCGCTCGTCGAGGTGCTCGTCGTCGTCGAGAGCCGCGAGCGGGGCGGCAGCCTGATCACCGCGAAGGAGGCAGGGGAGCGCTCCGTCGACGTGATGGCGGTGCCCGGGTCCGTGCACAGCCCTGCATCGGCGGGCACGAACCGGTTGCTCTCCGACGGTGCGGCCCCCGCGACCGAGACCGCCGACATCCTCGTCGCCCTCGGTCTCGACACCCGACGCGCCGGACGCACCCGTTTCGACCCTCGGCCCGCGCCGCGCGGCACCGCGGCCGCCATCGTCGAGTCCTGCCGATCGCAGCCGCTGACCCTCGACGCCGTCGTCGACTCGACGGGGCTGTCGGTCGCCGACGCGGCGATGGCCGTCGCCCGGCTCGAGCGTGACGGTTGGCTGCGGTCGACCGGCGGGTGGTTCGAGGCGATCGATGAGTGGGCGGACCTCGCATGACCGCGCCCACCGTGCTGTTCGGCATCCGCGGCCGGGGGCCGCACCGCGCAATACCATCACCCCGTGGACTCCTGGCGCATCGACGACTTCGCGAGCGCGCTCACATCGCTGTCCGCGAACACGGTCGCGTCGTATGCCTCGGATCTGCGCTCGTTCGCACGATGGTGCGCGCGTGGCGAGCTGCACGAGCCCGGGCAGGTCCAGCGCTCGACGATCCGGCGCTATCTCGCCCATCTGACGACCCGGCAGTTCGCCCGGCGC
This sequence comes from Ilumatobacteraceae bacterium, assembly GCA_024644465.1. GTDB lineage: Bacteria > Actinomycetota > Acidimicrobiia > Acidimicrobiales > Ilumatobacteraceae > Ilumatobacter_A. The sequence continues at coordinate 56,601 of JAHEKY010000005.1, read as the reverse complement.
ACGATCGCCCGCAAGATCGCCTCGATCCGCCGGTACTACAAGTGGCTCGTACAAGCCGGTGGCGCAACGTCGGACCCGACGAGCGGCGTCACCGTCCCGGCCGGCGACGGGCGGCTGCCTCGGGTGCTCGACCACCGCGAGCTCGCCGGGCTGCTCGACGCCGCGCCGGACACCGACGAGCCGCTCTGGCGCCGGCGCCGGGACGACGCGGTACTCGAGGTGCTCTACGGGTCCGGCGTGCGGGTCGGCGAGTTGTGTGGGCTCGACGTCGCGTCCGTGGCGCTGGACGCCGCCGCGGCGACCGTCTGGGGCAAGGGCTCCAAGCAGCGACGCGTCCCGCTCAGCGGCCCCGCGGTCGCGGCGCTGCGCAACTGGCTGGAGATCCGCGTCGACGTCGTGGCTCCGGAGCAGGGCGACGCCCTGTTCGCGAACGAGCGAGGCAAGCGTCTGGCGCCACGCGACGTTCGCCGCATCGTCGACCGGCGCTCGCCGACGCCGACCCATCCGCATGCGCTGCGCCACAGTTTCGCGACGCATCTCCTCGACGGCGGCGCAGATCTCCGAGCCGTCCAGGAGCTGCTCGGTCACTCCGATGTCGCCACGACCCAGCGTTACACTCACGTCAGCCGAGAGCGCCTCTCCGCTGCCTATCGCGAGGCCCACCCCAGAGCATGAGCATTGTCCCCGAAGACGCAGACCTCCAGATGCAGTGGACGAGGTGGCTGAATCGCCGCAATGCAGCCGCTCGGGATCACCTGATCGTCCACTATTCACCCCTGGTGAAGTTCGTCGCCGGTCGTGTCGGCGCCGGCCTCCCGTCGAGCGTCGACTCGGGGGACCTGATCAGCTCGGGTGTCTTCGGGTTGATCGATGCGATCGAGCGCTTCGACACCGAACGCGGCGTCAAGTTCGAGACGTTCGCGGTCCCGCGCATCCGCGGCGCGATCTACGACGGGTTGCGCCAACTCGACTGGGTGCCGCGGTCGGTGCGCAGCCGGGCCCGCAGCGTCGAGCGCGCCTTCTCGGAGTTGGAGCACCGCCTCGGGCGCGGGCCGACCGACGAGGAGCTCTCCGAGCACCTGCGGATCACGCCCGAGGACCTCACGAAGTGGCTCGCCGCGATCGCCAGCACGACCATCGGGCCGCTCGACCGCGCGATCGCCGCCGGTATCGAGCCGGCGACGATGGAGGGGCCGGGCTCCGAGGCGCCGGCGTCGGTCATCGAGGACCGCGAGCTGAGCCATCTGATGCGCGAAGAGATCAAGAAGCTGCCCGAACGCGAGAAACTCGTGCTGTCCCTCTACTACGACGAGGGGCTCACCCTTTCCGAGATCGGTGACGTGCTCGGTGTCACCGAGAGCCGCGTCTCGCAGATCCACACGAAGTCCGTGTTGCACCTGCGGTCCCGGTTGGCCGCCGCCGGCCTCGCCTGACCAGGCCGTTCGACGCACGCGCGTCCAGCAATCGACGCATGCGCGTCCATCCGTCCGCCTCGTCCCGGAGGTTGTCATGGGTCGCTTCGTCGCTCTCGCGCTCGTTCTCTCGTCGTTGCTCGTCGCACCGGTCGTCGGTGCCGCCCCGTGCTGGCTCCCGCCGGTCGCCGCACCGGTCGCCGACCCGTTCCGGGCGCCGCCGTGCCCGTGGTGTGCCGGCAACCGCGGCATCGAGTACCACACGGCGCCCGAAACGGTCGTCCGTTCGGTCGCCGCCGGGCGAGTCACCTTCAGCGGTTCGGTCGCGGGCACGCGGTACGTCGTCGTGGAGATCGCCGGCGGGTGGCTGCTGACCTACGGGCGGTTGGCATCCATCACGGTACGACGCGGCTCGCCCGTCGCCGCCCGGACGGTCATCGGTACGACGTCCGACCAGCTGTTCTTCGGGTTGCGCATCAACGGGGCCTACTCCGACCCGGCTCGCTACCTCGGCCGGTGGGTCGGCCGGCCGCGACTCGTGCCGATCGACGGCTCGGCCACCCGGTACGTCCCGCCCCGGTTGCGTTGCGGCGGGAGGTGACGCCGATAGCATCGGTGCGGTCGTTCCGTCTGGAACGGCCGCTGTCCGCAGCGCCATCTCACCTGTCTTCCGGTCACACATGCGGTCGCCCTCGCGAGGGCGCCGACTCGGGAGATGCAACCGCACGAGGAGCAACAACATGGCTGTCATCAGCATGCGACAGATGCTGGAGGCCGGAGCACACTTCGGTCATCAGACCCGCCGGTGGAACCCCAAGATGAAGCGTTTCATCTTCGGCGAGCGCAACGGCATCTACATCATCGATCTCGAGCAGACGCTGCCGCGCGTCGAGGCGGCCTACGGGTTCGTCCGCGACCTGATCGCGAACGGCGGCACGATCCTGTTCGTCGGCACCAAGAAGCAGGCACAGGACCCCGTCAAGAGCTACGCGGACAAGTGTGGCATGCCGTTCGTCAACGAGCGGTGGCTCGGCGGCATGCTGACCAACTTCGAGACGATGAGCAAGCGGGTCAACAAGATGCTCGAGTACGAGCGGATGCAGGCCTCCGGCGAGTTCGACGCGATGATCAAGAAGGAAGCGCTGCTCCTGGATCGTGAGCTCACGAAGCTGCAGCGCAATCTCGGCGGTCTGCGCAGCCTGAAGAAGGCGCCGGATGCGATCTTCGTCCTCGACACGGTCAAGGAACACATCGCGGTCACCGAGGCGAACAAGCTCGGTATCCCGGTCGTCGCGGTCGTCGACACCAACGTCGACCCCGAGGTCGTGACGTACCCGATCCCGGCCAACGACGACGCCATTCGCTCGAACAGCCTGTTCGCCCGCGTCATCGCCGACGCCGTCGAAGAGGGCCGTTTCATCGCGAACAAGCGCAACCCGGCACCTGCGCCGGCGGTCGAGAAGACACCGGAGGAAGTCGCCGAGTTCGAGGCCGCGCAGGCCGCCGCCCGTGACGCCGCGGCGCAGGCCCAGGCCGATCGCGACGCCAAGCTGTCCGCTGCCCGCGACCAGTCGGCCGCTGCCTCCGACGCGGCGCGCACGCCCGCTTCGGTCGCCGCGCCGACGACCGGCCCGGCTGCGAACACCGAGCAGCCCCAGGTCGCCGACGAAGCGCCGGCGACACCGGTGCCCGCCGGGGCCGACGCGCAGGCCGACACCGATCCCGCTGCGGGTACGTCGCCGACCGAGGTCGTCGACACGACCGTCACCGACGCACCGGACAACACCCCGGCCGCCGCCGAGGTCGCCGCGGAGACCCCCGACACCGTCGTAGCCGACCAGGCCGACGCGGTTGCTGCCGAATCCGACACCGACACCGACGCCGACACCGAGACGACCCCGGAGAGCTGAACACCATGTCATTCACCGCACAAGACGTGAAGGCGCTGCGCGAGTCGTCCGGCGCCGGGATGATGGACTGCAAGAAGGCCCTGGAGGCGACCGACGGCGACATCGAGACCGCCAAGAAGTGGCTGCGTGAGAAGGGTCTCGCGGCGAGCGCGAAGCGTGAGGATCGCGATGCCACACAGGGTGTCGTCAGCCTCGTCATCGACGGCAACGTCGGCGCGATCGTCGAGCTGAAGAGCGAGACCGACTTCGTCGCCGGGTCCGACCAGTTCAAGGCCGAGGCGGACGCCCTCGCGAAGCTCGTCGCGGCCAAGGGCGTCGACGCGGTCGGCGAGCGCACCCCCGAACTCGAAGAGCTGAAGGTCACGCTCAAGGAGAACATCGGCCTCGGCGACGTGCGTCGGATCGAGGCCGCCGACGGCAACATCCTCGACGGCTACCAGCACATACAGGGTGGTCGCGGGGTCAACGCCGTGCTCGTCGAAGTGGCCGGCGGGACGACGGAACTCGCGCACGACATCGCCGTGCACATCGCGTTCGCACGCCCGAGGTACCTCAGCCGTGACGACGTCCCCGCCGACGTCGCCGCCGCCGAGCGGGCGACGCTCGAACAGATCACGCGCAACGAAGGCAAGCCCGAAGCGGCGATGCCGAAGATCGTGGAAGGTCGGATGCAGGGGTTCTTCAAGGACGTCGTCCTGCTCGAACAGCCGTACGCGAAGGACGACAAGCAGTCGATCGCACAACTGCTCGGCGACGCGACCGTCGTCGCCTTCGCACAGGTCGAGATCGGCTGATCGACCGTCTTTGAAGTGTCCCGGACACGTTCGGGTACGGTCACCAGGCGATGACGACAGCAGACACCCGCACCAGCTTCAAGCGGATCGTCTTCAAGCCGTCCGGCGAGGCCTTCGCAGGCGCCTCCGGCACCGGCCTCGACGGCGCGACGCTCGATGCGACGGCGACCGAGATCATCGATCTGCGCCAGAACCTCGACGTCGACGTCGCGGTCGTGGTCGGCGGCGGCAACTTCTGGCGCGGGCGCACGGGCTCGACAGCGGGGATGGATCCGACGCAGTCCGACCACATCGGCATGCTGGGCACCGTGATGAACGCACTCGCGCTGCAGGACGCCCTCGAGCGCCAGGGCCAGGAGACGCGCGTCCAGTCGGCGATCGAGATGCCCCGCATCGCCGAGGCGTACATCCGTCGGCGGGCGGTGCGCCACCTCGAGAAGGGCCGAGTCGTGATCTTCGCCGCCGGCACCGGCAACCCCTTCTTCACGACCGACACCGCCGCGGCGTTGCGCGCCGCCGAGATCGAAGCAGAGGTGCTGATCAAGGGCACGCACTCCGGGGTCGACGGGGTGTACAGCGCCGATCCGCGGACCGACTCGACCGCGACGAAGTACGACGAGGTCACGTACCTCGAAGTGATGACGAAGAACCTCAAGGTGATGGACGCGACCGCGATCGCGTTCTGCCGGGACAACGAGATCCCGATCGTCGTGTTCGACATGTCGAAGCCCGGGTCGCTGCGCAGCATCGTGCAGGGCGGCACCGAGGGCACGATCGTCCGCGAGTGAACGTGCTGGACCCAGCCATGTTCCGTGCGGTACGACCTTCCTGGGTACGCTGGACGCCGTGATCGAAGACACCATTCTCGAGGCGATGGACAAGATGGACAAAGCCGTCGAGCACACGCAGTCCCAGTTCGGCACCGTGCGGACGGGCCGGGCCACGCCGTCGCTCGTCGAACGCATCAATGTCGAGTACTACGGCGCGCCGGTGCCATTGCAGCAGCTCGCGTCGATCTCGGTGCCCGAGGCGCGCCAACTGCTGATCAAGCCACACGACCGAACGACGCTCGAGGCGATCGAACGGGCGATCCGCGAGAGCGACCTCGGCGTCAACCCGAGCAATGACGGCGTCTCGATCCGCCTGTCGTTGCCGCAGCTCACCGAGGAGCGCCGCAAGGAGTACGTGAAGGTGGCGCGGACGATGGCCGAGGAGGGCCGGATCGCGCTGCGCGCCATCCGACGCGACGCCCGCAAGGCGGTCGAGGCCGTCGAAAAGGACGGCGAGATCTCCGAAGACGATCTCGACCGCGCCGAGAAAGAGCTGGACAAGATCACCCACGAGCACGTCGAGCACATCGACGAGGCACTCGGCCGCAAAGAGCACGAGCTGCTCGAAGTCTGAGCAGGAACGGCACACGATGACCGACGAAATCTGGCGACCAGAGGATCAAGACGACGACGCCGGGCGCAGGCGCCCAGGAAAGTTGGAGGCCGAAATGGACCGCTTCGACGACGACGAGTTCGGTGGTCCGCTGTTCGCCGACACGTCCGAGACTGCGGTCACCCCGGCCGAATCGCCGGCGGCCGCCGACGATGCCGACGAGCCGCTGCGGCTCGACGAGGACGACTCCGGGGCGATGCCCCACTGGACCGAGTCCGCGACCGGCGACGTCCCGAAGATCTCCCCGACCGGTCCGTCCGCGGACCCGACCGACGACCTCGACGTGTGGTCGACGTTCACGTCGGACGCGCCCGTCTGGAAGGAGGGCGACCCGGTCGACAGCCCCTCGGGGCCCGTGCCGACCGCCCCTGCCGACCCGACCGGTGAGATCGCGTGGGAGAACGCTCCCGCCGCGGAGTCGGCCGTCGATCCGGACATCGAGACCGCGATGGTCGAGACCGTCCCGACGTCGTCGCGCGAACCGGCCCGGATCACGATCGGCACCGACCCGTCCGGCATGCCGCGCCGCCCGGCGCCGCCGCGCCGGGGCAAGCCGTCGGCACGGCCACCGGGCGCGGGCGGCCCGCCGCTCAGCCCGAAACGCAACCTGCCCGTCGCGATCGCCACGGGGCTGGTGCTCGCCGCCGTGTTCCTCGCCGCGGCGATGTGGCACCCGGCCGCGGCAATCGCGTTCGTCACCGTGATCCTCGGCCTGGCCGCGATCGAGTACTTCTCGAAGGTCACCGAGAAGGGCTACCGCCCGGCGGTCGCCGCAGGCGTCGCAGCGTGCGTCGTCGCGCCGCTCGTCGCCTACTGGGTCGGAGAGATCGGGCTGCCGCTGATGCTCGCGCTCGCGTTCCTCGCCGGCGCGCTCGGCTTCGTCGGCGCCGAGTCGATCGAAGTCGGCCCGATGCCGAACATGGCGATCACGACGCTCGGGATCATGTGGATCGGTGTCCTCGGCTCGTTCGCCGCGCTGATCATCCGGTACTCGAACTTCTTCGGCGGCGACAACTCGATCGGAACCGACACGATGGTCCTCATCGCTGTCGGTGTGGTGGCGAACGACGTCGGCGCGTTCTTCGTGGGGAGCGCATTCGGCAAGACACCGCTGCGTACATGGATCAGCCCGAACAAGTCGGTCGAGGGGTTCCTCGGCGGCACGATCCTGACGCTCGTCGTGATGCTGCTCGTCGGCATGCGCGACCTCAGCGACACATGGTCCGACACGAGCCACCTGCTGATGCTCGGGATCGTCATCTCGATCTTCGCGCCGCTCGGCGACCTGACCGAGAGCATGTTCAAGCGCAACTTGGACGTGAAGGACTTCGGCTCGATCGTCAAGGGCCACGGCGGCATCCTCGACCGGTTCGACGGCTTCCTGTTCGCACTGCCGGCGGTCTACTACCTGATGCTGGTCGTGGAACCGTGGACGCAGTTCAGCGGCTGACCGATCCATCGACTCAGCCCGTCCGCGTCGCGATCGCCGGCTCGACCGGCTCGATCGGCACCCAGACACTCGACGTCATCCGTGACGAGAACGAGCGCGTCCCGGGCTCGTACGTCGTCACGGGCCTCGGAATCGGCAGATCCGGCGACGCGGTCGTCGAGCAGGCGGCCGAGTTCGGCGTCCGGCTCGTCGTCGTCGACGACGCCGAGACCCGGCGGAGCGTCGCAGCGCGGTTGCCGCACGCCGTCGTCGAGGCCGACGCGGCGGCGCTGGTCGCCGACGCCGACGTCGTCGTCAACGGCGTCGTCGGATTCGCCGGTCTCGACGTCACGATCGAGACGTTGCGCGCCGGGAAGCGGCTTGCGCTCGCCAACAAGGAGAGCCTGATCGCCGCGGGCCCGATCGTGCAGCCGCTGCGCTCCGTTCCCGGCGCGGAACTCGTGCCGGTCGACAGCGAGCACTGTGCGCTGCACCAGTGCCTGCGCTCCTCGATGGCCCCGGACCGGGAGGTGGCCCGGCTGCTGCTGACGGCCAGCGGCGGGCCGTTCCGCGGGCGCACCGCGGCCGAGCTCGCGGACGTCGGCGTCGATGATGCCCTCGCGCATCCGACGTGGAGCATGGGCCCGAAGATCACGATCGACTCGAGCACGCTGATGAACAAGGGTCTCGAGGTGATCGAGGCGCACGAGCTCTACGGCACGCCCTACGACCGCATCGAGGTCGTCGTGCATCCCCAGTCGATCGTGCACTCGATGGTCGAGTTCACGGACGGTTCGACGCTCGCCCAGCTCAGCATGCCGACGATGAAGCTGCCGATCGGCTATGCGCTCGGCTACCCGACGCGCATCGGTACGCCGTTCGGGCGGATCGACTGGACGACCGTCGGCAGCCTCGACTTCGAGGCGCCCGACATGGCGACGTTTCGCTGTCTCGGCCTCGCGTACGCCGCCGGACGCCTCGGCGGGACAGGCCCGGCATGGCTGAGTGCGGCGAACGAGGTGGCCGTTGACCACTTCCTTGCAGGAACCTTGCGCTGGAATGAGATTGCTGACGTGTGTGTTGACGTGATGGCGAGGCATGATGGAGCCACCCCGCACACCGTCGACGACGTGATCGCAGCCGATCGCACCGCTCGCCGGATCGCATCTGAGATCATGACGCAACGATGACCGAACAACTCACCGACCAGGAACTGCCACCGCCGAACGCAATGTCGCGGGCGGACAAGATCAGGAGCGAGATCGTCGCCGGCGGCGCGGTCCGGGAGAACTCCGACGACGAGCTCGCCGGCGGGTGGCGCGGGGCTCTGCCGATGCTGGCGATCCTCGGCCTGTTCGCCTGGCTCGCGTTCGCCAACTTCTGGATCTTCGTCTTCGTCGTCGGTGTCGTGATCTCGATCTTCCTGCACGAGCTCGGTCATTTCCTGACCGCACGCTGGACCGGAATGAAGGTCACCCAGTTCTTCCTCTTCTTCGGGCCGCGCCTGTGGAGCTTCCGGCGTGGCGAAACCGAGTACGGCGTCCGCGCCCTGCCGCTCGGTGCGTTCGTCCGCATCGTCGGGATGAACCGGATGGATGACGTCGACGACGGCGACGAGGGACGCGCCTACCGCCAGCAGAGCTTCCCGAAGCGGCTGCTGGTGATCTCCGCCGGCTCGATCATGCACATCATCATTGCGATCGTGCTGTTGTTCGGGGTGTACGCGGTCGCGGGCGAGGAGGTCGTCCGCGACGGGGCGCAGATCAGGGAACTGTCGCTGAACGGCCCGGCGTCGGAGGCGGGCGTGCTGCCGGGCGACATCGTCGTCAGCGTCGACGGCGAGCGGTTCACCGGTGCGCGCGAGCTCGGGGAGTTGATTCGCGCCAACGAGCCACAGGACGTCGTCGTCCTCGGTGTGCTGCGCGACGGCGAACCGATCGAGATCCCCCTCGCGCTCGGCGCGAACGAAGCCGGCGATGCCCTCGCCGGGATCACGAGCTCGACGGTGTTCGAGACGATCGATCACTCGGTCCCCGCGGCGGCCGGCAACGCCGTCACCGACATCTTCCCGTTCACGTGGGAGTCGACGAAGGGCGTCGTCAAGGTGCTCAACCCGGTGAGCATCATCTCCCACGTCAGCGGCACGAACGACGATCTGTCGAGCCGCCCGACGACCCTGTACGGCGTCGCCCAGATCTCCGACGACGTCGGTGACGCATCCGGGTGGGCGGGCATGCTCCTGCTGCTCGCCGTGCTCAACGTGTTCGTCGGCGTCTTCAACATGTTCCCGCTGCTGCCGCTCGACGGCGGCCACGCGGCGATCGCCGCGTACGAACGGGTCAGAGAAGCGCTCCGCGGCGGCACGCAGCGGTACTTCGCCGACGTCGAGCGGCTGATGCCATTCGCGATCGGGGTGATCACCGTGTTGATGATGCTGATGTTCGCCGGGCTGTACCTCGACATCTCGAAACCGCTCTGATATGGAAGTCACCAGCTCCGTCGCCCGCAAGCGGACGCGCCAGATCTCCGTCGGCGACGTCGAAGTCGGCGGTGACGCCCCGGTTTCGATCCAGTCGATGACGATCACCAAGACGGCAGACGTCGAGGGCACGCTCCAGCAGATCTATGCGCTCGCGGCTGCCGGCGCCGACATCGTGCGCTGCACGTGCAACGAGATCGAGGCGGCCGAAGGCCTCGCACAGATCGTGCCGCGTTCGCCGGTACCGATCATCGCCGACATCCATCACCAGTACAAGATGGCGATGGCCGCGATGGAGGCCGGCGTCGACGGGCTGCGGCTGAACCCGGGCAACATCCGGCGACCCGAACACATCAAGGCCGTGGCCGCCGAAGCGAAGGATCGCAACATCCCGATCCGGATCGGCGTCAACGCCGGATCGCTGGATCCGAAGCTGTACGACAAGTACGGCGGCGCCACCCCCGAAGCGATGGTCGAATCCGCTCAGACCGAGATGGCCTACTTCGAGGAGGTCGGTTTCGACCTCATCAAGATCTCGGTCAAGGCATCCTCGGTTCCGCTGATGGTCGAGGCGTACCGGCAGCTCTCCGACGCCACGGACCATCCGCTGCACCTCGGCGTGACCGAAGCCGGGCCGCCACCGGCCGGGCTGATCAAGGCGACCGCCGGCATCGCGACGCTGCTGCTGGAGGGCATCGGCGACACGATCCGCTACTCGCTGACCGCGGACCCGGTCGAGGAGGCGCGCGCCGGTCGGCAGTTGCTCGAAGCGCTCGGCCTGCGCGAACGCAAGAACGTCGACTTGATCGCCTGCCCGTCGTGCGGGCGCGCCGAGGTCGACGTGATCAAGGTGGCGAACGACGCGATGGAGGCATTCGGGGATCGTCAGCTGCCGTTGCAGATCGCCGTGATGGGCTGCGTCGTCAACGGCCCCGGCGAGGCCCGCGACGCCGACCTCGGCATCGCGGCCGGCAACAAGCGGGGCCATCTGTTCATCAAGGGCCAGAACGTCGCGGTCGTGCCCGAGGACGAGATGGTCGATCAGCTCGTCGA
>JAHEKY010000005.1:0-46071 GCA_024644465.1 Ilumatobacteraceae bacterium | reverse complement strand
CAACGAGCACGGGATCGACGCGGCGCTCGAACGGGCCGACCTCGACAAGGCGCGGCGCGAGGCCGAAAAGGACCGTGCCCAACTGCTCGACGAGCAGGGCGCCGACGCGAATCAGGCGCAGGAGAAGATCGTTCAGATCCGCAAGAACGCGTGATGTTCAGAGCGGCGTGACGACGAACGTGTCAGCGGTGGTCGTCATCTGCGCACCGGGCGCCAGGTAGAGCAGCGCACCGTCGAGCGAGATCGCCAGTTCGTGACCGGTCGCGGTGTGCGTCGCGTCCGGGTCGAGCCAGACGAGCTGGACGCCCGCCTCGGCAAGCGCGTACCGCCCGTCGACCACCGGGATCACCGGGTCGCGCAGCGGTCTCGTGTCGACGGTGGCGAGCAGCAACTCGACATCGACGGGCTTGGCGGTCAGGCCGCCGCGCACGACGTTGTCGCTCGCACCCATCAGCTCGATGCCGGTGCCGCGCAGATAGGCGTGGAGATTGCCGGCCGTCAGGTGGATCGCCTCGCCCGGTGCGAGCACGACGTGGTTCAGGAGCAGGGCGGCGACGACGCTCGGGTCGTCCAGCCCGTACCGCCCGCTCAGCTGCTTGACCCATTCGGCGAGCGGGTCGGTGCTGCGGGCGAGCGCCGTGATCGGCGCGTCGAGGTCGACGTCGCGGTGGTAGATCGCTTCGAGCGCGCCGTCGGAGCCCGCCTCGCCGACGAGTTCGGCGAGCGGATCGAGGCCGAACCGCTTCAGCATCTCGATCGTCCAGTCCGGGGGCCGGAACCCGCACAGCGCCTCGAACTCCGTCAACGCGACGAGCAACTCTGGCTTCTGGTGCGGGTCGCCGAACACGCCGCGCTCGAAGCCGGCGCGGGCCTGCTCACGGTTCGGATGCGCCTGCAGCGAGAGTGGTTCTGCCACCGCGAGGACCTTCAGCAGGTAGGGCAGGTCGCCCGTGACGTCGACGAGCGGCGTGCCGTCGGCGAGCATGGTCGGGCCATTCGGATGCGTGCCGAGCCACAGCTCCGCCCATGGCTCGCCGTTCGGTTCGACGCCGAGCAGCCGCGGGATGAAGTCGGTGTCACCCCATGCGTAGTGCTGGACGGTGCCGACGACCGGTTGTGGTCCGGTGGTCACGCCGACGAGGCTACGACCCGAGGCCGAGTTCCCTCGCCCGCGAGAGCACGCCGGCCCGTTCGGCGCCGACGGTCGTCGACTCGCCGTGACCGGTGTGGACGACCGTGTCGTCCGGCAGCCGCAGGAGTTGATCGCGGATCGAGGCGAGGATCGTCGGCTCGTCGCTGTGGCTGCGGCCGGTTGCGCCGGGGCCGCCGCAGAACAGCGTGTCGCCACTGAACACCGTGGCGGTCGCCGCGTCGTGGAAGCAACAGCAGCCCGGGGAGTGGCCGGGCGTGTGCAGCACGACCAGTTCGTGGCCCCCCGCCGTGATGACCCCACCCGGCTCGACGGCCCGGTCGGGCCGATCGTCCGGATAGACGACGTCCCACAGCATGCGGTCCGCGGGATGGAGCATGATCGGCGCGTCGACGGCGGCGCGCAGCGGCACCGCCGCGTTGATGTGATCGTTGTGGCCGTGGGTCAGCACGATCGCCGTGACGCGGCGGCCGTTGATCGCCTCGACGATCGGGGCGTGGTCGTGGGCGGCGTCGAACACGACGACCTCGCGGTCGTCGCCGACGAGCCAGATGTTGTTCGTCACCTCCCACTCGCCGCCGTCGAGCGCGAAGATGCCGTCGGTCGTGACCAGCTCGATGCTCAAGACAGCTCCACGACGGAGCGGAGGACCTCGCCGCGCTCCATTTTGTGGAACGCATCCTCGACGTCCTCCAGCCCGATCTTCTCCGACACGAATCCGCCGAGGTCGAGACGACCCTGGAGGTAGAGGTCGATCAGCATCGGGAAGTCCCGCTCGGGCAGACAGTCGCCGTACCACGACGACTTCAGCGCCCCGCCGCGACCGAAGACCTCGATGTACGGCAACTCGATCTTCATCTCGGGGTTCGGCACGCCGACGAGCACGACCGTGCCGGCGAGGTCCCGGGCCTCGAAGCACTGCTGGTAGACCTCCGGTCGCCCGATCGCCTCGATGCACACGTCGGCGCCGTGGCCGTCGGTCACCGAGCGGATGAACTCGACCGGGTCGGTCGTCGTCGAGTTGCACACGTCGGTCGCACCGAAGCCCTGCGCCCACTCGAGCTTGCGGTCGTCGATGTCGACGGCGATGATGCGCGACGCCCCGGCGAGCCGGGAACCGACGATCGCCGCATCACCGACCCCACCGCAGCCGAACACCGCGACGCTCTGGCCGCGGGTCACCCCGCCCGTGTTGATCGCCGCGCCGATCCCCGCCATCACCCCGCACCCGAGCAGCCCGGCGACGCTCGGTGGCGCATCAGGGTTGACCTTCGTGCACTGGCCGGCGTGCACGAGCGTCTTGTCGCAGAATGCGCCGATGCCGAGGGCCGGTGACAGCTCGGTGCCGTCGGCCAGCGTCATCTTCTGGCTCGCATTGTGCGTGTCGAAGCAGTACTGCGGCTGGCCCCGCTTGCATGCCCGGCAGTTCCCACAGACGGCGCGCCAGTTGAGGATGACGTAGTCGCCCGGGCGGACATCGGTGACGCCCTCGCCGACCGACTCGACGACGCCGGCCGCTTCGTGGCCGAGCAGGAACGGGAAGTCGTCGTTGATCCCGCCCTCCCGGTAGTGGAGATCGGTGTGACAGACACCGCACGCCTGGATCGCCACCACCGCCTCGCCGGGCCCCGGGTCCGGGACGATGATCGTCTCCAGCGAGACCGGCTCGCCCTTCGAACGTGCGATGATGCCCCGTACTTCCTGACTCATGGCGCAGAAGGTAGCGCAGACGCCCGCGATCGACCTGCCCGACCTCCTACGATCGGCGCGATCACCATGAATCGGAATCGTGTCTCGGCCAGGGCACTCGCGTCGGGAGCAGTGCTGATCGCGGCGTGCTCGGGATCGACGGCATCGGTCGACACGCGCGCGACCGTGCCCTCTCCGGCCACCACCGCGACCGTTGTCGAGGCGCCCACGGCGCCGGGGCCGATCCGGTTCCCGACCGGAGCGGATGACGTCGTCCTGCTCGTCACGGTCGACGGCGGAAGCGACCAGCCCGATCCACGGTTCACGCCGCCGATCCTCGCGGTCACCGGTGCGGGCGAGGTCGTGCGGAGGGCGCCACCGGAAGCTGCGGCCGCCGGCCAGTTCCTGGCGACCGTGTGGACGCAGACGATCACGCCGACGGGCATCGAGCGGTTGCTCGCCGCGGCTCGCGACGACGGGCTGTTCGCCGATCGTTCCTACGACGCCGACATCGAGATCGCCGATCAGGCCACGACGACCGTCCGGGTCGTCACCGACGACGGGAGCTGGACCCACCGCGCGTACGCGCTCGGAGCCGAATCGGGCGACGTCTCCCCGGAACGCCGTGCACTGCGCGACGCGGTCGAGCGGTTCCTGCGGCTCGAACAGTCTGCAGGGCCGGGCGAGCTGGGCCCGCTCGAGTTCTATCTCCCTGCCGAGTACCTCTTCCAAGCGGCACCGGTGGACGAAGCGGGGGAGCGCCCGGTCGTCGTGTGGTCGGAGTTCGCGACCGTCGCGCTCGCCGACGCGGCGACGTGTCAACGGCTGCCCGAACTCGAGGTCGGGGAGGTCTTCGAGACCGCCGCGGCCGGCAGCCTGATCGAGGACGACGGCACGCTGTACGACGTCGTCGCCGTGCAGGCGTGGCCGGGATCGAGCTGCTGAATCAGAAGAGCCGGAGGTCGTCCGGCTTCATCCCGCGCAACTCGTCGTAGTCGACTTCGACCCACCGCAGCCCGCGGGACTCGGCGAGCACCTTCGCCTGTGGCTTGACGATCTGCGCGACGAACACGCCGCGGATCATGCCGAGCGACGAGTCGAGCTCGAGGCGCTCGATGTAGCGTGCCAGCTGTTCGACGCCGTCGATGTCGCCGCGCCGCTTGATCTCGACGGCGACGACGGTGTTCGCGTCGTCGCGACAGACGAGGTCGATCGGCCCGATCGCGGTCGGGTATTCGCGACGCACGAGGGTGAGCCCGTCCTCGATCGCATCGGGCCGGGCGGCGAGCAGCTCCTGGAGGTGGGCCTCGACGCCGTCCTTCTGCAGCCCGGGATCCTCGCCCAGCTCCTGCTCGACGTCGCTGATCACCTCGTGGAGCGTGATCGTCAACGTCTCCTTCTTCGGGTTGGTGATCACCCAGTGATCGCCGTTGTCGGTGATCGTGTTCGGAGCGTTCATCCAGTTCAGCGGCTTGTAGGCGCCACCGTCGGCGTGAATCGCGACGCAACCGTCGGCCTTGACCATGATCAGCCGGGTCGCCTCCGGCAGATGCGCCGCGAGCCGGCCCGCGTAGTCGACGGAACAGCGGGCGATCAGCAGGCGCATCGGGGAGCGACGTTACCCGCGTGTTCAGCGGGTCGACTCGACGTGGGCCTGCATCCGCCGTTGGATCAGTGCGCGGCGCTCCTGCAGCTCGCGATACGTCAGCGAATCGACGCTCGGGTCGAGGCCCATGCTCGCCTTGACCCCGTCGAGGTCGAACTCGACGGCGTTCGGGTCGACGCCGAGTTCGCGGCCGAGTCGCTCGCCGTGCTTTGCGGCGAACAGCATCGAGATGTTGGCGACTTCGCCGATCAGGTCGAGCTCCGGCGCGAGCCGGGCGATCGCACCGTCGAGGAACACGAGGTTCTTGACGTACAGCATCAGCTCCTTCGGCAGCTTCGCGCCGTAGCCGAGCAGCGCCTTGACGACGCGCTGGACCTCCTGCACCATCTCCTCACCCGTCAGCGTCGTCGGGTCGATCACCTGCTCGTCGAGGCGCAAGTCGCGGATCACGGCGTCGAGGTCGGTGTCGGCCGGGAGTGCGCCGAGGTCGCGCAGCGCTGCCATCTGGCCCCGTAGGTCGTTCGTCGTCGCACCGAGCATCAGCCGGAGGAACGCATTGCGGCGAGCGCCCGTGAGCCGGCCCACGATGCCGTAGTCGAGTAGTGCGGTCCGGCCGTCGTCCATCACGAACAGGTTCCCGCCGTGGAGGTCGCCGTGGAAGATCCCCTCGACGACGGCACCCTCCATGAACGCGATCATCGCCGTGCGGATGACGTCTTCGGTGTCGATGCCGGCCTGCTGCATCCCGGCCGCGTCGTCGAAGTTGAAGCCGGACACCCGCTCCATCACCAGGACGCGACGGGTGACGAGCCGGGGATGGGGGCGGGGCACGACGTACCGGTCCTGCCCGAGATCGTGCAGCATCGCGGCGACGTCGAGCATGTTCGCCGCCTCCATCCGGAAGTCGAGTTCCTCGACGATCGTCTCGGCGAACAGTTCGACGAGCGCCGGCGGGTTCGCCAGCGACGACACCGGGATGCGGCCGACGAGGTGCGGGGCGAGCCACGCCATCACCCGGAGGTCCTGGCGGACGAACGTCGCGACGGCAGGGCGCTGCACCTTGACGACGACGTCCTCGCCCGTCTTCAACCGGGCCGCGTGCACCTGGGCGATCGAGGCCGCAGCGAGCGCAGTCTCGTCGAAGGACTCGAACACGTCCTCGAGCCGGGCGCCGAGATCCTGTTCGACGGTCAGCCGAACGACATCGAACGGTTCGGCGGGGACCTGGTCGCGGCAGCGCTTGAACTCTGCGACCAGCTCGGCCGGGAAGAGCCCGTCCCCCGAGGAGATGATCTGCCCCAGTTTGATGTACGTCGGCCCGAGTGCCTCCGCAGCGAGACGGAGCCGTCGCGAGATGACGGCCCGGCTGTCTGCCGGCTGCGGGTATCGACCGCGCCGCTTGCCGATCACCCAGGGGACGACGGCGCGTGCGAGGCGGGTCGACACGGTCAGTACGCGGAGCCCCGGTGGGAGCGCCGACGGCTTCGTCAGCGTCGGGACCTCGGCCTGGGCGCGGCGTCGCAGGGTCGACGCCAGTTCGAGCCAGCGAGCGTCGGATCGTTCGATCTCCCACGGGCCCTCTTCGGTGAACGCGGCCCACCGGCGGTCGCTGGCGGGAGCGGGGGACACGGACGACATGCCACCAGGATGCCGGGTCCGAGGCCAAACCACATTGCGCGTCAAGTGTGACCTCGCGCGTGCCGATGACGACACCATGAGCGTCGTGTTCTTCACCGTGGCCGAGATCGGCGTGTTGTCGGCGATGGCCGCCGGGCTGTTCCGCAAGCGAGCGGTGCTGCGACCTGCACGGGTCGCGAACCCCGACGCCTGATCGGGCCGGCCGCGCGGCGCCGTGGCAACATCGGCGGATGACAGCTCGCCCGTTCACGGTGCTCGGAATCCAGCAGATCGCAGTCGGCGGCGTCGACAAGCAGGCGCTGGCGGACCTCTGGACCGGTCTGTTCGGCATCGGCAAGGTCGGCGAGTACGTCAGCGAGGCCGAGAACGTCGACGAGGACATCCTCCGGCTCGGGCACGGACCGCACGCGGTCGAGATCGACCTGATGCAACCGCTGGACCCCGACCGGGCGCCCCGCGTGCACTCGCCGCCGCTGAACCACATCGGTCTGTGGGTCGACGACCTCGCCGCGGCCGTCGGCTGGCTGCAGGCGCAGGGGCTGCGGTTCACGCCGGGCGGCATCCGTCGCGGGGCCGGCGGACACGACGTGTGCTTCGTCCACCCGAAGGGGAACGACGAGTCACCCCGGTCCGGTGAAGGGGTGCTCATCGAGCTGATCCAGGCCCCGGATGACGTGATCGAGGCGCTGTCGTGATCGCGGCACGGTCGTGAGCGGTCCGCTGGAGGGGATCAAGGTCGTCGAGCTCGGGGTGTGGGTCGCCGGGCCCGCCGCCGCCGGCATCATGGCCGACTGGGGCGCCGACGTGATCAAGGTCGAGCCGGCGGCGGGCGACCCGCAGCGTGGCATCTTCGGCGCGGTCGGCGTCGACAGTACGATCCCCGTCCCGCCGTTCGAGGTCGACAATCGCGGCAAGCGGTCCGCCGTGCTCGATCTCCGGTCCGACGACGGCGTGGCGGTGCTCGACCGGCTGCTCGCCTCCGCCGACGTGCTGGTCACGAACATGCGCCAGGCCGCGCTGCGGCGGCTCGGGTTCGATCACGAGGCGGTCGGCGCACGGCACCCCCACCTCGTCTACGGCGCGATCACCGGGTACGGGCTCGACGGCCCCGATGCGGACCGCGCGGGCTACGACATCGGCGCGTTCTGGGCGCGCTCCGGATTCGCCCACACGTCGGTTCCGCCGGGGGAGATGCCTCCGGCCCTGCGCTCCGGCACGGGCGATCATCAGACGGGCATGACACTTGCCGCGGGCGTGATGGCGAAGCTCGTCGAGCGCGAACGAACCGGCAGCGGGGGGTTCGTCAGCACGAGCCTGCTGCGGTCGGGGATGTACTCGATCGCGTGGGACATGGGCATCAAGCTCCGGTTCGACCGGCGCGAACGGACGCGATCTCGCGAGCGCAACCGGGCCCCGTTGATCAACGTCTACCGCGCCGGCGACGACCGGTTGTTCTGGCTGATCTGCCTCGAAGCGGACCGACACTGGCCGAAGGTGCTCGACGCGATCGAGCGGCCCGATCTCGGCGGCGACGAGCGCTTCGACACGGCACCGGGCCGGATGGAGCACTGCGAGGCGCTGATCGCCGAACTCGACGCAGCCTTCGCGACTCGCTCGGCGGCCGAATGGGGCGAGCGATTCGACCAGCACGACGTGTGGTGGGCGCCGGTGCAGACGATCGAGGACGTCATCGCCGACCCCCAGGCCCAGCACGGGTTCGTCGAGATGACACCACGCGACGGCGAGGCACCGTTTCGCGCCGTTCGCACGCCGGTCGACTTCGCGGGCTTCGACATGCCGGCCGGACCCGTGCCCCACCTCGGTGAACACACCGCCGACGTCGTCGCGCGCGGATTCGGCTCAGAACCGGGGTGACCGCTTCTCCGTCAACGCAGCGACGCCCTCGGCATACTCGTCCGTCCGCATCGCTTCGTCGAGCAACTCGATCGACTCGCCCACCGAGGCGGCAGGGTCGTGGCGCAGCAGATCACGGACGATCTGTCGCTTGGTCGCCGTCACGGCGAGCGGTCCGGTCGTCCGGGCGAGTTCGCGGGCGTAGTCGCGTGCGGCGCGCAGCGCCGCTTCGCCGTCCGCCTCGATGCCGTTCCACAGCCCCCAGTCCGCGGTGGCCGCCGCGCTGATGGCGCGCCCCGACAGCAGCAGGTCGTTCGCGCGCGTGACGCCGACGAGGCGTGGCAGCGTCCAACTCAGCCCGTACTCGGCGGGCAGACCCAGCCGAGGGGCGGCGGTGGTGACCTTCGCGTCGGCAGCGGCGAACCGCAGGTCGCAGAACGTGACGAGCGCGAGGGCGACGCCGGCGCACGCGCCGTTGACCGCGGCGATGATCGGCAGCCGGTAGCCGAACTGCCACGCGAAGTCGGCGTCGAGGCGGTCGCCGCCGCCCGGCCGGGCGACTTCGGCCGGCAGGCCCGTGTCGTATCCACCCTTGTCGACGTGGCCGGCGAGTGCCGCCGAATCGCCGCCGACGCAGAACGCGGGGGGCGTGCCGGTCACGACGACCGCGCGCAGCTCGGGCCGGTGCTCCAGCTCGGCGAGCACGCTGCGGTACTCGGCGTGCATCCGGCCGGTCCAGGCGTTGTGGCGGTGCGGGCGGTGCAGCCAGACGGTCGCGACTGCGCCGTCGATCTCCCAGCGGATCGCCGTCAGTTCGCCGTTCGCCGCGCTCATCCCCAGATCGATCTGAGCACGTCGTCGGCGAGTTCGGGTCGACAGACGAAGAAGTCGGGCAGCCACGGGTCGCGAGCGTTGTAGACGAGCGGCGATCCGTCGATCCGGCTGGCGTGGAACCCGGCGGCCAACGCAACCGCGGCCGGTGCGGCCGAGTCCCACTGGTACATCCCGCCATCGTGGACGTAGATGTCCGCCTCGCCCATGACGACCGCCATCGCCTTCGCGCCTGCCGAGCCGAGCCGGACGGCATCGCAGCCGAGCCCCTCGGCGACGAGCACCGCCGCATACGGTGCCCGGCTACGCGACGTGACGAGCAGCGGTCGCTCCCGCTCGGCAGCGGGCATCGGCGCCGCAGGTTCGGTCGAGAACGTGACCCCGAGGGCCGGCAGGCTGACTGCGCCGGCACCGAACCGGTCGCCGTCCCACAGCGCCACGTGGACCGCCCAGTCGTGTCGCCCGGCTTCGCCGTACTCGCGCGTGCCATCGAGCGGGTCGACGATCCAGACACGGTCGGCGTCGTAGCGGCGCGGATCCTCCAGCCCCTCTTCGGACAGCACCGCGTCGTGCGGTCGCAGCAGCCCGAGTTCCTCGGCGAGGAACTTCTGCGCTGCGGCGTCACCCGCGTCGCGGACGTCCCACATCGACGCGCCCGCCGCGAACAGCTCCGCGCGCAGCCCGACGAGGCGCTCGCCGGCCTGCGTCGCCAGGCGCGTCGCGAGCTGGGCGTCTGACTCCGGCGGCATCCTCGCAGTCTGCCAGCACTGCGAAACGATGGCGGAACTCGCCGAACGGTGCCGATCGGCGGGCCGCCGGTCGATCTAGCGTCGGTACCCGTGCGTCGACGTCGTCTGTGTGGCTCTGCGGTGTTCACCGGGCTCGTCCTGCTCACGTCGTGTTCTGCGGCGATCGCCGAGGTGGAGGCCGCGTGTGACCCCAGCCCGTATCGCAGCAGCCCGCCCCTGGTCATCGCCCATGCGGGCGGCAACGAGATGGCGCCGTCGAACACGATGTACGCCCTCTACCGGGGCATGGAGGCAGGCGCCGACGTGCTCGATCTCGACGTCCGGATGACCGCCGACGGGGTCGTCGTCGCGCGGCACGACCGTGAGCTGTCGACCACGACGAACGGTTCGGGGCCGATCGACGAGGCGCTGTGGAGCGACGTCGCGCAGCTCGACGCGGCTGCGAAGTGGACCGGCGACCCGTTGACCGACACGGTGCGGATCGCATCGGTCGAGGAAGCGTTGCTGGCGTTCGCCGACGTCCGCTTCTCGTTGGAGATCAAGCAGACCGAGCCGTCGGTCGCCGACGAGCTGTGCGCCGTGCTCGACCGAACCGCGAGCCGGGACCGGGTGTTCGTGTCGTCGAACCGGGACGACGCGACCTACGGCTTCCAGGCGGTGTGCCCCGGTGTCACGATCACGACGACGTTCCGGGATCTCGCCGCCCGCAATGAAGCGATCGTCTCGGGCGAACCGTGGTGCTGGGCGTCGCCGATCGGCCAGCCTCCGTTCAGCCGGCAGCGGTTCGACACGGCCGCGATCGTCGAGGATGCGCACCGCCACGGCGGCGCGGTGTTCACGTGGACGGTCAACGACGCCGACGACCTCCGGATGCTCGCCGAGATGGGCGTCGACGGTGTGTACACCGACCGCCCCGCGCTCGCGCGGCAGATCTTCGACGACGTCGCCGGCGCCTGAGGTTCAGGCGAGCTTCTTGTACTTGATGCGGTGGGGTTGGTCGGCCGAGGCGCCGAGTTCCTGCTTGCGGCGCTCCTCGTACTCGGTGAAGTTGCCCTCGAACCAGCGGACCTGGCTGTCGCCCTCGAACGCGAGCACGTGCGTCGCGATGCGGTCGAGGAACCACCGGTCGTGCGAGATCACCACGGCGCAGCCGGGGAACGACTCGAGACCGGCTTCCAGCGCGCGCAGCGTGTCGACGTCGAGGTCGTTCGTCGGCTCGTCGAGGAGCAGCACGTTGCCACCCGACTTGAGCAGCTTCGCGAGGTGGACGCGGTTGCGCTCGCCGCCGGAGAGGTCGCCGACGCGCTTGCCGTGATCGGTGCCCTTGAAGTTGAAGCTCGAGACGTAGGCCCGGCCGTGGATCTCTCGGCCGCCGACTTCGAGCACTTCGCCGCCGCCGGTGATCTCTTCGTAGACGGTCGCGTCCGGGTCGAGGTCGTCGCGGTCCTGGTCGACGTAGGAGAGGTCGACGGTCTCGCCGAGCTTGATCGTGCCGGAATCGGGCTGCTCGCGCCCGGCGAGCATCTTGAACAACGTCGTCTTGCCGGCGCCGTTCGGCCCGATGATGCCGACGATGCCCGCCGGCGGCAGCGTGAAGGAGAGATCCTCGATCAGCAGCCGGTCGCCGTAGCCCTTGCTGAGGTGCTCGACCTCGATCACCTGATCGCCGAGCCGGCGGCCGGGCGGGATCGTGATCTGCAGCTTGGCGTCCTGCTGCTCGGCGGCCTTCGCCTCGGCGTGCAGCTTCTCGTATGCCGCGAGCCGGGCCTTGCCCTTCGCCTGGCGCGCCTTGGCGCCCATCCGCACCCATTCGAGCTCGCGTGCCAACGTGCGCTGGCGGGCCTCGTTGCCGCGCTCCTCGCGGGCGAGGCGTTCCTGCTTCTGTTCGAGCCAGGACGAGTAGTTGCCCTCGAAGGGGATGCCGCGGCCCCGGTCGAGTTCGAGGATCCACTTCGCGACGTTGTCGAGGAAGTAGCGGTCGTGCGTGATCGCGACGACGGTGCCGGCGTAGTCGCCGAGGAAGCGTTCCAGCCAGTCGACCGACTCCGCGTCGAGGTGGTTGGTCGGCTCGTCGAGCAGCAGCAGGTCCGGGCGTGACAGCAACAGCCGGCAGAGCGCGACGCGACGACGCTCGCCGCCGGAGAGCACCGTGACGTCCGCGTCGTCGGGCGGGCAGCGAAGCGCATCCATCGCGATGTCGACGTTGCGGTCGAGGCTCCACGCGTCGGCGGCGGCGATCCTGTCCTCCAGCGCGGCCTGCTGCTTGCCGATCTTGTCGTAGTCGGCGTCCGCATCGGCCCACTTCGCCATGACCGCGTTGTACTCGTCGATGATCGCCTGCACCTCCGCGACGCCGTCCATCACGTTTTCCTTGACGTTCTTGGCAGGGTCGAGCTGCGGCTCCTGCGACAGGTAGCCGACCGTGAAGCCGGGCGTCAGGCGGGCTTCACCGGAGTAGCCGTCGTCCAGGCCGGCCATGATCTTGAGCAGCGACGACTTGCCGGCACCGTTCGCGCCGAGCACACCGATCTTCGCACCGGGGTAGAACGACAGCGAGATGTTCTCGAGCACCGTCTTGTCCGGCGGGTGGACCCGCTTCAGCTTGTAGGCCTGGTAAATGAATTCGTGCGCCATCTTGTCCTCGTCGTAGGGGTGGGCGACAGGATATGCCGCGGGCGTGCCCGGTCGACATGTCGCGGATCGGCGGCATCTCATCGGCGACGCCGACCGTTCAGCGATGCAGGAAGACGGTGGTCAGGTTCGACGCGAGGATCAAGCCGATCCTGGACCCGACTACGTCGGCGAGCGGACCGCTGACGACGACCGTGCGACCACGTCGCTCGGCCGGCCCGACGTCGATCAGCGACCGGACGTCGCGGTCGTCGAATCGGGCGCGGCTCCAGGCTTCGTCGACCTCGGTGACGGCGCGTTGGGCGGCGTCGTCGTCGGCGAACACGTAGACGATCGTCTGGACGAGGTGCCCGTCGGCGATCGTGACGCCGATCCCGACGACGTCGAAGCGCTCATTGATCGTCACGGCATCGACGTCGATGTCGATGCCGTCGAGCTCGATGATCTCTGCGTCGATGTCGCCGATCGCGAAAGAATCACCGAGCAGGTCGGCGTGGACCGCGTCGGCATCGTCGAGGGCGGCGGCCGCAGCGGCATACCGGTCGTCGGCGCGAAGCGACGGCGCGTCGCCGGCGATCCATGCCGCCATCGCCGCCGTGGACGGCGCGGCCGCGATCATTCCGTCGCGCTCACCCACCCGGATCGGCTCGCCGAGGAGCCGCAGGTCGGTCCGATCCTTGAGGGATCGGGCGAAGTCGTCGCCCTCGCCGATCGACCGCACACCGTCACCGACGTCGATCGCCGTGTCGCTCCACGAGAGGTCGCCCGTCATCACGACCACGTAGTCGGGGAACTGCGTGGCCTCGGCGAACGCGGAGATCGCCAGTGGCGACCACCCGAACTCGTCGATGAGCGTCTCGGGTTCGTCGAGGAAGCCACCACCGCCGGTCACCCGAGGGAGAACGAACTGCAGCCCCGTGCCGCCGTCGGCGATCGACCTGCTGAAGAGCGCCCGAATCCAGGGCTCGGACACCTGGAAGCCCGCTGCAGGCGGTGGCACGCCGACACCGAGCGTGGCAGCCGCCCCTGCGAAGTCGGTCACCGAGACCCTGAGGCGCTCGTCACCGACGAACGCCGGCGGGACGATCAGCGCGTCGAGCCCGCCGCGAATGCTGAAGTCGCCCGCCCCGAAGTCCGCAGCCGACGGCGTGGACGAGGAGTCGGAGCAGGCGGTCGCGGCGAGTCCGACGGCGACGAACGCGCAGAGCGATCGGTGGAGACGAAGCATGCGCGGTGCAGGATACGCAGGTCGTCGCGGCGCGCGAGACCTCTCCGATGGCACAGATCACGAAGTACCGCACCTGCGTCCCCAACTGGGCCGACGTCGCAACGAACGACATTCCGACCGTTGTCGCGTCCTACCCGACGGATGTCAGCTGATGCCTCAGCCGGCGAGGCGGGTCACGGTCTCGCCGAACTCGCGAACGGTGTCGGCGATGATGTCGGCGACGGGGCGGACCGCGTCGATTCGGCCGGCGACCTGGCCCGACAGTGCGATCGCCGCGTTCATGTCGCCGCCGAAGTACAGCGCCTTGGCGTTGCCGAACTCGCCGAAGACGTTCTCGGTCGAGTCGAGCAGCGCCTCGGTCCGCTCGGTGCGCAGCGCGCGCAGCGCGGGGGAGTGGCGCTGATTGAGGAACAGCGTGTCGGTCTCGCGCGCATCGACGATCGCCTGCTTCCAGTTGTCGTGAACGGGGGATTCGGCGGCGGACACCATCCGGGTCCCCATCTGGACGCCCTCCGCACCGAGCGCGAACGCGGCGGCCATCGTGGCGCCGTCGACGATCCCGCCGGCTGCGATGATCGGCACGTCGACGCGGGAGCGGACGAGCGGCAGCAGGACCATCGTCGCCACGGGCGTCGGCGACTTGAACCCGCCGCCCTCGCCGCCTTCGACGACGAGTCCGTCGACGCCGGCGTCGACAGCCTTCAGCGCAGCGGCCAGTGTCGGCACGACGTGGTACACGGTCAGCCCGGCAGCCTTCAGCGTCGACGTGTACTTCGTCGGCGAGCCGGCGGACGTCGTGACGAACTTGACGCCCTGGTCGATGACGAACTCCGCGATCGCCGGGTCGCGGACGAATGCCTGCGCGATGTTCACCCCGAACGGCCGGTCGGTCAGCTCACGCATCAGCCTGATCTCGTCCTTGACCGCATCGAGTTCGCCCGACGACGTCTCGATCACCCCGCACGCGCCGGTCGCCGACACCGCCGCCGCCAACTGCGAACGGGCGATCCAACCCATCGGCGCCTGGACGATCGGGATGTCGACGCCGAGGTCGCGGCTGACCCGGTTGGCGAAGGCGGCGGGCAGATCGGCGGACGTCGGCGGCGGCATCACGCCATCATGGCGATCAGCCGATGACGACGGGGAATCGGGCGTCGCCGTCCAGGGGCGCGCCCGGCGCGAGGCCCTCCGGCTCGTACGGCGGCGAGACCTGCCACGGCCGGGTGCCGAACGTCGCGTCGTCGCCGAGCCAGCGCAGGCTGACCGCACGGCGCCGCGTCTCGAGGCTGTTGCCAGGCGCGTCGTGCAGCGTCCGGTAGTGGAACGCGATCGCGTCGCCGGGCTCGACGTCGAACGTCAGCACGCGGTGCTGGTCGAGTTCGGCATCGAGATCGGGGACGACCTCGAAGCGGCCGTCGGCCTCCGAGTAGGGCACGTGGTCGAGGAATCGGCGGGGGATGAACC
The DNA here is from genome assembly GCA_024644465.1 of Ilumatobacteraceae bacterium. Classification (GTDB taxonomy): domain Bacteria; phylum Actinomycetota; class Acidimicrobiia; order Acidimicrobiales; family Ilumatobacteraceae; genus Ilumatobacter_A. Next base: position 31,231 of record JAHEKY010000005.1, on the reverse strand, counting down.
AACGATCCCACCGGTGCGACCCGGCGATGAACCGCATCCCTGCGCCGGCCGGGACCGGGTCGAGCGCGATCCACATGCTGACGTTCTGGTCACCGTCGACGCAGTAGTACGGCTGGTCGTGGTGCCACGGCGTCCGCTCGCCGGCGCCGGGTTCCTTGACGAGCACGTGCTCGTGGAAGAACCGAACCGTGCTCGACCCCATCAGCTCCTGTGCGATCGCGGCGAGCCGGCCGTCGAAGACGACCGTGCGGTACTCCTCGACGTAAGGCCATGTGACGTAGTCCGTCCAGAACCCGACCGCCTCGTCCCGGTCGGTGTACCAGTGCGCCCACTTCGACGGACTCGTCCGGTTCCGCTCGACGCCCCGTGCGAGGAGCGCGAGCAGTTCGGGCTCGACGACGCCGGGCAGGAGCACCGCACCATCGGCGCGAAACGCTTCGATCGCGGACGAACGGCTGCGCTGCACGTGGCCAGCTTCGCACGCCGACGGCCGGCAGGAGCAACGGCTAGCGTCGGCGGCATGCTTCCCACCGCAGCGTTCGGTCGCACCGGCCACGAATCGACCCGCGTCATCTTCGGCGCCGCAGCGCTCGGCGCGATGAGCCAGGAGCGCGCCGATGCGACGCTCGCCGCCGTCGCCGAATGGGGGATCAACCACATCGACACCGCAGCGTCGTACGGCGCGTCGGAGGATCGGCTGCGAGGCTGGTTGGCGACCAACCGCCACACGGTGTTCCTCGCGACGAAGACCGGCGAACGGCGCGGGAGCGCCGCACGCGCCGAACTGGAGGCGTCGCTGGAGCGGATGGGCGTCGACCACGTCGACATGATCCAGTTGCACAACCTCGTCGAGGACGACGAGTGGGAACTGGCCCACGGCCCGGGCGGCGCGCTCGAGGCGCTGGTCGCCGCCCGCGACGAGGGTCTCGTCGCCCACATCGGCGTGACCGGCCACGGCCTGCGCATTGCCGGGATGCACCTCCGCAGCCTCGAACGGTTCGACTACTCGTCGGTCCTGCTGCCGGTCAACTTCATCCTGCTCGACAATCCTGCCTACCGCGCCGACGTCGACGCGCTGCTCGAACAGTGCGCCGATCGCCGCGTCGCGGTCCAGACGATCAAATCGATCGCGCGGGGCCGCTGGGGCGACGGCGAGGGCAAGCGCTTCAGCTGGTACGAGCCCCTGACCGATGCGGACGCGATCGGCCGTGCGGTGCGCTACGTGCTGGCGAGCCCGCAGTTGTTCCTCAACACGACGAGCGACGCCAGGTTGCTGCCGGCGATCATCGATGCCGCGACGGCCGACGTCGCCCGCCCCGGCGACGACGAACTGCGCGCGGACATCGAGGCCCACGGCATCACGCCGCTCTTCGCACAGGATCTCGAACGGATCTAGCGGCAGCTCAGTCGGTCTGCACGAGCCGGCCGAAGGCGTCGGTCGGCGTCACCGGTGTCTTGCGGACCGGTCCCCGCCGCTCGGAGATGTTCGCGTATCCCTCGACGATGCGGTTGATCTCGTCGCCCTCGAGTTCGTCGAACTCGCACAGACCGTCGGCGATCTCCAGCAGTGCGGCGCGGTGGTCGCGGACCATCGCGGTGGCGCGTGCCGCGCCCTCGGCCATCAACGCCTCCGCCGCCTCCCGGCTCGATTCGTCCGCGAGCACCTTCGCGACCAGGTTGCCTGCCACGGGCATCGCGGCCGCTTCGAGGCTGAGCAGCCCTGGCCCGTTGCCGAGTTGCCCGACGAGTTGACACGCGACGTTCGTCGCGGCGGCGAGGTCCGACGAGATGCCGCTACTCGCCTCGCCGTACTCCTGCTGCTCTGCAGCGCGGCCCGCCAATGCCACCGCGATCAGATCCCGCGCGTCGGTCGGTGTCTTGAGGAAGCGTTCCTCGGGGTCGCCATGCGCGACCAGCCCGAGCGCGGAGGACCGACGCAAGATCGATGCGACCTTCACGTCGCGACGGGTCAGCACGGCCGTCAGCGCGTGGCCGGCCTCGTGGATCGCGATCCGTCGCCGCTCGTCCGGGTGGTAGCCCATCTCCTGGGCGACGCCGACCTCGGTGACGAGCTGCGCCTCCAGTACATCGCTGATCTGCATCGACGTCCGGCTGTAGCGCAGCGCGATGATCAGCGCCTCGTCGAGAAGCTTCTCGATCCGGACCGGCGTGTAGCCCGCGGTCAGATCGGCGATCAACTCCGGTGTCACCTCGGCGACGTGGTTCTTGCGGGCGAGGTAGTAGTCGGCGATCGCGTGCCGATCGACCTTCGGCGGCAACGCGAAGCCGATCACCCGGTCGAAACGGCCCGGTCGCAGCAGCGCGGGATCGAGGTCGGCGGCGCGGTTGGTCGCGGCGACGATCAGCACGTTCTCCTCCGCGTGCACCGGCCGGCGACGCTTGCGGTGCGCCGGCAGGAACTTGTTGAACCAGTCGATGAAGTTCGCCCGCAGCTTCTCCGTGCCGGTCGGCAGGTCGAAGCTCTGCATCTGGACGAGCAACTCGTTGACGACGCCGACGATGCCCTCGCGCATCGAGCCGGTGTTCATCCCGCTGCGGGCGCCGCCGATCGCGTCGAACTCCTCGATGTAGCCGATCGCGCCGCCTTCCTCGCGGGCCGCTTTGCGCAGCGCCTTGAAGAACGAACGGATCTTCTTGTTCGTCTGGCCGTAGTACATCGACTGGAACTCGCTCGCCGACACGAACAGGAACGGCACGCCCGCTTCGGCGGCCATCGCCTTGGCGAGGTATGTCTTGCCGGTGCCGGGCGGCCCCTCGAACAGCACGCCGCGCCGGGCCGTGCCGCCCATCTCCCTGCGGAACGTCGTGCTCATCAGGAACAGGTTCATGCTGTCGATCGCCTCCCGCTTCGTCTGCTCGGCGCCGACGACGTCGTCGAGACGGATCTTCGAATCCGAGGAGCGCAGCAGCGTGTGCGGCGAGCGGCCGGCGGTCAGGAACGGGATGAAGATGATCGTGCCGAGGAACAGGATCAGGACGAGGGCGATCGCGATCTCGGGGTTCCCCTTGACCCAGCCGGGAACGCCCGGGCGGATCGGGTTGTCGTTGTACAAGCGGTAGGCGAGGAACGCGAACAGCAGGGAGAGATAGACGAACGTCTTGCGCAGCCGGCGCTGCCGGGTCTGTTCCCGATGCGTGTTCGCATCGATGTCCCCACCGGTGAGCATCTCGCCGTTGCTCAGTCTCGCCATGTCCATGTCAGGAATCCCCTCGGTCCGCCGTTTCCACCATCGACGACCACCAGCTCAACCGGCGAGTATCGATGTCACCGAAGGTAGCGCTCGGGGACCCTGCGTGGCCACGAGAAGTTGTCAAGTTCTGCTCAAGATCAGCGGCCTGCGGGCCGGGTCGTCACGCAGCGCGTTGACGAACGCCGCGAGTGGGATCACCGCGAGGAGCAGCAGCGCCCGCGGATAGCTTCCGAACGCCGATTCGAGCAGGGCGAGCGTGACCGGACCCGTCGCCGACGAGGCGACGACGAAGAACGTCAGCAGGCCCTGGATCGACCCGAGGTGGGCCGTGCCGAACCACGCCGGCAGCAGTGTCGCGGTGGCGGTGCGGACCCCACCACCCATCGCCCCGAGGACGATCGCGTACACGATCGCGACGGGGCCGGGCGCGATCACCGCGCCGAGCAGCAGCGCGGCGACCAGCAGCGCCATTCCGGCTGCCGGCAGGTACCGCCTGCCGAGCCGGTCGGACAGGTACCCGATGACGAGGCCGGCGAGCGTCGAGCCGAGGACCTGGGGGATGAACAGCGCCGCCGCCGACGCCTTCGAGATGCCTGCATCGCCCATCAGGTCGATCTGGTGGAAGTTGAGTGCTGTGCCGAGCATCGATGCCGACGCGCTGACCGTCGCGAGCATCCAGAACGAACGCGTTCGCAGCGCCTCGGTGCGGTCGAACGACGTGTCGCTCGTCGTGACGATCGCCGTCCCGTCGGCCGGGGCATCCGATGTCGTGGTCCGTCGTCCCGCCGGCAGCGAGCGCAGGCCGAACCAGCCGATCGGCACGACGGTCACCGCGATCACCGCGGCGGTCAGCAGCCACGCGCGCCGCCACCCGACGCCGTCGATCGTGGCGTTCAGCGCCACGGGCACGAGCGCCATCAGGCCGCTCGTCGCCGTCGCGAAGATCCCGATCGCGAACCCGCGACTGCGGGCGAAGGCGAGCGCGACGGTGACCGTCGCGGCGAGCGACAGCGAGCCCTGTCCGAGGAACCGGATGCCGGCGAACCCGATCGTCAACCAGATCAGCCCGGTGACCAACGACATGTTCGCGATCGCCACCGCGAACCCCAGCCCGATCGCGACCTGGGCGACGCGCACGCCGCGCCGGTCGATCACCCGCCCCATCCATGGCAGCGCGGCGGCGCCGATGAGCGTGCCGACCAGGTAGGCGGTGCTGACCTGCGAGCGGGTGAGCCCGAGATCGTCGACGAAGGAGTCGATGAACACGGCGACGCCGATCGTCTGGCCGGGGCCCGTCAGCGCGGCGGTCACGCTGGCGAACGCCAGGATCAGCCACCCGCGGTTGGCGAACTCCGAGGGCGCGGCACTGGCTGCTGGCAAGGCCGCCGAGTGTAGTGTCCACCCCTCCTTCTGGGCCGCTGTCGCGCCGGGCGGTACGCTGACCTCCGTGGCAGCACCAGATGGTCAGGGGTCCGGATTCGGCGCCAATTCATGGCTCGTCGAGGAGATGTACGAGGAGTTCGTCACCGATCCGTCGTCCGTGAGCGAGTCATGGCAGGAGTTCTTCGCGGACTACCAGTCCCAGGCGCCGAGCGTCGCGGCAGCCGCCGCGGCATCGCCGCAGGTCAAGGCGAACGCCCAGGTGCACGGCGTCGGCGTCGACGCCGAGCTCGCCCCTCCCGCCGACGAGGCCCCTGCGCCCACCGCGCCCCCTGCACCAGCCGCGTCCGCCCCTCCTGCCCCGGCGCCTGCCGCCGCCGCGAAGCCGGCGGAGCCGAAGCCGGCGGCAAAGCCTGCGGACGAGGAGAAGGGTGCCCCGATCCGCGGCGCCGGCGCGGTCATCGCCCGGAACATGGAGGCGAGCCTCGACGTTCCGACCGCGACGAGCTTCCGCAACGTCCCCGCGAAGCTGCTCGAGATCAACCGCAAGGTGATCAACGGCTTCCGCGCCCGTTCCGGCCAGACGAAGGTCAGCTTCACCCACCTGATCGGCTACGCGATCGTCCGCGCCATCGCGGATGAGGTGCCGGCGATGAAGAACGCATACCACACCGGTGAGGACGGCAAACCGAGGTTGATCGTCAACGAGCACGTCAACATGAGCCTGGCGGTCGACGTCGCGAAGGATGACGGTACCCGCACGCTCTACGTGCCGGTGATCAAGCACGCCGACACGATGCAGTTCAACGACTTCCTGGCGGCGTACGAGGAGATCATCCGCAAGGTCAAGGCGAACAAGCTGACCGTCGACGACTTCCAGGGGGCCAACGTCAGCCTCACGAACCCCGGAACGATCGGTACGGTGCAGTCGGTTCCCCGGCTGATGCCGGGGCAGGGGCTGATCGTCGGGGTCGGCAACATCGACTTCCCGGCCGAGTTCGAGGGTGCGGACCGCCGCAACCTGTCGTCCCTCGGGGTCAGCAAGGTCGTCACCGTCACGAGTACCTACGACCATCGCATCATCCAAGGCGCCGAGTCGGGGCTGTTCCTGAAGCGGGTCCACGAACTGCTGCTCGGCGGGCACGGCTTCTACGAGGAGATCTTCCAGTCGCTCGACATGCCGTACGAGGCGGTGAAGTGGCGGCCCGACGTCAACCCGATCGACCGGGAAGAGGCGATGCTCGCCAAGCAGATGGCGGTCGCCAAGCTGATCCGCGTGCACCGCGTCCGCGGCCACCGCATCGCCGACCTGGACCCGCTGCGGTGGAAAGAGCCGCACATGCCCGTCGAGCTCGACCCCGCCACGTACGGGCTGACGATCTGGGACCTCGACCGCGAGTTCCTCACCGACGGCGTCGGCGGTGTCGACAAGATGCGCCTCGGCGACCTGCTCGGTGTGCTGCGCGACGCCTATTGCCGAACGATCGGCGTCGAGTACATGCACATCCAGGAGACCGAAGAGCAGAAGTGGATCCAGGAGCACGTCGAGGGCCGGCACGAGCAACCGACCAAGGACGAGAAGTACCGCATCCTCGAGCGGCTGAACGCGGCGGAATCGTTCGAGAAGTTCCTCGCGACGAAGTACGTCGGCACGAAGCGGTTCGGTATCGAAGGCGCCGAGTCGGCGATCCCGATCCTCGACGAGATCCTCTCCAATGCCGCCGACGAGGGCCTCGACTCGGCCGTGCTCGGGATGGCTCACCGCGGCCGACTCAACGTGCTGTCCAACATCATGGGCAAGAACTACGAGGCGATCTTCTCCGAGTTCGAAGGCCATCTCGACCCCTCGTCCGTGCAGGGCTCCGGTGACGTCAAGTACCACCTCGGGATGAAGGGCAAGTTCGTCAGCCCGTCCGGCGCGGACATCGCCGTCGAACTCGCCGCGAACCCGAGCCATCTCGAGACGGTCGATCCGATCGTGATGGGCATGGTCCGGGCCAAGCAGGACCAGATCGACCCGCCGGGCTCGTTTCCGGTGCTGCCGCTGCTGATCCACGGTGATGCGGCGTTCGCCGGCCAGGGCGTCGTCGCCGAGTGCCTGATGATGAGCGACATCAGCGGGTACCGCATCGGCGGCACGATCCACCTGATCATCAACAACCAGATCGGGTTCACGACCGCGCCACTGTTCGCCCGCTCGTCGATCTACTGCTCGGACGTGGCCAAGACGGTGCAGGCGCCGATCTTCCACGTCAACGGCGACGACCCCGAAGCGTGTGTCAAGGTCGCCCGGCTGGCGTGGGAGTACCGCCAGCGGTTCCACAAGGACGTCGTCATCGACATGGTCTGCTACCGCCGCTACGGGCACAACGAGGGCGACGACCCGAGCTACACGCAGCCGCTGATGTACAAGGCGATCTCCGAGCGGCGCAGCGTGCGCAAGCTGTACGTCGAGACGCTCGTGCGGCGCGGCGACATCACCCTCGACGAGGCCGAGCAGGCGCTGACCGACTTCCACGGCAAGTTGCAGGTCGCGCTCGACGAGACGCGTTCCTCGGCGCCCGGTGCGGTCAAGGCCGCCCGCCCGCCGAAACCGGTCGGAGTGCTGCCCCCGATCCCGACCGGTGTGCCACTGCCGCGTCTGCAGAGCATCCTGCACAAGCTGACCGACTATCCGGAGGGGTTCACGATCCACCCGAAGCTGGGCAAGCAGTTCGAGACGCGCTCGGCGATGATCGACGCCGGCGAGGTCGACTGGGCGCTCGGCGAGGCGCTCGCCTACGGCTCGCTCGTCCAGGAGGGCCATCCCGTGCGCCTCGCCGGCGAGGACTCCCGCCGCGGCACGTTCAGCCACCGGCATGCCGCGCTGATCGACTTCGAGACCGGTGAACCGTGGGTCCCGCTCGACAACCTCGACGACGCCCAGGCGCAGTTCTGGGTCTTCGACTCGCTGCTGTCGGAGTATGCCGCACTCGGCTACGAGTACGGCTACAGCCACGCCAATCGCGACGCGCTCGTCGTGTGGGAGGCACAGTTCGGCGACTTCATCAACGGCGCGCAGATCATCATCGACCAGTACATCGTCGCCGCAGAGGACAAGTGGGATCAGCAGAACGGCCTCGTGCTGCTGCTCCCACACGGCTACGAGGGGCAGGGGCCCGAGCACAGCTCGGCGCGCATCGAGCGCTTCCTCACACTCGCCGCCGAGGACAACATGCAGGTCGTCAACGCCACGACGGCGGCGAACTTCTTCCACCTGCTGCGGCGTCAGGTCCACTCGGTGCGCCACAGCCCGCTGATCGTGTTCACGCCGAAGCAGGGCCTGCGGATGAAGCAGACGCGCTCGCGCATCGACGAGCTGACCGAGGGCTCGTTCCGCGAGGTGCTCGACGACCCGAGCGCTCCCGACCCGGCCGACGTCACGCGGATCGTGTTCTGCTCCGGCAAGGTCGCGTGGGACGCGATGAACGAACGCGACCAGCGCAATGCGCCCGTCGCCGTCGTCCGTGTCGAGCAGCTCTACCCGTTGCCGACCGAGCAGATGCTCTCGATCCTGGCGCGGTACCCGAACGCGAAGGAACTCCGGTGGCTCCAGGAGGAGCCCGAGAACATGGGCGCCTGGAACTTCATCGAGCACAACACGTGGCGGGTCAAGGAACAGGGCTACGACCTGCGCCACATCGCCCGGGCGGAGTCCGGCAGCCCGGCGACCGGCTCGAAGAAGATCCACGACCAGGAACACGAGGACCTGATGGAGGCCGTCTTCGCCGGCCTGTGATCCGCGGTGATGCGGGTCAGAGGCTCGTCAGGGTCATCCCGAGCACGACTTCGAGTTCGGCGATCGCGACCGCCGGGTCACCGACCTTGATCGTCGTCATGCCCATCTGGCGGGCGGGCTTGAGGTTGACACCGAGATCGTCGAGGAAGACGCACCCGGTCGGCTCGACGTCGACCAACTCGCACGCGATCTCGTAGAACCGAGGCTCCGGCTTGCGGACACCGACCTTGCTCGACTCGACGACATGGCCGAACCGGGACATCACGGCCGCGACGTCGGCGCGCTGTTCGCCGATCTCGCCGCCGAGCACGTTGTTGGTGAGACACGCGGTGCGGTATCCCGCATCGATCACGCCGTCGAGCGCGGCGACCATCTCCGGGCGGACCGCGCCGGACAGCAGCGCGAGCACGTCGCGCCCGGGGATCCGATGGCCGAGGGCGGCGGATTCGGCCGCGAATGCGGCGTCGAACTCGGCGCTGTCGATGTCGCTGCGCTCGAGCCGGGCCCACGCATTCGTGTCGGGGTTCGTCGCATTGACCGAGCGGATGAAGTCCTGCGGCAGCGCGTGTTCGGCCTCGTAACGGTTGAACGCCTCGAACGGACTCGACAGGATCACGCCGCCGAAGTCCCAGAGTACCGCTCGGATCATGATCGGGGAGCCTACGATGGGGACGTACGCAATTCCCGCATGGGCGGGGGCGACCTGGTGCGACATCGACCGGTGCCTCCCTCGGCGGCGGACGGCGTGCGGCGTGATGGCGCTGTCGCACTGACACGCACACGCACCAACTCAGGAACGAGACAACCCCACATGACATCCACCCCCTCCCACGTCGTCGTCGACGGATCGAACATCGCCACCGAAGGCAGGTCGCTGCCGAGCCTCAAGCAGCTCAGCGAGGCGGTGATGAGCTTCATGGAGGAACACCCGGACACCGCCGTCACCGTCGTCGTCGACGCCACCTTCGGTCATCGCATCGACAAGAAGGAGGTGAAGGAGTTCGAGGAGGGCATCGCGAACAACGAACTCGTCGCGCCGCCCGCCGGCGCGATCGGTCGCGGCGACGCGTTCGTGCTCAGCATCGCCAACAAGGCGAACGCCGCCGTGCTGTCGAACGACTCCTTCCAGGAATTCCACGCCGACTACGAATGGCTCTTCGACGAGGGCAGGCTGATCGGTGGCAAGCCCGTCCCGCACGTCGGCTGGGTCTGGGTGGCGCGTACGCCGGTGCGCGGCCCGGTCAGCCGGAAGGTGACCAGGGACGCCAACCGCGGCGGGTCGCGCCGCGGGCGGTCGCGCAAGAGCGAGGGCCAGGTGCGCCAGGGCAGTGCGGAGGCGAGCAAGCCGATGCCGGTGCCGAAGAGCCCCCCACCGGGCGCGAAGTCGTCGACGAAGCCGGCGCAGGAGCAGCCGGCCGCCTCTGCCCGGCGCGCCGCACCATCCGGCGGCGACCCGGTCAACGAACTCCTCCCGTTCCTCGACTTCGTCGAGCACCATCCGGTCGGGACCAGCATCAACGGCACGGTCGATTCGTACTCGTCGCACGGCGCCTACATCACGATCGGTGACGAGGGCGTGCGTGGCTACATCCCCCTGCGGATGATGGCCGACCCGACGCCGCGCAGCGCGAAGTCGATCATCAAGATCGGTGAGTCGGTGACCGCTGTCGTCGTGAGCTTCTCCGGCGCCCGACGCAGCATCGACTGCGCGTTGCCCGACATGGCCGACCGCGCGATCGCCGAGGCCGCAGCCGAACAGGCCGACGACGCGGCGGCAGCCGCCTCCGACGCGAAGCAGGCGGCCAAGAAGAAGGCGCCCGCGAAGCGGGCCCCCGCGAAGAAGAAGGCGCCGGCCAAGAAGGCTGCGGCGAAGAAGAAGGCGCCGGCGAAGAAGAAGGCGCCGGCGAAGAAGGCGGCGGCGAAGAAGAAGGCGCCGGCGAAGAAGGCGGCGGCGAAGAAGAAGGCGCCGGCGAAGAAGGCTGCGGCGAAGAAGAAGGCGCCGGCGAAGAAGGCGGCGGCGAAGAAGTCGACCGTGCAACGGGTTGCCGCGACGCCGACGCCGATCAAGAAGACGGCCGCCAAGCGGGCGGCGAAGAAGAAGGCGGACTGACGTGCGCGTGGCCACCTGGAACATCAACTCGCTGCGCGCCCGTCAGGAGCGGGTCGAGGCGTGGATCGAAGAGGTGCAGCCGGACATCCTGCTGCTGCAGGAGACGAAGCTGGCGGATGACGCGTTCCCGGCGCTGACCTTCGAGGCGATGGGCTACCACTGCGCCCACCACGGCCAGGGCCAGTGGAACGGGGTGGCGATCCTGTCCCGCGTCGGCCTCGAGGACGTCGTCGACAACTTCGCCGCCGGCATCGAACCCGACCCGGATGCGCGCATCGTCACGGCGACGTGCGGCGGCGTGCGGGTCAGCAGTGTGTACGTCCCGAACGGACGCGCGCTCGACGACGACCACTACGTCTACAAGCTCGACTGGCTCGGCCGGTTGGTCCGGCACGTCGACACCGACACGAGCCCGGACGACGACGTGATCATCGGCGGTGACTTCAACATCGCGCCCGAAGACCGTGACGTGCACGACCCGCGGAAGACGTCCGGCATGACCCACGTCAGCGAACCGGAGCGGGCTCGTCTCGCGGAGCTCGCGGCATGGGGGCTCGACGACGCCTTCCGTCACCATCACCGTGACGCCGACCGGGTGTACTCCTGGTGGGACTACCGCGCGGGTGACTTCCACCAGGGGCGGGGCATGCGGATCGACCTGCTGATGTGCACGCGATCGATCATCGAGCGGTCGAACTGGTGCGTCATCGACCGCAATGCCCGGAAGGGCAAGTCACCCAGCGATCACGCCCCGGTCATCGTCGACATCGACTGAGCGTCGGGCGCATCTCCCGATTCGGCTGCGACGAGCGGGAGGATCTGCTCGCCGAGACGATCGGCCATGATCGTGCCGAACGACGTCGTGTCGGCCAGTTCCTCGGTCGTCTTCGGCCGGTGCCGCGCGATCGCAGCCAGGTCGCGGTCGCTGCACAGCTGGCGCGGCAGCACCCCGGCCCGCCGCGCCGCTTGGTCACGCCAGTCGCGCAGTGCGGTGAGGAGGGTGTCGTTCGCACGCGTGCGGCGCCGCAGTGCTGCGGGGGGAGGTCGGGGCTCGGGCTCGGTCACGTCGAGGTCGGCGATGAACGGGCTGATCGCACGGGCGTACCCCTTGCGTCGCTGGGCACGCGCCAGCACCAGCCGATCAGTCGCACGTGTCGTCGCGACGTAGAGCAGTCTGGCCTCCTCCGCCCGCGTCGCGGCGGTCGTTGCCGACTTGTGGGGTACGAGGCTCGTCTCGACGCCGGTGACGTAGACGGTGTGCCACTCGCGGCCCTTCGCCGCGTGGAACGTCAACAGCTCGACGCCGCCGTCGCCCGGCTCGTCGAACGGGTTGGTCATCGCGACCCACGAGCGGAACCCCGCGCCGTCGCCGCGGGCCTGGTCGCGCAAGTAGTCGAGGACCGCCGCCGCCACCCGGCGCTCGGCTTCCAGCTCATCGACCGCGCGGTCGGCGCGGGCGGTCTCCCGGTCGGTCGCACGCTGGAGCGCGTCGGCCCGCTCGGCACGGACGGCGTGGAGCGCGTCGACGGCTTCGAGCGTGTCGTGGGCCCAGGCGCGGAGCTGTGACGGCGAGCCGAGTGCGGCGACCTGCCGCACCGCAGCGTGCAGCGGTGAGCCGGCCGCAGTCGCCGAGCGGCGGACCGGGATGCCGTGCTTCTTGATCGCCTGCTCGAACGTCACGAGTTGAGCGTTCGTGCGGGCGAGGACCGCGACCTCGCCCCCTCGGACGAGGTTCGCGTCGACGCGCGCGATGTGGCCGGCGACGTGAGCCGCCTCGGCCTCCTCATCGGCACCGACGATGTGCTCGACCGCCGGCCCGTCGCCGCGGTTCGATGCGAGGTCCGCCGGCTGGTCCGATGTCGTCAGCACGTGGAGACCGGCGCGAACGATCTGTGGGGTGCAGCGATGGTTCACCGGAAGACGGATGATCTCGACACCCGGGAAACGCGTCTCGACATCGATCAAGAGGCTCGGGTCCGCGCCGTTGAACGCATAGATCGCCTGGGCGGGGTCGCCGACGAGGAACAGGTCGTCGCGCCCCCGACGCAGGAGGTCGACGAGCCGGTGCTGCAACGGGTTGAGGTCCTGGGCCTCGTCGACGAGCAGATGCCGGAAGCGCCAGCGCACCGTCTCGGCGAATTGCTCGTCGCGTTCGAGGTCGCGGGCGACGAGTGCGAGGACGTCGTCGAAGTCGATGATCCCCCGGCGCCGCTTGAGCGCCTCGTAGGCGATGAACACCTCCGCGCAGCGCTCGACCCCGGCGGTCGGCCGCCGTTGGGCGCGGCGGGCGAGTTGCCCGTACGCGTCGGCGCGGATGCCGCGCGCCGCCGCCCAGTCGATCTCGGCGACGAACCCCTCGATGCCTCTGCGCTGCCCGGCATCGAGCGCGTCGCCGACGACCCGGCGACGATCCGGCACGACCGTGCGCGGTCGCTGGTCCGTGTCCTCCCACCGTTGCTTGAGGATCCCCAGCATGACGGAGTGGAACGTGCCGGCCTCGACCCGGTCACGGAGGCCGAGGCGGGTCAGGCGACGACGCAGCTCGCCCGCCGCCTCGCGGGTGAACGTCAGCGCGAGCGTGTGCTGTGGTTGGGCGGTGCCGATCGCGATCCGGTGGGCGATCCGCCTCGTCAGGACGCGTGTCTTGCCCGACCCGGCGCCTGCGATCACGGCGACGAGGTGGGACTCGGAGGTGACGGCATCGCGCTGGTCCGCATCCAGATCGGCGATCAGCGCGTCGGCGTCCACGGCGCAACTGTAGAAGACGCCCTGTCGCTTCGACTCGCCGCCGGTGAATCGGCGCGTGGATACGATGCAGACATGCCGTATCCCAAGAAGCTGCTCAACGACTACGAGACCGTCGCGGTTGATCTCCATCCCCACTGGTGGTACTTCTCAGAGCCGATCGCCGCGCTCGTCGGCTCGATCGTCCTCGGCATCCTCACGCTGGTGTTCACCGACGGCACGGGCACCGCCAGATCCGCGCTCGTGTGGATCGTCATCGCGTTGATCGTCCTCAGCGCGATCTGGGTCGTGCTCCGGTACTTGCGGTGGATGACGACAAACGTCGTGATCACGAGCGACCGGTTGATCTTCCGGTCGGGTGTGCTCGCGAAGCACGGCATCGAGATCCCGCTGGAGCGTGTCAACACGGTGCACTTCAACCAGACGATCTTCGAGCGGATGATCGGCGCGGGCGATCTCGTGATCGAGTCCGGCGCGGAGGACGGTCAGCAACGCTTCACCGACATCCGCCGACCCGATCGGGTCCAGAACCAGATCCACTCCCAGATGGAGGAGAACGAGAAGCGCCGCTTCACCGTCAACTCGCAGCCGGGCGCCGACGTCGCGACGCAGCTGGAGAAGCTGGAAGGAATGCTCGAACGCGGCACGTTGACCATCGAGGAGTTCCAGGCCCAGAAGGACAAGCTGTTCGGGACCTGACCGCTCAGCGGCGCGGCGTCAGTCGACGCGGCGGGCGCCGGCTGACGGTGCCACGACCCACCCGTCGGTCACCGCGCCGCGCCGGCCGATCGTCACGATGCACCCGCCGAAGCCGCCGCCGGTCATCCGGGCGCCGAACACACCGGGCAGCGCGCCGGCCGTCGCGACGGCGGTGTCCATCTGCGGAGTCGACGTCTCGAAGTCGTCGCGCAGGCTGTCGTGGCCGGCGGTCATCAGCTTGCCGGCCGCGTCGTAGTCGCCCGCCTGCAGCGCGTTCGCGAACTCGGTGACGCGGGCGTTCTCGGTCACGACGTGCCGGGCGCGGCGCCGCACCGTCTCGTCGGCGATGCGGTCGACGTCGGCGATCGTGGCGAGCCGCAACGGCCCGATCTCCTGCTCTGCGCGGACGCACTCGGCGACTCGGTCGGCGTACGCCGAGCCGACCAGCGTGCGATGGGCGACGAAGCGCACGACGATCTCGAGGTCGTCGGGAATCGGGTGCGGCGTGACCTCGAGTCGGTGGCAGTCGATCAGCGTGGCATGGCCCTGCTGCCCGGCGGCGATCGACAACTGGTCCATGATGCCGGTCGGGACGCCGGTGGCGCGGTGCTCCGCGCGCTGGGCGGCCTCGGCGAGCTCCAACGGGGAACCGTCGAAGCCGAGCGCCAGACCGATTGCGCACTCGAGCGCCGCGCTCGACGAGAGCCCCGCGCCGGCCGGGATGTCCGACACGACGTGTCCGCGCAGGCCCTCGGTGGTGCCCAACTGCTCCGCCATCGCCGCGACGAACGCGCCCCACTGCGGCTCGACGAGATCCGGTGCGCCGACGATCGGGACACCGACCTCGACGGTGCCCTCGGCGTCGTCGGACGTGAGCACGATCGAGTCACCGCCGCGGGTGTACGTCAGCGTCGTGCCGCGGTCGATCGCCATCGGGAAGACGAGCCCGCCCGTGTAGTCGGTGTGGTCCCCGATCAGGTTGACGCGGCCGGGCGCGTGCACACGGGCGATCTCTGACACGCCTTGAAAGTATCGCCGGATCATCGGCGGGCGTCGGTCCCGCCTGGTTTCGGCCGTCCCGGCTCTGGCACACTGCGGACCATGCCACGTGCCGTCCTGCCGACCGGGATCGAACTCGAGTACGCGATCCACGGCGACCCGGCGAACCCGACGCTGTTGCTCGTCAACGGTTTCACGTCGCAGATGATCGTGTGGCAGCCCGAGTTGCTGGAGGCGTTCGTGGCCCGCGGTCTGTCCGTCGTCGTCTACGACAACCGCGACGTCGGGCTGTCGTCGAAGCTGGAGGGACAGTCGTACACGTTGTCGGAGATGGCCGCCGACGGCATCGGCCTGCTCGATCATCTCGACATCGGGCGGGCCCACGTCGCGGGCGTCTCGATGGGCGGGATGATCGTCCAGATGATGGCCATCGAGCACGCCGACCGCGTGGCGAGCCTCACGTCGATCATGAGCGCCCCCGGCGACCCTCGCTACGGCCAACCGAGCGAGCAGGCCCGAGAGGTGTTGCTCGCACCGCCACCAACCGATCGGGACGCGTTCATCGAGCAGTCGCTCGCCGCCGAGGTCTGGTCGTCGAAGCGCTACTTCTCCGCTGAGGTGGCCCGGCGACGCGCCGCGGCGCAGTACGACCGGATGTTCTACCCGGCCGGTTCGCCCCGCCAACTCGCGGCGATCTACGCCACGGGCGACCGCAGCGAACAGCTCCGATCACTCGACGTGTCGACGCTCGTGGTCCACGGGCGCGACGACACGCTGATCGCGCCCAGTGGCGGCGAGCGCACGGCGGAACTGATCCCGGGCTCGCGGTACCTGCTCGTGTCCGACATGGGCCACGACCTGCCGATCGAGCTGGTCGGGGTCTTCGCGGAGTCGATCGGCGGCCACGTCCGTGTGGCGGAACGGGAACTGACATGGCTGGGCCGCTGACCGGCTTCCGGATCATCGAGATCGCCGGCATCGGACCCGGCCCGTTCGCTGCGATGCTGCTCGCCGACCTGGGTGCCGAGGTGATCCGTGTCGAGCGGGCGGGTGCCGTCCGCGGCCCCGCCCCGGACACGCCCGCCGCCGATGTCAGTCTCCGCGGCCGGCGGAACATCGCGATCGATCTCAAGCATCCCGACGGCGTGGCGACGCTGCTCGACCTCGTCGGTGCCGCAGACGCACTGATCGAGGGGTTCCGGCCCGGCGTGATGGAGCGGCTGGGTGTCGGCCCCGACGAGTGCCTGGCCCGCAACCCGAAGCTCGTCTTCGGGCGGATGACCGGATGGGGCCAGGACGGCCCATGGGCCCACGCCGCAGGCCACGACATCAATTACATCTCGCTCGCCGGAGCGCTCGCGCACTTCGGACGCGCGGGGGAGGCCCCCGTCCCCCCGCTCAACATGGTCGGTGACTTCGGCGGTGGCGGGATGTTCCTCGCCCTCGGCGTCGTCGCGGCGCTGCTCGACGCCCAGTCGAGCGGACAGGGCCAGGTGGTCGACACGGCGATGGTCGACGGCACCGCGGTACTGATGACGATGTTCTGGTCGATGAAGGCGAGCGGGTTCTTCGACGAGAACGCCCGTGGCACGAATCTGCTCGACACCGGCGCCCACTTCTACGACGTGTACAAGTGCGCCGACGGCCGGTACGTCTCGGTCGGCTCGATCGAGCCGCAGTTCTACGCCGAGCTGATGCAGCTGACCGGCCTCGCGGGTGACGAGCAGTTCGCCCGGCAGATGGACCCGACCCAGTGGCCGGAACTCAAAGTGCGCATCGCCGAACTCTTCGAGCAGAAGACGTCCGAAGAGTGGTGCGAGCTGATGGAGAAGACCGATGTCTGCTTCGCTCCGGTGCTGACGATGAGCGAAGCCGCCCAGCACCCGCACAACGTCGAGCGGGGCACGTTCGTCGAACTCGGCGGGACGATGCAACCCGCTCCGGCACCACGGTTCAGCCGCACGAGCGCGGAGGTGTCCCGGTTGCCGGCGCATGCCGGCCAGCACACCCGCGAGGTCCTCGCCGAGTGGGGCGTCGCTGCGGAACGGGTCGACGAGCTGATCGACCTCGGCGCCGTCCGGCACGCCGAGTGACGATGGCGACGCTCGTCTGCTTCCACGCCCATCCCGACGACGAGGCGATCGCCACCGGCGGCACGATCGCGCGGGCCGCAGCGGAGGGGCACCGGGTCGTTCTCGTGGTCGCGACGAACGGCGAGCACGGTGAGGTTCCCGACGACCTCGAGCCCGGCGAAACCCTCGTCGACCGGCGCCGTGCCGAGACGGACGCGAGCGCCCGGGAGCTCGGCATCGAGACGGTGTTCTGGCTCGGCTACCACGACTCCGGGATGACGGGCTGGGAACAGAACGCCGACCCCGACTCGTTCCTGCGTGCCCCGACCGAGGACGCGGCAGGCCGGCTGGCGACGATCCTGCGCGATGTCGACGCGGACGTGCTGACCGTGTACGACTGGCACGGCAACTACGGCCATCCCGACCACATCAAGGTGCACGAGGTCGGCCATGCCGCAGCCCGGGCGGTGCCGAGGGTCCGGGTGCTCGAAGCGACGATCAACCGTGACGTCGTCGTCACGATGATGCAGCGGGCGATCGAGGAGGGGCTGACGCTGCCCAGCGAGGACGGCGAGGAGTTCGACCCGAACGGGCCGGCCGACGACGGCAACCCGTTCGGGATGCCGGAGGCCGAGCTGACGCTGGCCGTCGACGTCAGCGGCTACATCGACCAGAAACGGGCATCGATCCGCTGCCACCGCAGCCAGGTGACCGATCAGTCGTTCTTCCTCGAGATGCCCGACGACGCCTTCGTTGCGATGTTCGGGACCGAGTGGTACATCGAGCGCGACGTCGAGCCGCCGATGCGCACCGGCTGGCTGTTCGACTGATCGGAATGGCACCACTCCGGCGGGCGCACCGGCAATGATGACGGAATGCGTCGCGCCCGCCCCGTCGTCGTCCTCGTTGCCCTGACCGCGCTCGCCGTCGCCGCGTGCGGTGGGTCGTCCGGTGAGGCCGGTCTCGAGACGTCGACGACGCGCCTGACGCTGCTGCCGACCACGACGACGACCGAACCGCCGCCGACGACCCTGCCGCCGGAGACGACGACCACTACCACGACCACCACGACCACCACGACGACCACGACGTCCACGACGCCGGCCCCTGTCGAGCCGACGAACCCTGCCCGCGACGCGCTGATCCTGCGCAGCGACGGCATCGGCGGTGCCGCGTTCAGCGCGGAACCCGAGGGCGTGATCGCCTACGTCTCGTCGTACCTCGGCACACCGACCGCCGACACCGGATGGGTCGACCCCTTCACGATCGGCGCCTGCTCCGGGAACGAGCTGCGCCTGGTGTCCTGGGGGACACTGCAACTGACGTTCGGCGACGTGTCCCAGGTGCTGCAGGGGCAGCGCCACTTCTTCGCGTACACCTACGGTTTCGAAGGCCAGCCCGATGCCGCGCCCGCAGGCCTCGTCACCGATCGCGGCACTGCGCTCGGGTCACGGTTGGTCGATCTGCTCGCGGCGTACCCGGGCGCGGAGCTCAACCCGCCCGACGACTTCACCCCACCGTCGTTCTTCGTGAACAACAACTTCCGCGGATACCTGAGCGGGCTCGCCGACGACTCGGTCGTCTCGGTCCTGTTCGGTGGTCAGGGTTGCGGCGAGTAAGCCGCGATGTCCACGTTTCGCGACCTCCACATCGCCGCCGGATGGTTCTTCATCGTGTCGAACGCGATCGTCGGCGGGTGGGCGATCGCCGCGCAGTACATCCCCGGCCTGCGGCATCGCACGCTGTGGTGGGCGACTGCGATTGCTCAGCTCTCGGCGTTCGCCACGGCGGTGTTCGGCGTCGTCCTCGTCAGCTCCTACGACCGTGAGCTCGACCAGTTCCACGCGCTCTACGGGTTCTCGACGATCATCGCGATCGCGATCCTCTACAGCTACCGCACGAGCCCGTTCATCAAGGACAAGCAGTATCTGCTGTACGGCTTCGGCGGTCTGTTCCTCATGGGGCTCGGAATCCGCGCCCTGTTCCTCGACTAGGTGCCGATCCCGACGGGCAGCTTGGCGCGATCCCAGTTGAGCAGCGTCAGGCCCTGCTGGCAGGCGAACCGGTCGGTCATGCCGGCGACGTACCCGACGGCGGCTTTCAACGCCTCGGCGCTGCCGGCGTCGATGTGGTGCACCTCGACCGCGGCGCCGAGGACGGCCTGCGTGGTCTGCGTCGGCAGGGAGTGCGGCCGGTCGGCGTAGTACTCGACGAGCGCCCGGAGCAGTGCGACGACCGACTCGCCCTGCCGGCGACTCGCCGGCCGCAGATAGACGTGCTCGTAGTTGAACGTCCGGAACGCCGCGAGCGCCTCGGCGTGGTCCGGTGTCATCCCGACCTGGCCGGTCGCGATCGTCGCCGAGATCATCGCCCTGACGAACGCGCCGAGCTGCGTCGAACGGTCGCGTCCACAGCGGTCGGCGACGACGTCGGGCAGCATGTCGACCGTCACGATGCCGGCCGCGACCGCATCTTCGAAGTCGTGGCAGACGTAGGCGATGCGATCGGCCCACGACACGACCTCACCTTCCGGTGTCGCCGGTGCGGGGCGGCTCCACGAGTGGTTGCGAATGCCGTCGAGCGTCTCGGCGCACAGGTTGAGCGGCAGCAGGGTGACGTCGGCACCCCACGGCGCGTGGTTGAACCCGCCGTCGAGGTACGGCGACAGCGCGTCCTCGCTGGCGTGGCCGCCCGGGCCGTGGCCGCAGTCGTGGCCGATCGCCATCGCCTCGACGAGTGGCACGTTCAGGTTGAGCGCACGCGCGACCGATCGGCCGACCTGGGCGACTTCGAGTGCATGGGTCATCCGCGTCCGCTGGTGGTCCTCTGGGAAGACGAACACCTGGGTCTTGCCCGCCAGCCGGCGGAACGAGGAGTCGTGGAGGATGCGATCACGATCCCGCTCGAAACACGTGCGGTACGGGTCGGGTTGCTCGTCGCGCACGCGGTTGCCCGCCCCATCGGCGCGCGTGGCGAACTCGGCCAACTCCTCCCGTTCGAGTTCCTCGCGCTGCTCGCGGGTGAGGATCGTGGTCGCGCCGACCGCAGCGCGGGAGTCGGCGTGCGCCACGACGAGCTGGTCGGACCGATGCCCGGCCATCGTGGCCGCCCAACGGTCGGCGCGTTCGTCGGCGGAGTCGGCAAATGGCAGGTCGCCCATTGACCGAAGGGTACGAGATCGGTCGGGCGCCGCCCCGTTAGCCTCCTGAAAATGTCCGAGTTCGTCGACGAATGCCAACTGAACCTGAAGGCAGGCGACGGCGGGGCCGGATGCGTCAGCTTCCGCCGGGAGGGCCCGGTGGTGATGGGTGGGCCGAACGGCGGTGACGGCGGCAACGGCGGCGACATCTGGCTCGTGGCCGACCACAACGTCGCGTCGTTGCTGGCGTTCCGGGACTATCCCCACCGCAAGGCGGGCAATGGTGTCCACGGCAAGGGCAAGGACATGCACGGCAAGCGGGGCGAGTCGCTCGAGATCGCCGTCCCGATCGGCACAGCGATCTACGACCTCTACGACGACACGCTGCTCGCGGAGCTCGTCAACCACGGCGACCGTTGGATGGCCGTCGCCGGTGGCCGCGGCGGTCGCGGCAACCACAAGTTCCTCTCGAACAAGCGCCGCGCCCCGAGCTTCGCGGAGCAGGGCGAGCACGGCGAGGAGCGGTGGCTGCGGCTGGAGCTGCGGTTGATGGCCGATGTCGCCCTCGTCGGGTTCCCGAACGTCGGCAAGTCGACGCTGATCAGCGTCATCTCGGCGGCGAAGCCGAAGATCGCCAACTACCCGTTCACGACGCTCGTGCCGAACCTCGGCGTCGTGTCGCTCGACGAGGAGACCGAGTTCGTCGTCGCCGACATCCCCGGGCTCATCGAGGGGGCGAGCGAGGGCAAGGGCCTCGGCCACCGGTTCCTCCGTCACATCGAGCGGGCGCTCGTGCTGTGCATCATGCTCGACCTCGCGCCGATGGACGGCGTCAGCCCGCAGGAGCAGGAGCGGATCCTGCTGCAGGAACTGGGGAGATATCAGCCCGAGCTGCTCGAACGGCCGCGGATCGTCGTCGGCACCAAAGCGGACGCGGTGCAGCCTGAGGAGCTCACGGCGATGGGGTGGCAGGGCGACGTGATCTCGGCGGTCACGCACGAGGGGGTCAACGACCTCGTCGGCCGGATGGCGCGACTCGTCCACGACGCCCGCCAGGCGATCGAGCACCGCGACGGGGTCGTCACGATCCGGCCGGAACCGACCGGTGCCGCCGTCGAAGTGGTTGCCGACGGTGAGTTCCGGCTCATCGGCAAAGACGTCGAGCGCGTCGTGGCGCTCAACGACGTCACGACCCCGGAAGCGCTGTCCTACATCGACCACCGCCTGGAGCGGCTCGGCGTGCCGAAGATGCTGGCCAAGGCCGGCGCGCAAGAGGGCGATGTGATCTGGATCGCCGACTTCAGCTTCGAATACCAACCGGACCTCTGATGCGTGTCGTTGCGAAGATCGGAACCGCCTCGATCACCGACCACGAGGGTGCGATCGACCACGGCGCGATCGCCAAGCTGTGCGGCGAGGTCGCCGACCTGCGCGCTCGCGGCCACGAGGTGATCGTCGTCTCGTCCGGAGCTGTCGCGGCCGGTGTGTCCGCGCTGGGGCTCGCGAACCGCCCGAGCGACATGGTGACGCTGCAGGCGATCTCGGCGGCGGGGCAGAGCCGCCTCGTCGAGGCGTACAACACCGAGCTCGGCCGGCACGGGCTCGTCGGTGCACAGGTCCTGCTCGACCCGCACGACTTCGTGAACCGCACGCAGTACCTCCACGCGCGGCGCACGATCGGCCGGTTGCTCGAGCTCGGTTGCGTGCCGGTGGTCAACGAGAACGACGCGATCGCGAACGACGGCCTGCGCTACGGCGACAACGACCGCCTCGCCGCACTCGTCGCGCACAGCCTGACCGCGGACGTGCTGGTGCTGCTGACCGATCTCGACGGGGTGTACACCGCCGATCCGCGGACCGAGTCGTCCGCGATGCTGGTGCCGTACGTACGCGCCGACGACCCGATGCTGTCGATATCGGCGGGACACGGCGGCAGTGGCCGCGGCAGCGGGGGCATGGCGAGCAAGCTGACCGCGGCGCGAATGGCGTCGTGGTCCGGCATTCGCAGCGTGATCGCGCGCGCCGCACGGCCCGGCGTGCTGTCAGGGTCGGTGTCCGACGAGTTGGTCGGCACGACGTTCGAGGCGCACGACCGGACGTTGCCCGCCCGCAAGTTGTGGATCGCGTTCGCCGCGGAGGTGATGGGCACGATCGACGTCGACGCCGGTGCACAGCGGGCATTGACCAACCAGTCGAACAGCTTGCTGCCGGCCGGGATCGTCGACGCACGGGGGGACTTCACCGCCGGTGACACGGTCGAGATCGCCGGCCCGGACGGGGTCGCTTTCGCCCGCGGCATGGTCGCCGTCGACGCGAACGGGCTGCGGATGGTGCTCGGGCGGCACACCCGTGATCTGCCGGACGGCATGGTCCACGAGGTGATCCACCGCGACGACATGGTCGTCCTGCCGAACTGAGCGGTAAATGCCATCCGGCACGTCGGTGTCGTTTTCCTTGTCGGCCGCATCGCGCAGGCGTATGGTCGGTGACGACGAGAGAACGGGGCCCGCGCGGGCCCACAGCTTGGAGGGGTGCTATGACTCGTGTTCGTTCGCGTGTCGGCGGTGTGATGATCGCCGCTGCCACGCTCGCCATGTCGGTTCCGGTCGGGCCTGCGAATGCGGCCGACGTCGGGGATCCGATCATCGAAGGGCTCGCCGGCCCGTTGGGTCTCGCCGTCGGCAGTGACGGGACCATCTACGTCAGTGAGGCGTTCGGTGGTCGGCTGACCGCGCACAAGAACGGCAAGGCCCGGGTCCTCGTCGATGTGCCGGGGCAGGAGATCGCCGGCCTCGACGCCAAGGGCAAGGGCACCCTCGTGTACACGCAGACGCTGTTCGACGGTGAAGCCGGCGAGGAGGCGCCACCGCTCGACGCGATCCTGGCGCGGGTCCGCCCGAACGGCAAGGCGAAGACGATCGCCTCGATCCAGGACTACGAGATCGCCAACAACCCGGACGAGAGCAATACGTACGGGCTGCTCGACCCGTCGCAGCCGTGCGTCGATGGGCTCCCGCCGTTCCTTCCGCCGAGCAACCCCGGGATCATCGAGTCGCACCCGTACGCGGTGGCGATCGTGCCCGGCGGCTATGCGGTCGCTGACGCGGCGGCGAACGCGATCTTCAAGGTGCGCAAGAACGGCAGGATCTCGACGGTTGCGGTGCTCCCGCCGATCGAGCAGGTGCTCGACCAGGCCGCGGTCGACCAGGCTCTCGAGATGTTCGGGCTCGACGTCTCCGCGTGCCTGGGCGAGACCTTCCACGGTGAGCCCGTCCCGACCGACATCGAAGTCGGACCGGACGGCAAGTGGTACGTCTCGACGCTGCCCGGCTTCCCTGAGAACTTCGGTGCCGGCGCGATCTGGCGGATCGACCCGCGGACCGGCGCGACCGAGATGGTGGCCGACGGGCTGGCCGGGCCGGTCGACATCGCAGTCGCCGACGACGGCACGATCTGGGTCGCCGAATTGTTCGGCTTCCAGATCAGCAAGATCGTCGGCGGCGTCGTCGTGGACTCCACGTTCGCCCACTCGCCGGGCGCGATCGAGATCGCCCCAGACGGCACGATCTACGCGACCACGGGTGTGTTCACCCCGAACGGTGCTGTGGTGATCGTCACGCCGTAGCGGCTGCCGCGCAGCTCAGTTCGTGCACAGCGCGTCACCGGACGCGGGGATCGCCCGGAAGTGGAGCAGACGCGACGCGAGGAACGGCGGCGGATCGACGGGTTCGCCGCCGCTTCCCAAGCGGACCTCGCCGGACTCGGTCGCCTCGACGACGAACAGCGTGTCGTCGGCGCCCAGGATCCGCTCGACTTCGAACCGCGGGATCTGCTGACCGTCCTCGGCCAACTCGGCCAGCTTGTCGTCGTTCGAATCGACGAGCACGACCAGGTCGTTCTGGTGTCCGACGAGGTGGAAGCTCGGCAGGAACAGGTGGTTCGTCCCGGGGCCCTCGGTCCGCAGGTTCGAGAACATCGTGAAGACGGCGTCGGTCCGCAGGCCGACGTATGGCATGGCCACGTAGAGCCCCATCGCGAACGCGACGCCGATCTGGGCAACCGAGAGGCGCGGGAAGAGGGAATCCGGGCGGTGGGAACTGCGCAACGTTCGGAAGCCGACCCGGAGCAGCCGGACGCCGTACACCGTGAATGCGCCGTACAGCGCCAGGATCACGAACAATTCGTTCAGGAAGCCGAACGCGCCGGCCATCAGGCCGAGGATGATCCAGCGGCCGTGGGCGGGGACCCACATCGCCATCTCGAGGATTCGCCGGATCAACCGACTCGGGTCGCGGGTGTCGCGCCGCTCGCGCCAGAGGCGGACCGCCTCGGCGACCTCGTCGTCGGACAGGAACAGGGCGAACAGGGCGAACAGGGTTGCCGTGAAGTCCCAGACACGCACCGCCAGGCTGATGCTCACCAGGAAGTGGAACAGGATGCCGAACCGCACTCCGAACCGGCGAGTCCGCGGGATGAGCAGGAGGATCGGGATCAGCGTCTCCGGGCCGATCGCCGCGCCGATGTGCGCCCAGTCGAACGTGGAGTCGTCCGGGAAGAGCCCGAACCGGGCCGCTTCGGCGATGAACGGGGCGCAACTGCGTTCGGGGTCGAGGAACGTGTCGTTGTACTTCGCGAGCGCCGCCGCCGAGTACGCGATCAGGACGAGCGCCCGGATCGCGCCGAGCGCGGACGCGAGCATCGCCCCGGGCTCGACGTCGCGGTCGCGCAGCCGGACGCGCGCATAGGCGAGGAGAATCACGATGTTCACCCATGCGGCGAGCACGGCGTGATCCGGCGCGAGCGGCGCGACCCAGATGGTGTGGAGGAGCTGGGTCGACGCGAGCAGCGCCAGCCGGTGCGACGACGGCCGCCGCAGGAGCGCGAGCGCGGCGACGAGGTTGAGCCACGCGGCCGGCGACGTGAGCCCACCGACCTCCTGGTTGACGAGGTGCACGATGTTCGCGATCGCCCACATCGAGGCGAACGCCCACGCACGCATCGCCGGGGCGTGCGCCGCCGTCACGGCCTCCGATGGCGCTGCGCGCATGGCCCAAGAGCTAGCACAGCAGGCCCGGCCGCACGAGTGACCCCGGCGGTGAAGTTCAGATGTCGAGGCCGGTCGCGGCGACCGGGGAGTACATCGACATCTGCGGCGGTCCCGCGAGCAGGTCCATGAATGCCGGCATGATGTCCTTCAGCGACTCCGCTTCGCCGTGCTCCTGGACGGCCTGTATCGACGAGAACAGCGCGAAGAAGGAGTAGCGGTTGCCCTCGCCCCGGTGGTACGAGTACACCTCGACGCCGTCGAGCGTCGATGCCGCCGCCACCTGATCGATGAGGACCGCGTCCATCTCCTCGGCCCTGCCGTCGGCGCACTCGAACGTCGCCACCATTGCGACCTTGGCCATGCGAACCCCCTCGCTTCGTGACCGACACGCCGTCGGCACCGTCTCACCCTACGACAACGCTCACGGCCCGTACGCGGCCTCCCCTAGCATCGATCCGGTGACGAGCGAACCGCCGCCGACCGTCGACGCGCTGTGCGAGCTGCTCGCTTCGTTGGCGCAACACGCGTACGGAGAGGACCTCGACGTGCTCGCGCACTCGCTGCAGACGGCCGCGCATGCAGAGCGCAGTGGCGCTGCCGACGACCTCGTGGTCGCGGCGCTGTTCCACGATGTCGGCCACGGCCTGGGGGATCCGACCGAATGGGGCGTGCTCGACCACAGCACGACCGGGGCCCGCTATCTTGCGCGCTGGTTCGGGCCGACGATCACGGAACCCGTCCGGCTCCACGTGCAGGCGAAGCGGTACCTCGTCGCGACCGATTCCGGATACCGGAACCGCCTGAGCCGGGCGTCGCTGGAGTCGCTCCGCCTCCAGGGCGGCCCGTTCGACGAGGAGCACGCCGCGCGGTTCGCCCGCGAACGCTTCGCCGCCGACGCCGTGACATTGCGGCGCTGGGACGACGCGGGCAAGGTTCCGGACGACGAAGTCCCCCCGATCGAGCACTATCGGCCGCTCATCGAAGCGGCGGTGGTTTGACCGCGGCGCGTTCCGCTGGAAGCCTGGGTCGATGCCCGCGTACGTCATCGTCGACACGAAGATCCACGACGCGGAGGGCTACGAGCGGTACAAGGCGCTCGCCAAGCCGATCGCCGAGAGCTACGGCGGCGAGTACCTCGTACGTGGCGCCGAGATCGACCTGATCGACGACGAGCTGTGGACGCCGACGCGGATCGTGCTGGTCCGCTTTCCGGATCACGCGGCGGCGCGGGCGTTCCACGACAGCGACGAGTACGCCGCCGTCGCCCAACTGCGGCACGAATACGCCGACTCGACGCTCCTGATCGTCGACGGGGACTGAGCGCCGGCGCCGTCAGCCTTCGGAGGCGGCGGTTTCGCCGGTCTCGACCGCCGCCGGTGCGGCATCGAGGCCCAGCTCGGCTCGCAGCTCGGACAACCGGCTCTGCGCCTCGACGTTCGCCGTTGCCTGCTCGATCTCGAGCACGCGGCTCTCGACGGACACTTCGCTGAGCTCGGCGGACGCCTTCGCCTTGGCGTAGCGCGCCTCGATCTTCTCGGTGACCTCGTTGAGCGTCGGCACGTCGTCGCCGACCGTCTCGGTCAGCTGCGACATCGCCGCGTTCATCTCCTCCTGCATCTTCGCCTGCTCGAGCTGGCTGAGCAGCTTCGACTTCTCCGAGATCCGCTCCTGGAGCACGCGGGAGTTCTGCTGGACCGCGGCCTTCGCCTGGTCCGACGCCTGCGCGGAATCGAGCACCATCGTCTTCAGGCTCTCGACATCGCCTTCGACCGTCAGCAGCTGGTTGGCGATCGTCTCCGCGGCGCTCGTGTACTGCGCCGCCTTCTCGGCATTGCCCGCCTTCTGCGCATCGGAGGCCATGATCAGTGCTTGGCGGGCGTTGCCGTTGAGCTTCTCGAGCTCGGCCATCTTCTTGTTCAGCCGGATCTCGGCCTGCTTCTGCCCGGCAATCACGTTCGCGGCCTGCTCCTTGAGCTGGCGGTGCTGCGTCTGGGCGGCGTCGATCGCCTGCTCGAGCTGCACCTTCGGATCAGCGTTCTCGTTGAACCGGCCCGTCAGCTTGGCGACGAGGTACTTCCACTGCTTCTTCAGGTACTTGAGCATGGCGAGCAGCCTACTCGGGCGGGTCCACCCTCCGGCCCGGCAGACGATCCCGGAGCGCGTCGAGCTCGGGCGCCCCCATCGTGGCCATCAACCCGAAGAACACGACCACACCGACGACGGCGCCGACGGCGAGCCGCAGCAGTGCATCGACGCCGACGTTGCCACCCACGTTGCGCGTGATGAACCACACCGCCTCGCCCATCACCGCACTCGCCACGACGATCCGCCACAGGCTGGCCATGATCGGCCGCAGCGAGAAGCCGGGCACCTTGTAGCTGAGGATCTGCAACACCCAGAACGCCGCGACGATGTAGGCGAGGGCGAACGCCGCGCCGAGACCGAGCACGCCGTACACGCCGACGAGGGCGAACGCGAGCGCGATGTTGATCGCATTCTCGACCACGTTGACCTTGAACGCCGTCTTCGTGTCCTTGTGCGCGTAGAACGCGCGGAGCACGAACAGGTAGATCGAGAACGCCCCGAGCCCCAGCGCGAACCCGCCGAGCGCGCGTGATGCAGCGAGCGCACCCTCCGGACCGAACTCGCCGTTCTGCACGGCGAGCCCGATCAGCGGCCGCCGCAGCACGAACAGCCCGACGCCTGCGGGAACGGTCAGGAGCGCGGTCATCCGCACGCCCAGCGACGCCGTCGCGATGAACGCCGACTTGTCGTGGCGGGCGACCGCCCGTGACATCTCCGGTTGGAACGTCGTCGCGATCGACACGCCGAGCAACCCCTGCGGGAGCACGAAGAACGTGAACGCGGCGAGGTACGCGAACGCATCGGACGAACCCGGCTCGGTCAGGTTCCGGACGACGATCAGCGCCACGATGTTCGCCGCGACGAAGCCGAGCGTCCACGCGGACAGGCTGAACAGCTTCTTCACCGACGGATGTCGCGGCTGCCAGTTGAACCGCAGGGGCGCGCCGGTGCCGAACACCGCCGGGATCAGCACCAGCGCCATCGCCCCGATGCCGAGTGTGGCGCCCAATCCGAGCGTCAGGCGCAGCCTCGTGTCGTCGATCACGTCGCCGAGTTGCCAGCCGCTCGGTCCCGGCGACGGCAGCGACAGCAACGTCGCGATGATGATCAGGTTCGGCAGGACCGGGCTCCAGGCGGCGGCGAAGAACCGCCGGCGGCTGTTGAGGAACGCATTGGCGACGCCGGTCAGGCCGTAGAAGAGGATCTGGATGAGGAAGATCCGCGAGAGCGTGGTGCCGACGGAGCGGAACAGGTCGGCGTCGACGCCGTCGTCGACGTTGAGGGAGAACAGCCGGAAGATCCACGGTGCGGCGACGACCGCGGCAACCGTGATCGCGCCGATCAGTACGACCGCCATCGTGATGACGACGTTGGTCGACTCGTCGTCGTCTTCTTCCAGGAACGTCGAGAACAGGGGGACGAGCGTCGCCGACAGCACACCGCCCAGCAGCAGCTCGTAGACGATGTTCGGCGTCTCGTTGGCGAGCACGTAGGCGTCGCCGAGGGCCGTGTTGCCGATCACCGCGCCGAGCGCGGTCAGCCGCAGCAGCCCCGTCACCCGGGAGACGGCGGTCCCGGCAGCAACGGTGACGTTGCTGCGCAGCAGGCTGCTCACGCGGTGCGGGTCTCCTCGACCGCGAGCCGCAGTGCTTCGAGTTCGACGACGAGATCTTCGACATCGTGCTCGTAGGCGTCCGTGTCGCCCGCCCCGATCGTGACCTCGGCGGCCCGCGCCACGAGTTCGTCCAGCCTCGTCTGGGTCAGCCGCAGCGTGTTCGCCGCTCGAGTCGACTGCTGCTTCAGCCGTTCGGTCGTGGAGAGCTGGCTCTCGACCGATGCGATCGCGGTTGCGAGGTCGTCGGAGCCGTCCTCGCGCGAGCGCTGTTCGAGCGAGGCCAGCCGGGAGCGGAGGCCAGTCGGGTCGAGCCGTCTGACCGCCTCGTCGATCTCGTGACCGCGGCGGGCGATCCGCCACGTCTCGTCGAGGCCGTGGTCGAGCTTCGCGGTGATCGCCGCGATGCGATCGCGCAGCGGTCCCTCCGTCGCCCCGTCGACGGTCTGATGCAGCCGCATCGCGGCGCTCTGCGCGCCGTGCACGAACTGCCGCCAGGGTTCCTGCACCGTGAACGGGTCGATCCGGGGCCGTTGCGGGCCGCGGGGCATCGAGGTGAGCACCGATCCGCCGTACACGACCACGCCGGCGGCGACGGCGAGCGGCCATGCGACCCCGAGCGCCAGGACGCCTGCGGCGGCGCCTGCACCGAGCAGGATCCGCCACGACAGGATCGCTCGGGCGGTCTGCGGTGTGTAGAACCGATCCCGGAACGCCATGCCGATCAGCCTAAGCGGGCTCGATGTCGGCGGCGGTGAGGGTCGTCAACTGGTCGTCGGTCGGGTGTTCGACGTCCGCGAGGCGCAGCGCCTGGTGGCCGACGGCCGCTTCGAACACGTTGCGGACGAACCGGGCGTTGCCGAACCCGCGCCCGCGCGGTTCGGCGTCGATCACCTCGGTGAGCCGCGTCGCCGCACCGTCGTCGAGGTGGTACGCCTTGCGCTCGCTGATCAGCCGGAAGATCGCGATCAGCTCGTCGGTGTCGTAGTCGGGGAACTCGATCGTGCGGGTGAACCGACTCTTCAGCCCGGGGTTGGAGTCGATCAACTCGACCATCTCCGCCGGGTAGCCGGCCGCGACGACCGAGAGGTCGTCGCGGTGGTCTTCCATGAACTTGACGATCGTGTCGACCGCCTCGAGCCCGAAATCGTTCTCACCGCCACGGGCGAGCGCGTACGCCTCGTCGATCAGCAGCGTGCCGCCGAGTGCCGACTCGAGGACCTTGCGTGTCGTCGTCGCCGTCTGGCCGACGTAACCGGCGACGAGTGCCGAGCGATCGGTCTCCACGAGGTGTCCCTTCGAGACGACGTCGAGCGTCCGGAAGATCTGGCTGAGCAGCCGGGCAACGGTCGTCTTGCCGGTCCCGGGGTTCCCGGTGAACACGAGATGCTTGCTCGTCTCCATCGTCGGCAGGTCGCGTGCTGCCCGCAACTCCTGGATCCGCAGCAATGACGTCAGCCGGCGGACCTCCGCCTTCACGTGGTCGAGCCCGACGAGCGCATCGAGTTCGGCGAGCAGTTCCTCGATCGAACGCTCGGGAGGCAGCTCGACCTCCGCTGGTTCGGCGGGCGCGGTGCCACCCGCGACCTGGCTCGACGCGGGGGCGGCGGGCCGGCCCGGCCGTGGCACGCCGTGGTCGTCCATCGTCGTCAGCAGCATCGTGCGGTACCGGTCGAGCGCGGCGATCTCGTCGGTCGAGGGGACCATGTCGAGCGCGGCGGTCGCGTGTGCGACCGACAACGCGTGGGTGTAGTAGGCGTTGGCGCGGCGCTCGCCGTCCTTCGCATCGGCTTTGACGAGCAGGTCGAACATCGTGCTCGGGGTGTCGAGCCATGACTTCGTGCCGCCGAGCGTGTCGTCGGAGCGGAGGCGCTTCGCGGTCAGCATCATCGGTGGCGTCAACTTCCGACCGAGCGCCCCGGTCCACGAGTCGAGTTCCTGATCGG
This sequence comes from Ilumatobacteraceae bacterium, assembly GCA_024644465.1. Taxonomy (GTDB): domain Bacteria; phylum Actinomycetota; class Acidimicrobiia; order Acidimicrobiales; family Ilumatobacteraceae; genus Ilumatobacter_A. Next base: position 407 of record JAHEKY010000005.1, on the reverse strand, counting down.
TGTGGCGGCCGTCGGCGTCGATGAAGGCCGAGACGAGATTGGCGGCCTCGATCACGCACTCGGCGCGATGATCCTTGCCGGACGCGAGTTCGCGCAGCACGAAGTTCATCGTGGCGATGAACTCGTCCGCCTTGTCCTCGAATGCCTCCGCCATCGCGCCGATCGTAGTGAACCGGCTTCCTCGCGCTCTGCAAGACTGAACAGGTGAGCACACCGGCCGTCTCGTGGGATCCGCCGGGCCCCGGCACGTGGGAGCTCGACACGACCCACTTCGACCCGCTGTCGTCCCGGATCGTCCGCGACCTGGTCGGTGACGCGATGGACGGCGGCCTGTCGATCGGCTTCGAGATGATGGGCGCGCCGTTGAAGTCGATGCGGGCCGCGTTCGTCAACGGGCGGATGTACGT
>JAHEKY010000049.1 GCA_024644465.1 Ilumatobacteraceae bacterium | reverse complement strand
CGCGCAGGACAACGCCTACACCCTGACCGAGGACGGCGATCTGACGACGGCCAACGTCCTGACCGACGACACCGGCGACGGGATCGACAGCGACATCGACAGCGGCACCCTCACCATCGACACCACACCGACGACCGACGTCGCCGACGGCACGCTGACCTTGAACGCCGACGGCACCTTCTCGTACGTACCCGACCCGGACTTCACGGGCGTCGACAGCTTCGGTTACGCGGTCTGCGATGCGGGCACCGACGGGATCGCCGGCAATGCGGACGACCTCTGCGATGTCGGCACGGTCACGCTGACGGTCGACCCGATCGACGATCCGCCGACCGCGGCCGACAACACGTACGGCACGGCGGAGGACACCGCTCTGGCGGGCAACGTGCTCACCGACGACACCGGTTCCGGCGTCGACACCGACATCGACGGCGATGCGCTCATCGTGACGACCACGCCGGTCGACGACGTCGCGAACGGCACGCTGACCTTGAACGCCGACGGCACGTTCTCCTACGTTCCCGACCCCGACTTCGTCGGCAGCGACATGTTCACGTACGAGGTGTGCGACGCCGCTCGATGTGACACCGCAGTTGTGTCGATCGACATCGCCGCCGTCAACGACCCGCCGGTCGCCGTGCCCGACGCTGTCCCGGCGGCCGCCGCCCCGATCACCATCGACCCGACCTCGAACGACACCGACGTCGACGGCGACGTCCTCACCGTCACGGCGCTCGACACGACGTCGACGTCCGGCACCGCCGTCCTCGACGCAGGTGGCGACGTCGTCTACACAGCTCCGCCCGGGTTCACGGGTGTCGACACCGTCGACTACACGGTCTGCGACGACGGCGGGCTCTGCTCGACGGCGACGATCACGATCACCGTGACCGCGCCGGGCACCATCAGCGGCCTCGTGTGGGACGACGCGGACGCCGACGGATCGGTCGACGCCGCCGAGTCAGCGCTCTCAGGGGTGCGGGTCGACATGCTCTTCCTCGGAGCCGATTGCGTCGCCGGGACCGCCGACGACGCGGCGATCGGGTCGGTACAGACCGCCAGCGCGTTCGTCGTCGCCGATCTCGTGCCCGGCTGCTATCAGGTGACCGTCGACCCATCGACGCTGCCGACCGACGTGCGGACCCCGACCTACGACATCGACGGCGGCCTCGACTTCACCGCGGTCGTCGTCGTGACCGCGGGCGACGTGACCTCCGGTGTCGACTTCGGCGTCGTGAACCTCGCGCCGATCGCCGTCGACGACGACGTCGACGTCGATGAGAACGATGCCGCGACGATCCCGGTGCTCGCCAACGACCGCGACCCCGAAGCGGGAGTGCTGGTGACCGGATCGGTGACCCCGCCCTTGCACGGCGTCGCGACGATCAACCCGAACGGCACGGTCACCTACGTACCGGACCCCGGGTTCGACGGGAGCGACCAGTTCTCCTACACGGCGTGCGATCCCGGCGGGCGGTGTGCGACCGCGACCGTGACGGTGACCGTGATCAACACGAACAGCGAGCCGGACGTGGCGACCGCCCAGATCGACGGCGTCATCGGGCGCCCGCTCCCGCCGATCACGGCGTTCGACGCCGACGGCGACCCGTTGACGTTCACGATCGTGGACGGCGCGCTCCCGGACGGCGTGCTGCTCAACTCGGACGGCACCTTCAGCGGCAGTCCGACGAGTGCCGGTTCGTTCAGCGTCACCATTCGAGCATGCGACCCGACGGGAGCGTGCACCGACCAGGTGATCGCCCTGACGATCGCCGACGTCGACGTCGCAGCGCTGCCGTCGACGGGGGCGGAATTGCTCGGTCTCGTCAGCTGGGCGCTGCTCGTGCTGGCGGCCGGCCTGCTGCTCCAATTCGGGAGCCGGCGGCGCCGCTCCGTTGCAGCTCCGCACAGCTGACAGCGGCGCCCGAACGACAAAGTTGTGTCAGACACAACTTTGTCTCGACGTCAGTAGCGGGGACGGTGGCGGACGTTGCTGACGGTCGCCAGCACCGCCGAGACGAGCAGCAACAGCACGGTCAGCACCATGCCGACCGTGGTGACGGCGTGCGGCGTCGTGTCGCTCGAGCCGAAGTTGCCGGCGGCGACACCGAGCGGGAAGTTGCCCATCTCGATCAGCGAGCTGACCCACAGCCAGACCGCGACGCTGACCCCGCCGGCGGCGAGGCCGAGCCCGTAGGCGCGCACGATCAGCAGCCCGAACACGACGCAGAAGACGATCAGACCGAGCTGCGCGAGACGGCCGGCGAAGTACAGCGTCGGCAGGTCGAGTGTCCGGCTCGCCGACCGGAAGTTGTTGCCGAACGTGGCGTTGCCCTCCGGCAGCAGCGGACCGGCGACGAGCACGACGCCGGCGACCGCACCGAGCGCCGCGATCCACGGGTTGAGCGCCGGCTGGCCGCCCGTGCCGATCGCGCGCAGCGACGCCACGAACACGAGCAGCCCGATCGCGGCGACGGCGACCACCAGCCAGTACCCGAGATCGCGAGTGACCTTCAGCGTGAAGGCGATGTCGGTCGTCTGGCGGGTGATCGACTCCGCGCTCGCGATGCGCAGCTCGGCGAGCCCGATCACGAGCCCGGCCCACCCGACGAGTGCCAACCCGGCGCCGCCGGCGAGCCCGGCACCCCAGCGGAACGCGAAGCACGCGAGCAACCCGCCGACGACCATCACGCTCGCCCCGCACAGCGCGGCGACGACGAGGTTCGTGCCGAGCGTGTCGATCGTGCGGATGCCCGTGGCGATGCCATCGACCGGCGTCGACGTGCGGATGTCGATCACGTCGGCCGCCGCGCTCATCACGGCGGCGACGGCGCCGAAGAACGCGAGGATGAACACCAGCCGGACCCGGAACGGTTCGCGTGGCGGCGGGAACTCGTGGATGTCCTCGGACCCGTCGAACAGTGCGGGCACCTCGTCGGTCGTCGATCCGGTCGGCGCGTCGATCTCGGCCGTCGTCGTGCCGGCGGCGAGGCCTCCCGCCGGCGTGTCCGACACGGCGATCTGCGTCGTCGCGAACCCCTCTGGCTCGGCGTCCGGCGCGGCGAGCACGGTCGTCGCATCGGCCGAAGCATCCGCTGCCGGCGTCGGCGTCACGGGGAGGTCGCCGGTCGGCGTCGCCCAATCCGGGTCGGGGATCTCCTCGCGGACGTCGATCTCCTGCGTCGGCAGCTCACCGAGCGCAGGCAGATCCGCCGGCGCGGCTGACGCGGCAGCCTCGCCCGGCTCGGACGATGCGTCGGTCTCGGGCGGGAGGTCGGCCTCGTCGAGCACGCTGACCGGTTGCGTCGGGTCGGTGATGCCCCTCAGCGAGTGGCCACACTCCGGGCAGAACTTCTGGCCCTCGAAGATCGCGTGGCCGCACAGCGGGCAGAACATGTGCCGATCGTACGAGATCGGACGTCCGGAATGCGGTCGATCCGCACGCGGGGTCGTGTCGCCCAGCGCGTAGCACGAATGCGCGGGCGGGCACTGTGGACCCGATCGGGACGGGCCAGACTGAGGAGATGACCGGGAGGTTCGCGCCATCGCCCACGGGCGAGCTCCATCTCGGCAACCTCCGCACCGCCGCCGTGGCGTGGCTCTCGGCCCGATCGGCGGGGCGGGAGTTCGTCGTGCGGATGGAGGACCTCGACCGCGTCCAGTCAAAGCCCGAGCACGAGTCCGCCCAGCTGCGCGACCTTGCCGCGATCGGCATCGACTGGGACGGCCCGGTGCTCCGCCAGAGCGAGCGCTTCGACCTCTACGACGCCGCGATCGAGAAGCTGGCCGCAGCGGGGCTCGTCTATGAGTGCTTCTGCAGCCGCCGCGACATCCGGCGCGACATCGAGGCCGCGGCGAGCGCGCCGCACGGCCCGCCGGGCTCCTACCCCGGAACGTGCCGCGAGCTCACCGAGGCGGAGCGCGAGGCGCGGCTGGCCTCCGGTCGCCCGCCGGCGCTGCGGTTGCGGACGAACGGCGAGACGTTCGAGTTCGTCGACCGGCTCGCGGGCGCCAGCGCCGGTGGCGTCGACGACGTCGTGCTGCGCCGGAACGACGGCGTCCCCGCGTACAACCTCGCCGTCGTGATCGACGACGGCCTCCAGGGCGTCACCGACGTCGTGCGCGGCGACGACCTGCTCCCGTCGACACCGCGCCAGCTCCTGCTGCAACGACTGCTCGGCATCGAGGCGCCGAGCTACCTGCATATCCCGCTGGTCCACGGCGCCGACGGCGAGCGGCTCGCCAAGAGCCACGGCGCGACGACGCTGCGCGAACTGGCCGACCACGGCATCGGCGCCGACCGAGTGGTGTCGTGGATCGCCGACTCCCTGGGCCTCGCCGCCGCCGACGAACCCGTCGATCTCGCCGATCTGGTCGACCGCTTCGACGCTGCCGCACTCCCGCCGGGCCCGTGCCCCGCTCCCGACTTCATCGCCGCCGAGTCATAGTTGTCTCCGAAAGGGCAGCGACGCTCGCCGCCCGTCGAGTCAAAGTTGTGTCTGACACAACTTTGACGGGCGCCACGGTCGGTGGGCGGCTCCGAGAGGTGAAACGCCGCGAAACTCCCCGATTTCCCCTGAATGGGCCGTTCGACGGGCGCAATCACCAGTACAATCACGGTCCGTGGTGCAGCTTGAACGTCGAACCGCACTGGTCGGGTGCGCGGTCGTGTTCGGCCTTGCCGCGGTCGTCGGCTGTTCGACCGCGCTGACCAGTTCCACCGGCGGCGAGTCCGCAACCCCGGCCGAGACCACGCTCGTGGCCACCACCGCCGCGCCGCCGACCACGGCTGCGCCGACGACGACGTCGACCACCACGACGACGACCACGACCACGACGTCGACCACCTCGACCACGACGACGTCGACGCTGCCGGCGAACATCATCGAGATTCCGGTCCTCGACCCGCCGCTCGCGGCGATCGGCACCAGCGACGGCGAAGAGGCGGCGCGGCTGCAGGCCCGGCTCCTCGAGCTCGGCTTCTGGGTCAGCGGCACCGACGGTGACTACGGCCTGACGACGCGCCAGGCGGTCATGGCATTCCAGAAGTACATGGGCTTCCACGACCCCGACGGCAAACTCGACGAACAGACCGCTGTCGCGCTGTCGACGATGGACCTCCGCCCCGTCAGCCGTGCGAACTCCGGCACGCTCGTCGAGATCGACAAGGGCAAGCAGTTGCTCTACTTCGTCATCGACGGCAAGACCGAGTGGGTGCTCAACGCGTCCACCGGCAACGGCCAGGAGTACACCGAGCCGGACCAGAACACGCCGGGCGAGACGATCAGCGGCGTGTCGCTGACCCCCAGCGGGCTGCACAACGTGAACCGGGAACGGCCCGAGGGCTGGTGGGAAGGCGACCTCGGCGAGATCTACCGGCCGAAGTACTTCGTCGGCGGCGTCGCCGTGCACGGCTCGAACAGCATCCCGAACTACCCGGCGTCGCACGGGTGCGTGCGGGTCAGCGTCCCCGCGATGGACTGGATCTGGGAGACCGGCATCATGCCGATGGATACCCCCGTCTGGGTCCACGACGGCGCCTGAGCGGGCCGGATCGCCCGAGTTCGGCGTTGCGAGAGCTCCTCGTTGACCTCGGTCAACGTCGTCGCCTCGCGCCTTGATCTCGGACGATCCGATCCCGCTCAGGAACCCTGGATTCCTCGACTCGTCGTGCGGGGTCTTCGGACGGCTCGCAGCTTCCTCGCCACGCGCCTGGCGACCGACGAACCTGATCGCCGCTCAGGAACCCTGGATTCCTCGACTCGTCGTGCGGAGTGTTCGGACGGGAGTCAACGTCGTCGCCTCGCGCCTTGATCTCGGACGATCCGATCCCGCTCAGGAACCCTGGATCCCGACAGGGCGAGCTGTGGGGGCCTGGGTCGGTCGACGGGGGGTCTGGCAGAATCGTCGCATGATTCCGTCGGTGGGTGAGGTGGCGCCGTGGCGCGACCCGGAGATCGTGTCCTTCAACCGGATGGACATGCGTCCGCCGACGACGGCGTTCCCGTCGATCGCCGATGCCCGCACCCACGCCGGCGCGGACGCCGGTGGCGCGTCGGTCTGGCGGCGGTCGCTGAACGGCCGCTGGGACTTCCGGCTGTTCGAGTCGCCCGACGCCGTCCCGCCCGGTGCGATCACCAAGCTGCCGATCGGCAACGCCTGGCGGAAGCTCGCCGTCCCGGGCAACTGGACGATGCAGGGTGTCGGCGACCTGCCGCACTACACCAACGTGCAGATGCCGTTCCCCGGCCCGCCGCCGCGCCTGCCCGAGCGCAACCCGACCGGCGTCTACCGCCGCACGATCAACGTCCCGGCGAAATGGGTCGGCCGCCAGATCGTGCTCCACATCGGCGGCGCCGAGAGCACGCACACCGTGTACGTCAACGGCCGCTACGTCGGCTACGGCACCGACAGCCGGCTGGCGAGCGAGTACGACATCACCGACTGGGTGGAGCGGGGCAAGAACGACGTCGCGATCGTCGTCACGAAGTGGAGCGCGCACAGCTACGTCGAGGACCAGGACCAGTGGTGGATGGCGGGCCTGCACCGCGAGGTGTTCGTCGAAGCGCGCGGGGCCACGCACATCGCCTCGCTCGTCTGCGACGCCGGCTACCGGCCAGGGCGCTCGACGCCCGGCGTCGGCACGCTCACGGTCACGACGGTGATCGGTGGCCTCGCCCCACCGACGGAGGGCTGGCAGGTGCGCACCCACGTCGAGACGCTGCGCGGCAAGCGCCTCCACGACTCGGTCATGGCGACCGTGCCGCACGCGTTCGCGACGCCATACATCTTTCAGGGTCACTGCACGGTCGACACGTTCGAACTGCCAGGTGTCGAACCGTGGTCCGCCGAGTCGCCGACCCGCTACCGGGTGCTCAGCGAGCTGATCGACCCGACCGGCGACGTCGTCGAGGTCCACGCTCAGCTGGTCGGGTTCCGTTCGGTCGAGACCCGCGACGGCCAACTGCTCGTCAACGGTCAGCCGATCTGGATCTTCGGCGTCAACCGTCACGACCACCATCCGGTGCGCGGCAAGGCGGTCACCACCGACGACATGCGCGACGACCTGCTCGCGATGCGGCGACACAACATCACGGCGGTGCGCTGCTCGCACTACCCGAACGACCCCCGGCTGCTCGACCTGTGCGACGAGATCGGGTTGTACGTCGTCGACGAGGCGAACATCGAGAGCCACGCGTACAACACGAGCCTGTGCGACGACCCGCGCTACCGGTCCGCGTGGCTGTCCCGCGGGTCGCGGATGGTCGAGCGGGACCGCAACCATCCCAGCGTGATCCTGTGGTCGCTCGGCAACGAGGCCGGCTACGGCGACAACCACGACGCGCTCGCCGGGTGGATCCGCCGGGCCGACCCGTCGCGCCCGCTGCACTACGAAGGGGCGATCCTCCACGAGTCGTGGCGCGACGGTGGCCGGCCGGCGACCGACGTCGTCTGCCCGATGTACCCGCCGCACGATCGAGTCGCGAACTACCGCGGCGACCGCCCGTTCATCATGTGCGAATACAGCCACGCGATGGGCAACTCGAACGGATCGCTCGCCGACTACTGGGACATCATCACGTCGACGCCCGGCCTCCAGGGCGGCTTCATCTGGGAGTGGAAGGACCACGGGCTGCAGGCGACGCTGCCGAACGGCAAGCGCGGTTTCGCTTACGGCGGCCAGTTCGGCGAACGGCCCCACGACGGCAACTTCGTCGCCGACGGGCTGATGTCGTCGGACCTCGTGCCCCACCCGGCGATGCAGGAGGTCGAGTGGGTCTACCGGCCGGTGAGCGTGGCCGCGAAGGGCACGAATCGGCTGACCGTCACCAACCGCCGCAGCTTCACCGACCTCGCCGACCTGCAGGCGACGTGGACGCTCAACGTCGGCGGCGAGGTGCGCGCCACCGGCGAACTCGACGTGCCGGCGCTCGGGCCGGGCATGTCGAAGACGCTGCCGCTGCCGTGCGCGTGGCAGCGCGACCCCGACGCCCATCTCACGATCGCCTGGACGCAGCGCGCGGCGACGCCGTGGGCGCCGGCCGGCCACCAGGTCGCGATCGATCATCTCCAACTCCGCCCGCCCCGCGCCAGCCACGCAGCCGGTCACGAGCACGAGCCGACCGAGCAGCAGGCGCCCACCGGAGTGCGCACGATGCTTGTCGAGGGTTCCGAGTTGTCGATCTTCCGGGCCCCGGTCGACAACGACGGCTTCAAGCTGATGCCGGACCTGTCGCGCCGCATCGGCGTCGGCGGGGCGGCGCTCGTCGCGTGGCAGGACGCGGGCATCGACCGCGAACCGGCCGAGCACTTCGTCCACCACGACCATCGGTTCGACGTGCTCGACGACGGTTCGCAGGTGCACCGCCACGTCGTCGACGTGCCCGAAGCGCTCGACGACCTGGCCCGCGTCGGTGTCTCGTTCCACCTCCGATCGGGCTTCGACCGGATGCGGTGGTTCGGCCGCGGGCCGCTCGAGAACTACCCCGACCGCAACCGCGGGGCCGTGCTCGGCACGTGGGAATCCGGCATCGACGACCCGCCGTACCTCGTCCCGCAGGAGTTCGGCCTGCGCACCGACTGCCGGTGGGTCGAGTTCGTGCGGTCGGAGACGGGCGAGACCGTGCGGCTCGATGTGCTCGAACCGACGTCGCTGCACGTGTCCGCCACGCACTTCACGACCCACGACCTGTACGTCGCCGCGCACGAGACCGACCTCCGGCCACGGCGTTCGCTCGTCGTCCACGCCGACGTTGCCCATCGGGGTGTCGGCACCGCGAGTTGCGGCCCCGACATCCTCGCCGCCTACCGCGTCCCCACCGGCCGCCACACCTTCAGCTACCGCCTGTCACTCATCGCCTCGTAACGCGACAGAACAAAGTTGTGTCAGACACAACTTTGACGACGCAGGTCTTCAGCGGCATACAGACAAAGTTGTGTCTGACACGACTTTGTCGCGCGCTGTTCGTCAGTGGCGGAGGAGCAAGCCGAGCGTCGCCGGGGCCGAGCCCTGGTTGTCGGTGATGTTGTCGATGCGATCGCCGATCCACTCGAACAAGCTCGCCTGGAAGATCACCTGGAACACGAACCAGCCGACGAGCAGGACGATCGCGACGGCGACCGCGAACTTCACCCAGCGCAGCAGCTTGCTCGTGTACTCCGTGATCAGCGGCTGGAAGCTGCGCGCCGCGTGCGTGGCGCGCATCGAGAACACGTCGGCCGCGCGGTCGATCTCGGCCCGCGCGACGTTGCGCACCTCGGCGATGATCTGGTCCGCGTCGCGGCGGGTGAGCGCGTCGCTCGGCACGATTTGGCGGCCGCTCGCAGTGAGCTGACCCACCTCCATCGGATGGTTGGCCTCGTAGGTCGTCAACTCCGAGTCGCTGGGTGGGGCGCGGCGGATGTCGGTCCAGTCCTCGCCGTCCCACCACCGCAGCCGGGTGCGGTGGCCCGGATCGGGATACCACCCTGCTCGAGGGGCATCGGCACGGCGCACTGGTCAGCCCCGGAACTCGTCGCGGTCGGGCGCGTTCAAGTCGACGCGCTGGTCGTCGTCGGGGATCGGCAGGCCGTCCTTCGGGCGGACCTCGTCGTCGGGGTCGTCCTTCCGCGTCGCCTCCGTCAGCGCCGCCACCGTGCCGAGCAGCCCGGAGAACTCGGCCGGGATCACGAGCTTGGTCGCCCGGCCGTCACCGATCCGCTCGAGCGCCTGGAGGTACTCGACGGTCAGCACGTTCTTGTCGGCCTGGGCCTCCTTGATCCCGACGAGCCGCGCCTTGGCCGCCGAGCCCTCGCCCTCACCGATCAGTTGCAGTCGCAGTTTGTTCGCCTGGGCGCGCAGCTCGATCGCCTGCGCCTCGCCTTCGGCGTCGAGGATCGCCGCCTGGCGACGACCCTGAGCCGACAGCACTGCGGCCTGCTGCTCGCCGTCGGCGCGTGCGATCGCCGCCTCCTGGTAGCCCTTCGCCTCGGTGACCGTCGCCCGGCGATCGCGCTCGGCGCGCATCTGCGCGTGCATCGCGGACACGATGTCCGGCGGCGGGTCGATCCGCTGGATCTCGACGCGCACGACCTGCACGCCCCATTTGTCGGTGGCGTCGTCGAGCACCTCGCGCAGCTGGGTGTTGATCGTGTCGCGGGAGGTGAGTGCCTTGTCGAGTTCGAGGTCGCCGATCAGGTTGCGGAGGTTCGTCTGGGCGAGCTTGGTGATCGCCGTGAAGAAGTCGGCAACGTTGTAGACGAGGCGCTGCGGGTCGGTCGCCTCGTAGTAGACGACCGCGTCGACCGACACGACGACGTTGTCCTGGGTGATCACTTCCTGCGGTGGCACGTCGACGACCTGCTCGCGCATGTCGATCAACTGCATCGTCTCGATGAACGGCAGGATCAGGTTGAGCCCCGGCTCCCGTGTCGTCTTGTACTTGCCGAGACGTTCGACGAGGCCGCGCTGGTACGGCCGCACGATCTTGACGGCGCCGACGAGTACGGCGATGCCGATCAGGGCGACGACGCCGACGACGATGGCAATGGGATTCATGGTGCCTCCGGGGGCTTGTTGGACGATGGTGGACGGAGCGGCGGCGACGACGGTGGGCTCGGCTCGCTGACGGGTGAGACCATCACGCGTGTGCCGACCATCTCGTCGATGTGCACCTTCGCGCCGACCGGGATCGTGCGGTCGTGGTGGGTCAGCGCGTTCCACACCTCGCTCTCGATCTTCACGCGGCCGCGGCGCTCGGTGTCGTCGGGGTCGATCTCGGCGGTGACGATCGCCGTCAACCCGACGAGGCGGTTCGCGCCGACGCCCGGCGCGGTCTGGTTCTCGCCGGCGAACCGCATCAACCGCTTGTACAGCAGGATCCAGATCAGCCCGCCGCCGAAGATGAACTCCGCCCACTGGAGTTCGATCGGCACGTCGTAGAAGCCGAGCAGCGCCGCGATGAACGCGGAGATCGCGAACGGCAGCAGCACGAACGACCCGGCGAGCAGTGTGAGCTCGATGAGCGCGAAGAAGATGCCGATGGTCAGCCAGACCCACGGCCAGATGTTGAGGTCGATCCCCAGGTCGAGTGGTGCCCCGATCACGGAATCCACCCTAGGCGATCGGGCCGATCACCCTCCGGAGGTCAGCGCCGTCAAAGTTGTGTCTGACACAACTTTGACTCACGCGCGGCGGATGCGCAGCGGGGATTCCGACGGCGAGGTCAGGCAGGCGCCGGTCTCGCAATCGAAGCGCCACCCGTGCAGCGTGCACACGAACTCGTTGTCGCGAATCTCACCGAACGCCTCGAGATCGGCATTGCGGTGCGGGCACCGTCGCTGGACGACATACGGCCCGATCCGGATGTCGTCCTCCTCGGGGAGTTCGTCGCCGGACGCCAGCGTCAGCTTGCGGACGACCTCGGCCTCGGCGCGCTTCATCCGCTCGCGCGACAACGACTTGAGGAAGTTGTAGACGTACTCGTTGAACTCCCCCTCGCGCCACGTCGTGAAGCGCAATGAGAGCAACAGCGAGTTCGACCAGTCGACCGCCCGCTCGGCGGCGACGGTCTCGACGAGCTGGCGGGCGATGTCGAACCGGAACGCGTAGTCCTCGCCGTCGTGCCGTCGGACTTCGCCGTTCGGGAAGTCGATCAGCACCGGCAGGTCGCCGGCGTTGATCAGCACGTTCGCGCCGACCATCGTCCGCAGCGTCGGGGCCATGTCGAGCAGCGGTTCCCACCACTCCCGGAGCGTCGCGAGCAGGTCGGTCGTCGGCGGGTTCCACCCGGCCTTCATCTCGTCGAGCCACGGCAACCAGTCCGCCTGGTACCGCTCGAGATACGCCCGCTTGTCGGTGAAGATCGCCTCGACCTCGTCGTCCGGCAGCGGATGGGTGACGGCGATGCCCGCCGCCGTGACCTCGATCGTCGTGCCGGGGATGTTCAGCACCCCACGGCGCCCGGCCGTCTCGAGCAGCGACAGGAACTCGGTCTGATCCGGGAAGATCGACAGCTCGTCGCCGTCGATCATGTTGATGCCGAACAGGTCGGGGTCGAGGAAGCACGGCGGACCCGCGCTCGGCACGACGGCGGCCGCGTCGATCTTCTCGACGTAGCGCATCGCCCGTGCGAACTGGGCCGCGACCTTCGCGTCGCACTGGAGGCGCTTCGTGTCGTCGGCGATGTCGTAGACCATCGGATACCAGATCGCGCCGGAGAACTGCAGCCAGTGGAGGTCGACCGGCCCGTGGGCGGCGAGCTGGCCGAGGTCGTTCGTGCGGCAGTCGTTCTGGTCGACGAGGATCGCGTCGTCGTGCATCACGACGAGCGCAGAGTCCCCACCGGGGCCGTCGGTGATCGAGGACTCGATGTGGATCGCGACGCGCAGCCCCGGCGCGATCTCGACCTCCTCGGTGTCGACCGTCTCGATGAACTCCGTGAAGCCGTGGGCCTGCAGCGTGCGGCGCTGCTCACGCGTGGGAAACCCCGGCAGCAGGATCGGGATGTCGCGCCGCAGGTGAGCGTCGAGCCACGGTTCGTCGTGGTGGTCACCGTGGAGGTGCGAGACGTACAGGAAGTCGGCGTTCTCGATCCGCTCGAGGAGGTCGTCGCTCAGCTGGTCGTTGCGCGGAAACGGAAACCACGATCCGAAGAACGCCGGCACGAACCACGGGTCGCACAGGATCGAGCCCGCCGCGGTCTCGACGAGAATGCCCGCGTGTCCGATCGATGTCGCCTTCACCCGAGTCAGGCTACGTGCCCGGCGTCGGCTCCCACCGTGACCGATGTGTCAGCGGTGAGCGTTACATCTGGCGCCTGGCACCCGATGCAACGCCGCGCGAGGTCAGGCGACGGGCGGGTCGGTGAACTGCTGGCCGGCGCGGCTGACGTGCTCGGTCCAGGCTGCACCGTCCCAATAGCGCAGCTCGTAGCGCCCCGACGGGTCGGCGTACCAGCCGGCCGGCACGGTCGATTCGACGGCCGCCGCTTCCTGGACGGCCGCCGCTTCCTGGGCGGCAGCGGCTTCCGCAGCGGCGGCGGCCTCGGCAGCTGCCGCGTCTGCCGCAGCCGTGTCGGGAACGGTTGCTGCTGGTTCGGCGGTGACGGTCGTCGATGCGGCGGGCACGGCCTCGGCGGCGGCGTCGGCGGCGCCGACCTGTGCCGCGAGGTCGGCGATGTCGTTGTCGGGTGCGGCCGCCCAGCCCGCGGGCTCGTCGACGGCGGTCGCGGCCGCTGCAGCTGCGGCGGCGCCCTCGTCGGCCGCAGGGGCCTCCGGGGCGGCTTCGGTGGTGATCGCCGACTCGGCGGGGATGTACGTCGTCGTGTCCGCGAGCATCGATGCGGGTTCCTCGGCAGGCGCAGCTTCTTCGGCCTCGGCCTCAGCCGATGTGGCTTCCGCGATCGCAGGGGCCGGTTCCTCGACCTCGGCGGGCTCCTCCTCGACCTCGGCGGGCGCCTCCTCGGCAACGGCCGGTGCCGGCTCCTCGACGGCCGGCGCGGCCTCTTCGACGGCCGGTGCCTCCTCGGCGGCGGGCGCGGCCTCTTCGATGTCGGGCTCGACGGCCGGTGCCTCGCTCACCACGGCCGGTGCGGCGGTTGCGACCTCGCCCGTGGCTTCACGGCACAGATACGCGACGACGTTGGTGCCCGCTGAAACGATCGACACCACCTCCCAGCCCTGCGCCGCGTGCTCGGTGAGCAGCGGGGCGAGCGACTCGGCGTCATATGACGAGGCCGTGACCGAAGAATACTCCTGCATGGCTGACAACAGTAGACGACTGGGCTTGCTGCGGCGTGTCTCTGATGCGAAGCGCCTCGAAAAAATCAGTCGTCGTCGATGCCAATGCCTGCGGACAGCGCGTTGACGTCCGCGTCGGCGGGTGGACCGTCGTAGATCAACTCCCCGCCACTCAGCGCGATCAGCCGTTCGCTCACGTGCACGACCGACAGCTCGTGCGTCGCGACGAGCAGTGTGGCACCGTCCCGATGGGCGGATTCGAACAGGTCGAGCAGTGCGAGGCGGCCGACGCGATCGAGACCGACGAACGGCTCGTCGACGAGCAGCAGTTCGAACGGCCGGACGAACGCGAGCGCGATCGCAGCCTTCTGGCGCAGACCCCGGCTGAACGTCGCCGGCAGGTCGTCGGCTCGGTCGACGAGCCCGACGACGTCGAGCAGATCGACCGCGCGCTGCTCCCAGTCCTCGGTGTGGTGCAGCCTCGAGACGTATTCGAGGTGTTCCCACACGCTGAGGTCGTCGTAGAACACCGGTTGGTCCGAGAGATACGACACTGCGGCGCGGGCATCGATCGAGCCGCTGTGGTGGCCCCAGATCGAGATCGATCCCGCCGACGGTTCCAACATCCCGGCGAGCATCCGGATCAGCGTCGTCTTGCCGCTGCCGTTGTGGCCGATCAGCGTGATCCGCTCACCGTGCGCGATGTCGAGGTCGAGCGGCGCGAGCGCGGCGGCGTCGCCGTAACGCTTCGTCAGCGAACGCACTGCGAGCGCCGACGGGCCGGTGGTCGTCGCCGGGTCGGTCACGGCGTCGACCCTCCGACCTGTTGCGCCCGCCCCTGGGCGAAGAACTCCCGGATCCTGACCGCCCAGCGGTCGCGACGGCGGATCCAGACGACGAGCCCGGCGAGCAACAGCGCGACGCCGACGAAGCTCCGGACCGCGGTCGTCGCGTCCGGGGCGACCCGCATCGCGAGAATCGGGACGATGCCGAGTGCGCTGAGAATCACCGGCATCAACGTCGAGAACGCGTTGCTGAAGCCGGCGAACTCCGGCGGTACGAACGAACTCTCCTGGTCGCGCGGGGCACCGGTCAGCGTCGTCGCCGCGGCGCTCGGCGGCGCCGGCGCGTCCAGCACCGCGGCGACGACCGGCCCGGTCGCTCCGGCCCACGCCACCGGCACGGCGAGGGCGAACGCCGCCGCCGCATGGGTCGGGTGGAGCGCCGTCGCCGCAGCGGCGCCGACGAGGCCGGCGACGACGAGGAGGCCGCCCGGCGCGGCGAGGTGGTGGACGAACAGCGTGCCGCGGTCGACCGGCAACGAGTCGGTCAGGTCGGGGTGGTCGATCTCCTGTGACAGTGGTTCGATCACCTCGACTCCGAGCAGGAAGATCGCCGCCAGCACGCCGAGCGCGAACAGTGGTGACGAGGTCACGGTCAGCGATGCGCTCACGCCGCCGATGAGTGCGAGGAGCCCGATGCGACCGAGCCGTGATGCCGGCAGCCGCCGCAGTGAACGCACCCCTCTCGTCCAGACGAGGTGCGGTACCGACCGCACCGGCCCATGCGGCCGCGTCCGCCCCCGCCAGGCCCACGGCCGCGCCCGCATCGTCTCCGCACGCAACTGACGTCGCAGCAGCACGACCGTCCGCAGATCCTGCACGGTCGCCGCGAACCGGAGCTGGCTGACCAGTTCCCCACGGCGGGCGAGCGGCTCGAGGCGGAGGCGCCCGCCGAGCAGCAGCCCCACGCCGACGAGTGCGACCGCCGCCGCGATCGCGATCGCGTCGATGCCGCGTTGGCGGATGCCCCAGAACGCGAGGCTGCCGTCGAGCGTCGCCGGGCCGAACCGCAGCGGGCTCGTCGTGTTCCCCCGCCAGATCGTCCAGGCCGCCGCCGCCTGCCAGCCGACGCCGATCGCGCCGAGCACCGTGGCCGACCACCTGGGCAGTCGCAGCGCGTGGGCGATCAGCGCCGAGCCGACGAAGACGGCACCGACGACGCCACCGAACAGCGCGCCCGCCGCCGCCCACGCCGCCCGGGAACCCTCCACCTCGCGAGCGACGAACTGTCCGAGGATCGCGGCGACCAGCCCGAGCGAGAACATGGTGGACCGGAAGCGCTGGCCGATCGGACGCAGCATCACGAGTCGCCTGCCGATCGGGGCGAGCAACACGTGGCGGATGTCCGCCACCTCGATCGAGATCGGCCCCCCGTTGGCGCCGCTGCGCAACCCGAGGAAACATGCGACGGCAACGGCGACCCCCGTGATCGACGGACCGCGCGTCAGGAGGTCGGCCGTCGTGACGTCCTCTCCGATGAACCCGTCGATCGCGTCGGACGCGATCACGACCGCCGTCAGGCCGCCGAGGGCGAACAGGTAGACGCGGTAGGCGACATCGAACCATTCGGTGTCACCCAGCCGCCGAACCTGGCGGGTGCGGCGGAGATCGCGCAGGGCGGTGCGGTTGTCCGACGACATCGTCCGCCGACGCTACCCCTGCGACGTCACCCGCAGAGCGCCCGCTCCGGCGGGCGTGTGACGACATTCGCCCGCCGGTGCCATCGGTTCGGCGCGACCGCGGGCCACAATGAACGGCGACCCCCAATTGCCGTCGACGGCGACAGGACCGGATCTCAGGCGCCTGCGCGACCGCCGATCGAGCAACCCCCGACCCACGAGGAGCACCCGCCGATGACCGCACGAGCCCGTTTGATGAGCGCTGCCGGTCTGTGTGCGCTCCTCGTCGCCAGCGCGTGCGCCAGCGACGACGCGGCGCCGGCCGCGACCGACCCCCCCACCACGGCCGCCGGGGTGCCTGCCACCTCGACGCTGGAGACGTCCGAACTCGAGGTCACGGGCGACGGCCTCGCGCAACTCGACGACCCGAGCACCGACCCCGCGGTCGGCGTCGTCGCACCGACGATCACCGGCCAGGATTTCGACGGGTCGTCGGTCACGATCGGCGGCGCCGCCGGCGCCCCCACGTTGCTCGTGTTCCTCGCGCACTGGTGCCCGCACTGCAACGACGAGATCCCCGAACTGAACGCGCTCCGCGACAGCGACGCACTGCCGGCGGACCTGGAAGTCGTCGGCATCAGCACCGCGGTCGCCCCCGACCGGGACAACTACCCGCCGTCGGAATGGGTCGTCGCGAAGGACTGGACGTGGCCGGTGCTCGCGGACTCCGAGACGGCGGACGCGTTCCAACTGTACGGCGGGTCCGGCTTCCCGTTCAGCGTGTTGCTCGCCGCCGACGGCACCGTCCTCGGCCGCAAGGCGGGCAGTTCGTCGGCCGCGCAGATCGGCGCGTGGATCGACTCCACGCTGAACCCGACGAGCTGATCCCCGCCCTGAACGGCCCTCACTCGGCCGCGGCGGCGATCGCCCGCTCGATCACCTCGCGGACCGGAACGTCGAGCGCCTGCGCAGCGCGCACCGCGTCGTCGAACTCGACCTTGATCCGGTGGTCGGCGACCTTGACGCCGATCGGTTGACCGTCGACGTCGACCGTGATCATCGTCCGGCGCCGCGGCCACTTGCGCAGTGTCGACCCTCGGACACCGAGCGTGCCGGACTCGCGCACCAACACCGAGTGCAGTCGTGCCGCGTCCGCAGGGTCGCACAGCACGCTGATCGTGTGGGCGGGGCGGCCCTTCTTCATCACGATCGGCGTCAGCCACGCGTCGTGCGCGCCGGCGGCGAGCAACACGGTCACCGTGTGCGCGAGCACCTCGCCGGTGACGTCGTCGACGTTCGCTTCGAGCAGGGTGACGTCGACGCCGCCGTCGGACGAGGTGGCGTCGACGGTCGCCGCATCGCCGAGCACGACCTGCACGACGTTCGCTCGTCCCGGCGGATCGGCGGACCCGGCTCCGTACCCCACCGCGGTCGGGGTGCCGGCCCCGATCGGCCCGAAGCCCGACGCGAGCGTCGTCATCAGCGCCGCGCCGGTCGGTGTCGTGGTCTCGAGCGTCGTCGGCAACCCGTGGGTCGGTGCCGCGGCGCCCGTCAGCAGGGCGATCGTCGCCGGTGCCGGGTGGAGCAACGCGCCGTGGGCGGTCGTGATCGTGCCGCTGCCGAGGCCGATCGACGAGCAGCGAACGTCGGTCACGTCGAGCGACTCCAGCGCCGCGCACACCCCGACGACGTCGATGATCGAATCGAGCGCGCCGACTTCGTGGAGTTCGACGTCGGCGGGATCGATGCCGTGGACGGCACCTTCCACGGCGGCCAAGCGCTCGAACACCGCCCGCGCCCGAGCGCGCACGCGATCGGGGAGGTCGGCGGCGTCCAGCAGCCGGAAGATCTCGCTCGCCGGGCGATGACCGTGTGCCGCGCCGTGGTCGCCGTGACCGGCTTCGTCGTGCACGACGACGTTCGCCAGCGTCGCGCCGACGCCGCACCGCTGGACACGCTCGAAATGCATCGCGTACCCGTCGACGCCGAGCCCGGCGACCATCCCGGCGACCGCGTCGGGGTCCGCGCCGGCGTCGACGAGGGCGGCGAGCGTCATGTCGCCGGCGACGCCCGCATGACAGTTGAACCAGGCCGTCGTCACGAGCCCACCGGACGCGTCACGTCGCCATCCGGGCGATCGCACACGCCGCGCCGAAACCGTTGTCGATGCCGACGACGGAGATCCCCGACGCGCACGACGCATGCATCGACAGCAGCGCGGTGACGCCCTCCAGGCCCGCCCCGTACCCGACGCTGGTCGGCACGGCGACGACCGGTGCCGAGGTCAGCCCACCGATCACGCTGGCGAGCGCACCTTCCATCCCCGCGACGACGATGACCGCGTCCGCCGAGGTGATGTCGTCGACACGGGCGAGCAGCCGGTGCAGCCCGCTGACGCCGACGTCCGCGATCCCGCGCGGATCGAAGCCGTAGGCCCGCAGCGCGAGCAGTGCCTCGTCGGCGACCGGCAGGTCGCTCGTGCCGGCGGTGACCACGACGACGTCCGATTGTCGATGGCGCTCCGGCCGGCGCCACAGCAGCGAGCGGTTCGCCTCCTCCGCGGCGCCGTGCGCCGTGATGCACGCGGCGCGCTGGCCGTCGTCGGCACGTGTCAGCAGCACCGGGCCGCGGCCGTGATCGAGCAGCTCGCCGACGATCTTGACGCAGTGGTCGGGGGTCTTGCCGGGCCCGTACACCGCTTCGGGCATGCCTTGTCGCAGCGTTCGGTGGTGATCGACGAGCGCGCCGCCGACATCGGCGAACGGCAGCCGGCTCAACCGCGCGACGGCCTCGTCGGGCGCGATCGCCCCACCTGCGATGTCGTCGATCAGTTGGCGCAGCGTCGCCTCGTCCACGGGAATCATCGTGCCAGACGAACACCCCGACCCCCTACCCTGAGAGCGATGTCGGAGCACGGCGAGCAAGTGGACCAGGCGGGGACCCGGACGCGCGTCGGGTTCTTCGGCCCGTTCGGCACGTTCACGCAGCAGGCGCTGCAGACCCAGCCCGATCTCGCCGCGGCGGAGCAGCTCCCGTATCGGACCGTGCCGGACATCCTCGACGCGGTCCAGTCCGGCGAGGTCGACCTCGGCTTCGTACCGATCGAGAACTCGATCGAGGGCATGGTCAACTTCACGCAGGATGCGCTCGCGTTCGACCACGAGCTGCTGATCGTCAGAGAGGTCGTCCTCGACATCGAACACTGCCTGCTCGCCCGGCCGGGGACCACGCTGGACAACGTGAAGCGGGTCGTGTCGATCCCGGTCGCCACGGCCCAGTGCCACCGCTACCTGCGGGAGCACCTGCAGGACGCCGACATCCTCGCGGCGAACAGCACCGCTGAGGCAGCGCAGACCGTCAGCGAATCCGCGGAGCACGACCTCGCTGCGCTCGCGCCGCGGGTCGCTGCAGAGATGTACGGCCTCGAGGTGATCGCGGCCGACATCGCCGACCACCCCGAGAACCAGACCCGCTTCCTCGTCGTGGCCCGCGACGGGATCCCCGCCCCCACGGGCCACGACAAGACGGCGCTCGTCATCTACCAGCGCGCCGACGAGCCCGGCAGCCTGATCGCGATCCTCCAGGAGTTCGCGGCGCGCCGGATCAACTTGTCGAACCTGTTCAGCCGGCCGACGAAGGCCGGCGGCCTCGGCGACTACTGCTTCATCGTCTACGCCGACGGGCACGTCGCCGACGAGTTGTTGGCCGACACGATGCGATCACTGCACGCGAAGCAGGCGCGGGTCAAGTTCCTCGGCTCGTACCCGGCATTCGGTGAGCACGCCGAAGCGGCGCGTGTCGAGACCGGTGGGCGGTGGGCGGACGCTGACGCCTGGCTGGCCGCCATCCGGCGCCAGATCGCCGATTGAGCGAAGGGTCATCCCGACACCTCCGCCACTAGTGTTCCCGTGATGTCGCAGGACGTCTCCGTCGTCACCGGCGCGAACTCGGGAATCGGCCGAGCCACCGCCATCCATCTCGCGCAGCAGGGGCATCGCGTGTTCGGCACCGTTCGCTCGACGGCGAAGGCCGAGAAGTTGCAGGCGATGGCCGCTGCGGCCGGTGTCGACGTCGAGCTCACGGAACTCGACGTCGCCGACGACGACTCGGTGCGCGCCGGCTTCGCCGAGATCCTGCGTCAGGCGGGACGCGTCGACCACCTCGTCAACTCCGCTGGCGTCGGGGGCAACGCGGTGGCCGAGGAATGTCCCCCGTCGCTGTACAACGACGTGTTCAACGTCAACGTCAGTGGCGTCGTGCGGTGCGCGCAGGCGGTGCTGCCGCAGATGCGGGAGCGGGGTTCGGGGTCGATCGTCAACATCACCTCGATCGCCGGGCGGATCGCCGCGCTCGCCCAGTCGCCGTACGTCGCGTCCAAGTGGGCGCTCGAAGGCGTCAGCGAGGGGATGGCCCAGGAGCTGGCGCCGTTCGGCATCCGTGTTGTGATCATCGAGCCCGGCGTGACGAAGTCGGCGATCTTCGCCAAGAACATCGACGTCCCGAACTCGACTGGGGCCTACGACGCGCACTACCGCCGCATGTTCCAGTTCTACGCGGCCGGCATCGCGAACTCGACCGACCCGTTCGACGTCGCCCGCGTCATCGAGGAGGCGATCACGACCGACGAACCGAAGCTCCGTCACCCCGTGAGCTGGGGCGGCGAAGAGATGGCGTCCCGCCACGACCGGATCGCCGACGCCGACTGGCTCGAACTCGGCAGGATCGAAGACGACGACGTGTACACCGAGCGATTTCGCGAGATCCTCGGCGTCGACATCCGCACGCCATGAGCACGGCCGCTGACGACCAGCCGGCGATCCACATCATCACGGTGTGCTCTCACAACCGGACGCGATCGGTGATGACCGGGGCGCTGCTCCAGACGATGCTCGACCAGCGGCTCGGCCCGGGCACGGCGTTCGTCGAATCGCTCGGGTTCGGTCCGGAGGATCTCCCGTCGATCCCGGACGCGGTCGACGCGATGCGCCGTCGCGGCCTCGACACGAGCGGCCACCGCAGCCGGCAGGTGACGAAGGACAACATCGAACCGGCGGATCTGGTGCTGACCTCCGAACGAGATCACGTGATCAAGATCGCGGCGTTGTCCCCACGGGCCTATCGCCAGTCGATGACGATGCCGGAGTTCCTGTCGCTCGCCGAGTGGGCGGACACGGACGGCGTCGAGTCGCTGCGCGAGTTCGTCACCTCGCTGACGGCGCAGCGCACCGCACGCGACTACATCACGAGCGACATCGAGGAGATCGACGACCCGACGGGCTCGTCGCCGCGGGCGTTCGAGGCGGCGGTCGTCGCGATGGAAGAAATGTGCCGCCGCGTCGTCGACGCGATCTCCGACGTCGTCCCCGCCCCGACACCCTGACGACAAAGTTGTGTCTGACACAACTTTGTCTCCTACAGCAGTTGGCCGAGCGCGTGGATCGCGAAACCGGCGAGGCCGCCGACGATCGTGCCGTTGATCCGGATGAACTGCAGGTCCCGGCCGACCTGGAGTTCGAGTTTCTCGGCGGTCGCCGCCCCGTCCCACTTGGCAACCGTGGACGCGATGATGTCGCTGACCTCCGCCCGGTAGTTCTGCACGAGGTACGCGAGGGCCGCCGAGATCCACTGGTCGACCTTCGCCTGGAGCTCCTCGTCGGTCATGAGCCGTTCACCCATCCGCCGGAGACTCGCCACCAGCCGGCGTCGCAGCTCGCTGTCCCGATCCTCCGCCGCGGTGATCATCGCCGCCTTGGCTTCCGCCCACAGCGAGTTGATCCATGCCCGGACCTCGGGGTGGTCGAGCATCTCCTCCTTGAACGCTTCGCCCTTCGCGAGCAGTTCGGGGTCCTCGTGCAGCCGTCGTGCGAAGTCGACGACGCGCGACTCGACCGTGCCGCGGACCGGGTGCGCCGGGTCCCGCGCGACGTCGTGGAGGAAGCGGGTGACGACGTCGTAGATCTTGTTGAACACGCGGTCGTCGACCGACTCCGGCACCCACCAGGGTGACTCCTCGTACATCCGCTCGCGGAACGTGACGCGGTTGTCGTCGAGGAAGCCCTTCGCGCCGACGAGGACGGCGTCGAACAACCGCTGGTGATGGCCGCCGTCGACGGTGAGGTCGATCGCCTTGCCGACGAGCGGTGTGATCGGCGTTGCGCGCACCCGCGTCTCCACCAGGTGCTCGAGGCCCTGCTGGATCTCGTCGTCGTCGAGCACTTCGAGCGCGCCCCGCAGGACGTCGGCGACCGCGTCACCGGCGCGCTCCGCGTGTCGGGGGTCGGCGAGCCACGTACCGGCGCGCCGGCCGATGTGGGCGCCGTGCAACCGCTCGTCGATCACGTCCGCGGTGAGGAAGTTCGATTCGACGAAGTTGCCGAGGCTGCGGCCGATCTGGTCCTTGCGGTTCGGGATGATCGCCGTGTGGGGGATCGGGATGCGCAGCGGGTGGCGGAACAGCGCGGTGACCGCGAACCAGTCCGCGAGCGCGCCGATCATCGCCGCTTCGGCGACGGCTCGCACGTACCCGACCCAGCCGGCGCCGCCGTCGTCGTTGAGCTTCGCCACGACGTACACGACCGCCGCGATGACGAGCAGGGACGTCGCGACGACCTTCATGCGGCGCAGAGCCGTACGCCGGTCGTGGTCGGTGGCGGCGTCGATCGGAGGGGCGGTGGCGGGGGCGTCGATGCGGTGACGCTACCGGTGCGGCCCGACCGGAGTCGGCGCTGCGGCGGCTACTCCACGGTCGCGTGTTTCGGCGCGGTGCGCCCGGGGAAGCGTGACCGTGCGCAGGCAACCGCCTGAACCACGACGACAGTTACAGGAGACACCGACATGAATTCCACCATTCTCTGGCTCATCGCCGTTGTCCTTGCCGTGATCGGCATCGTGCAGCTGCTCCAG
>JAHEKY010000048.1 GCA_024644465.1 Ilumatobacteraceae bacterium | reverse complement strand
TGGCGGCACAGAACGCGACCGACCGGGGGCCCGACGATGTCAGTCGCGGAACTCGGACGACTCGGGGGGCTTCTTGCCGCCGAGGCGGCGGTCGGCAGCCTTCTCCCGGGCCCGCTGCTCTTCTTCGAGCGCGGCTTCCTCGGCGATCAGCCGCTCGAGGCTCTCGAGGCGCACCGGTTCGAGATCGCCGGCCGCGATCGCGGCCTGCACGGCGCAGCCCGGCTCCTGGTCGTGCTTGCAGTCCCGGAAGCGGCACCCGTCCATCAGGTCGAAGACGTCGGCGAACGCCCGCTCGATGCCGTTGCCGGACAACCAGAGGCTGACGGCGCGCACACCCGGCGTGTCGATCAGCCAGCCCTCGCCGCGCAGCGGCAGCAGCTCGGCTGCGACGGTCGTGTGGCGGCCGCGCTGGTCGCCCTCGCGCACTTCGGTGACCGCCTGTCGGGTCGCGCCGAGCAGCGCGTTGACGATCGTCGACTTGCCGACGCCGCTCGCACCGAGGAACGTCAGCGTGCGGTTGCCCACCGCGTAGCCCCGGATCGCCTCGATCCCGTCGCCGGTGATGCCGCTCGCGAGGAGCACGGGAACGCCGAGCGCGACATCGGCCAGCGCCCGACGTGTGGGCTCGGGATCGTCGACGAGGTCGGTCTTGGTGAGCACGACGACCGGCTCGGCGCCGGAGTCGAACGCCAGCACCAACTCCCGTTCGAGCCGGCGCGGGCTCGGTGGCGACCCGAGTGCGTGGACGAGAAAGACGACGTCGATGTTCGCGGCGAGCGTGTGCGAGACCGCACGCATCCCGTCGAACGACGCCCGCCGGGTGAACGCCGACGTCCGTTCGAGCACGTGGTCGACCCGCTCGCCGTCGTCGGACGGGATGATCCAGTCGCCGACCGCCACATCGGCGCCGATGTTGCGGATCCGCAGCGGGTCCGCCGCACCACGCGCCTCGGCGATCCTGCGGATCGCGGTGCTCCAGCCACGATCCAGTCGGGAGACCCGCGCCGGTTGCCCGGGCGAGCCGAGTTGGACCCAGGCCTCCGCGAAGTCATCCGACCAGCCGAGCGGCAGCAACTCCTCGGTGTCAACCATCGGAACCGACGGTACCGCCGGGACGCAGCTCCTCCGGGCCGTAGATGGCGACCTCGAAGCCGGCCGGCGTGTTGTTCAGCGTCGCGACGAGACCGTTGCCCACCCGCAGCGTGCCGTTCACCGGCAGCCGCCACAGCTCGGTTCCATCGAGGTCGTAGCCGATCCGCTCGCGGCCGTTGACGACCGCCTGGGTGATGATGAACCCGTCGCCGACGATCAGCGGCAGCTGGTCGTAGCTCGGCGCCGGCCCTGCCGCTGCCAGCCGGGCACCGGTCACCGCGTCGACGACGATGAAGTCGACCCCGTCGAGGAACCCCGCCCCGGCTTCGCTGAGCGCGAGCACGACGCCTTGCGGCGTGACGCCGACGGTGCGGACCGACGCCTGCACCCGCCACGTCCGCGTGAGGACGTCGCCGTCGAGGCGGACACCGAGGACGACCCCGCGGCCGATGCCGACCATCGTCGGCCCGCCGGTCGGGAAGATCCCCTCGAGTTCGTCCATGCCCCGGCCGGACGTCGTCAGCGGCCGGCGCGAGGCGAGCGGATCATCGGGATCCGGCACGAGCTCGGTGAGCCCGCCGAGCGCATCGAGCACGACGTACCGGCCGTCGATCGAGGCGATCTGCTCGTCCGGCGAGACACCCGCCGCCGAGATCGTCACCGGCTCGGACCAGCCCTCGGACAGGTCGACCGCCACGACGCCGTCCCGGCCGCCGACCAGCCAGGTGCCGGAGAGGTCCGACGTCAGCGGTCGGCCGGCGACGACGTCGATCGTCCGACCGGTCACCGGGTCGATGAACTCGGTTGCGCTCACCCCCGGAACGTCCGGCGCCTGGAGGACCCGCGTGACGAGGCGCGACCCGTCGAGGACGATGCCGAATGCCCCCTCGGCGGCCGCGACCTCCCAGGCCGTCTCTCCGTCGATCGTCGCCAGACCGAGCAGCTTGCGGCGCGACGGGCCGATCTGCTCCAGGATGATCCGGTCGTCGACGATGTCGAGGATCCGCACCTCCGGAGGGGCGAACGAGAAACTGCGCCGCCACCGGATCTCGCCGGTCAACGCATCGACACCACTGATGCTCGTGCGGTTGCGACTGCCGTCGTCGACCACGACGACGACGAGATCCTGCCCGATGATCTCGAGGCGCGTCGAGATCGCGCTTCCGGTGCCCGGCAGCAGCGTCGTCCATCGGGCGTCGACCGTCGCCGGGATCCGTCGCTCGTCGACCGCTGCGATGTCGCCGACATCCGGCGGCTCCGGGTCGGATCGGTTCACGATCACGCCGACAGCGACGAGCAGTGCGACAGTCGCCGCTGCGCCGATCAGCAGTCGCCGACGTTGCGGGCCCCCGTCCGTGTCCACCAGCGGGGCGTCGACGGCCACGACGATGCGATCCTCGACGACGTCCGTTGCCGGAGGTGCCGCGGGCGCGGGTGGGCCGTCGGGGCGCGCGTCGTCGAACAGTGCGGACACGTCCACGGGCTCGATCGGTGCCTGCGGGACATACCCCGGCTTCCACATCGCATCGGGGTCGGTCGCCACGTCGAAAGCGTAGATCGCACCTCTTCCACGGTGACTGCGGGCCCGTTGCCATGTGGATCGGCGAGGTTTCCGGCACACTGCGGGTTGACATCGACCGCTGCCATCGCCTATCGAAAGACACCAATGCCCAAGCCCCTCGTCGTCGTGGAGTCGCCAGCCAAGGCGAAGACACTGTCCAAGTTCCTCGGCAGTGACTACGACGTCCGCGCCTCGGTCGGCCACGTCGCCGACCTCCCGTCGAAGGGCTTGAACATCGATGTCGACAACGGTTTCAAGCCGACCTACGAGCTGACCGAGCGGGGAAAGACCGTGATCAAGGAGCTCAAGGCGGCCCTCAAGGACGCCTCCGAGCTCTACCTCGCAACGGACGAGGACCGCGAGGGCGAGGCGATCTCGTGGCACCTGCTGGAGTACCTCAAACCCAAGGTTCCGGTGAAGCGGATGGTCTTCCACGAGATCACCAAGAGCGCCGTCGACCATGCGGTGAGCAACCCTCGCGACATCGACTACGGCATGGTCGACGCCGCCGAGACGCGTCGGCTCCTCGATCGGTTGTACGGCTACGAGGTGTCGCCGGTGCTCTGGCGTCGCGTCAACCGCGGCCTGTCCGCCGGGCGTGTCCAGAGCCCCGCGGTGCGGTTGATCGTCGAGCGCGAGCGCGAGCGGATCGCGTTCATCACCGCCGACTACTGGGACATCGACGTCGTCACGGCGTCGAACCCGTCGTTCGACGCGAAGCTGGTCGCCGTCGACGGCTCCCGCATCGCAACCGGCAAGGACTTCGACGATCGCGGCGTCGTCTCTGCGAAGGCGACCCGCATCGACGAGACGCGCGCCCGCTCGCTCGCGGACGGCCTCGACGGGTCCGAGTTCACGGTCAGGTCGGTCGAGGAGAAGCCGTACCGCTCGTCGCCGAAGGCGCCGTTCATGACCTCGACGCTGCAGCAGGAGGGCGGGCGCAAGCTGCGACTCTCCGCATCACAGGTGATGCGCGTCGCGCAGGGGCTCTACGAGCGCGGGTTCATCACGTACATGCGCACCGACGCGTCGATCCTGTCCGACGAGGCGATGGCGGCCACCCGCAACGCGATCACGAAGGAATACGGCTCGCAGTACCTCAACAAGGCACCGAAGCAGTATGCGTCGAAGGTCAAGAACGCCCAGGAGGCGCACGAGGCGATCCGCCCCACGACGCCGTACCGCTCGCCGAACCAGGTGTCGACGGAGCTGAACAGCCAGGAGTTGGCGCTGTATCGCCTGATCTGGCAGCGCACGCTGGCGTCGCAGATGGCCGATGCGGTGGGTGTCACCGTGTCGATCCGCCTCGCCGCCAACTCGACCGACCGCACCACCGGCGAGCTCGTCGACTGCGAGTTCGCGGCGTCCGGCACGACGATCACGTTCCCCGGTTACCGCGCCGTGTACGTCGCCTCCAAGGAGGAGACCGGCGAGGACGCGGCCGACCAGGAGGCGCTGCTGCCGCCGCTGAAGCAGGGCGACGTCGTGCCGATCGAGTCGATCACGCCGAACGGACACACGACGTCCCCGCCTGCCCGCTTCACCGAGGCGTCGCTCGTCAAGCGGCTCGAGGAACTCGAGATCGGCCGGCCGTCGACATGGGCGTCGATCATCCAGACGGTCCAAGACCGCGGCTACGTGTGGAAGAAGGGCCAGGCGCTCGTGCCGACCTGGACCGCCTTCGCCGTGATCCGGCTGCTGGAGGAGCACTTCGGCGCGATCGTCGACTACGACTTCACCGCCTCGATCGACTCCGACCTCGACGCGATCGCCCGTGGCGACCGCCAGAAGGACAAGTGGCTGCAGCGGTTCTACTTCGGCGACACCGGCGACGACTCCGTCCCGCCGATCACCGCCGAGGCAGGCGTGGGCGACGACGCGTTGCTCGGTCTGAAGCGCCTCGTCGAGGAGAACCTCGACAACATCGACGCGGCCGAGATCAACACGTTCGCCCTCGGCACCGACCCGGACGGCAACGTCGTCGTCGCGAAGCCCGGCAAGTACGGGCCGTACGTCAAGCGCGGCGAGGACACCGCCAGCGTTCCGGACGATCTCCCGCCCGACGAGTTGACCATCGGCAAGGCGCTCGAACTGCTCGCGGCACCGAAGATGGACGACCCGATCGGTGAACTCGACGGGCTGCCGGTGTACGCCAAGAACGGCCGGTACGGCCCCTACGTGCAGTGGGGCGACCACGACAACCCGCCGCCCGGCATGGAGAAGCCGAAGATGTCGTCGCTGTTCAAGACGATGATCCTCGAGCGGATCACGATGGACGAGGCCGAGGCGCTGTTGCAGCTCCCGCGCCATCTCGGCGACGACCCGGCCGACGGCGAGCCGATCTACGCCAACAACGGCCGCTACGGGCCGTACGTGATGAAGGGCAAGGACTACCGCAACATCGACTCCGAGGACCAGCTCCTGCAGATCACCCTCGACGAGGCGCTGAAGATCTTCAGCGAGCCGAAGGTCTACAAGCGGGGCGGCCGCAACTTGGCGGCGAAAGGCCCGCTGAAGGAGTTCGGCGTCGACCCGGTCAGCGAGAAGAACGTCACCGCGAAGGACGGCCGCTTCGGCGTGTACGTCACCGACGGCGAGACCAATGCGTCGCTCGGCAAGGGCGACCGTCTCGAGGAGATCACGCCCGAGCGCGCCTACGAGCTGTTGGCGATCCGACGCGAAGCGATCATCGCGAAGGGCGGTGTGCCGGGCAAGAAGGCGAAGGCGACCAAGAAGAAGGCGGCGAAGAAGAAGGCGGCTGCCAAGAAGACGACACCGAAGAAGAAGGCAGCGCCGAAGAAGGCCGCCGCGAAGAAGACTGCCGCGAAGGACCCTGCGCCGTCGCCGGCAGCGCCGCCGGTCATCACCGACCTCGCCGCCGACTGACGACAGAGTTGTGTCTGACACAACTCTGCTCGGATCGGTACCATCGATGCCCGTGAGCAGCCCGGTCTACATCGCGCTCGAAGGCGCAGAGGCCTGCGGCAAGTCGACCCAGGCGGCGCTGCTCGCCGAACGGATCGGCGCCGTGTTGACCCGCGAGACCGGCGGCACCGCGATCGGCGCCAGGTTGCGTGAGATCCTCCACGACAACGCGGTCGACGACCTGTCACCGCGCGCCGAGGCGCTGATCGCGGCCGCCGACCGGGCGCAACACATCCATCAGGTCGTCGCACCGGCGCTCGCCGCCGGACGCTCCGTCGTCAGTGACCGGTCGGTGTACTCGTCGCTCGCCTACCAGGGCTACGGGCGCGAACTCGACGTGGCCGAGGTGCGCAAGCTGAACCACTGGGCGACGGGCGACATCTGGCCCGACATCGCCATCCTGCTCGAAGCCGACGACGACGTCGTCGCCGCCCGGATGGATGCCCGCGACCTCGACCGGTTCGAAGCCGCCGGCGACGAGTTCCATCAGCGCGTCCTCGACGGCTTCCGGGCGCTCGCGGCCGACGAACCGGACCGGTGGATCACCGTTGCCGCAACCGGAACGATCGCCGACGTCCACGCCGCGATCGCCGACGCGCTGCACTCGCGGGGCGTGCTGTGATCGCCGCCGGCCCGGTCTGGAACGACGTCGTCGGGCAGCCCCACGCCGTCGAGCAGCTCCGAGCCGCCGTCGAGCGCGGGCCGGTGCACGCCTATCTGTTCGTCGGTCCTGCCGGCTCCACGAAGCTCGAGGCGGCACGTGCATTCGCGGCGCAGATCATGTCCGGCGGCGAGGACCGCGCCCAACGGGACGCCCGACTGATCCTCGCCGGCGAACATCCCGACGTCCGCGAAGTGCGCCGCACCGGGCCGTCGATCTCTGCGGAGCAGGCCCGCGAGATCGTGCGCGTGTCGGCGCTCGCACCGAGTGAGGGCGCCCGCAAGATCCTGATCCTCGACGAGTTCCACCTGCTCCAGCCGACCGGAGCGGCATCGATGCTCAAGACGATCGAGGAACCGCCGGAGTCGACGATGTTCGTCATCCTCTGCGACTTCGTCCCGCACGATCTGATCACGATCTCGTCGCGCTGCTCCCGCATCGAGTTCCGCCCGATCGGCGCCGACCTGATCGCGGCGCGGCTGCTCACCGAAGGCATCGACCCGGCCGCGGCGATGATCGCCTCGAAAGCATCGCTCGGCAGCCTCGACCGCGCCCGTGTCCTCGCGACCGACCCCGCCCTCGCCGAGCGGCGAGCCGCGTTCGCCGAAGCGCCCCACCGGCTCGACGGCACCGGCGCGGTTGCAGTGCGTACCGCCGCCGAATTGCTGGATCTGATCGATGCGGCCGCCGAGCCGCTCGCCGTGCGCCACGCCGCGGAAGTCGTCGAACTCGATGCGCGCATCTCGGCGCACGGTGAGCGCGGCAGTGGCAAGAAGCAGCTGGAGGACCGGCACAAGCGCGAGCTGCGGCGTCACCGCACCGACGAGCTGCGCAGCGGGTTGGCGACCCTGGCGGCGACGTATCGGGATCATGCGACCGCCACGGCGACCGGGTCCGGCAGCGCCCACCTCGAGGGATGCACGCGCGCGGTCGCCCGGATCCACGAGGCGTTGGATGCGCTCGAACGCAACCCGAACGAGCGCCTGCTGCTGGAGTCACTCCTGTGGTCTCTGCCCGACTCGCTCGGCGTGGGATGAGCGGCGCCTCGGCACGCCAGCGCATCGCATCTGCCGTCGTCGCGGTCATCGCAGCGTTGTCCGGCGCCGCGCTCGCATCGGCCCATTCGGGGCTCGGTGCGGCCAGTCCGGCGCCGGGCGCGGTCGTCGGTGGCGAGATCAGCGAGATCCAGTTGCGCTATGCGTCGGCGGTGGTCGACGTCGCAGGCTCGGTGACCGACCCCGACGGCGACACGATCGCGACCGAGTTCGTGCAGGACACGTCGCTCGCCGTCACGATCCGGTTGGCGACCCCGTTGACCACACCGGGAGAGTATGCGGTGCGCCACAGCAGCACCTCGGTCGACGACGGCGACCGCGTCGACGCCGCCTATCTCTTCACGTACGATCCTGCCGCTCCCCCGCCGCGGCTGGAGATCCTCGACCCTGACGACGACGGCACGTCGATCTGGGTCTGGGTCGTGCTCGGCGCAGGCGTCGTGTTGGTCGCCGGCCTGGCGTGGCGCCTGCTCGCCGCGGTGAGCGCCAGCCGGGTCCGCCGCTCGGTCGCCGACGGTTCAGCCTGAGTCTCCGACGAGCCAGACGAGCAGCATCTCGTGCGACGACTCGAACCCGAGCCGGCGGTACAGCCGGTTCGTCATCGCGTTCGACGCCTGCGTGTTCAACATCACCTCGTCGACGTCCGGCCGTGACCGCTCGCCGCCGGCGACCGCCGCGGTGAGCGCCGCGGCGTACCCGTGGCCGCGATGCACCGGCGGCGTGTACACGGCGCCGATGCGGACCGTCCGGGCGCATGCGGTCGACACGAGCAACTGCGACACGATCTCGCCGCCGACGTGCCACGTCCGCAACCGCCCCTCGCCGATCGCCCGGGTCATCTGCGCCGCTGCGGCGTCTCGCCTCGTCTGCTCGTCTTCGTCGCCGTTCAGCCCGGTCTCGTCGCCGAACGCGACCGCCCACGCGGCCGCGGTACCGAGGTGCGCCTCGTCGGCGACGCCGAGGTGGCCGGCGGCCGCGGGCAGGCGGAGGTCGCCGAGCCGATAGACCCGGAAGATCTCGATCGTCTCGATTGCACCGCCGGTCCGCTCGGACCACCGGCCCGCAACCGCCGCGACGTCACCGACCTCCCCGTCGAGCCGGACGCGGCCGGCGCCTGGCAGTTCGTCGGCGATCGCGGTGGCGGCGCCGGCGCGGAGGCGAGTCATCGTGTGGCCGGGCCCCCACGAGGCGGCGACACCGAGCGTTTCCTCACCCGCGTATGCCCGCACGACCGTGGTGTCGTCGTTCCCGCGTGCGAGCACGGTCGCCGCCAGGTTGCATCCGATCGGATCGGTCGACACCAGGTCGGCGCAGCGATCCAGCGTCGCCTGACCGGGCCCGAGGTGTTCGACCATCACCACATCAGGATTGTGACACGGTTGATGCAGCGGGGCGGCCCGGGGGTTTCTTCAGCGGACCATGCGATCGACGACGCCGGCGATCGCGTCGACGACGACCTCGGGTTCGGTCACGATGCCGAGATGCGTTCCGTCGACCACGGCGGTCGGCCATCCCCACTGCTCGGCCAGTCTCCGATCGGCGTCGTAGGCGGGACTGAGCTGCAGGTACGCGTTCGGGCGGTCCGTCCACCCGACGGGCACGTCGACCGGTTCGTCGTAGAACACCCGCGGCAACCGTGGCATGTCGGCGCGCAGTTGCGCCCGGTCGGTGGTCTCCGGCAACAGGCGGGCCACGACCTCGTCGGGCCACCAGTCGAGCCACGGCCGGAGCAGGCCCTGCTCGGTCTGTTCGTCGAGCAGCGCGGCCAGGCCGGCGGAGGTCTCGTGCGAGCCGCTCGCCGGCGGCACGACCGCGTCGACGAACACGGTCCCGACGCAACGTCCGGCGAAGCGGTCGGCGATCTGCGGCAGGAAGACGCCCGCACCCGAGTGGCCGGCCACGATGAACTCGCTCGCCGAATGCCCACCCTCGACGGCCCGGTCGACGAACCACGTGCCCCACGAATCCCGGCACGTGGCGACGCCCGTGAGATCCGGTACGGCGACGGTCCAGCCCCGCTCGCGCGCGGTGGCGGCCACCGGGCCCCACGACGACGGCCCGACGAGCGGGCTGTGCACCAGCAGGAGCGAACGGGCCACACGGGCACGGTAGCCCGCCCGTGGATCGAGCCGTTCGGCGGGCCCGCCGGCACCGCCGGTCGGTCGCCACGGCCGAACGCCCCTATCCTGTTGCCATGAAGATCTCGTCGCTCGATGCCGCGCCGACGACGCTGCCGCAGGCGAACGAGCCGTGCTGGTGCGGGAGCGGCCGCAAGTACAAGCGGTGCCACCGCAAGTCCGAGGGCCGCGTGCTGCAAGGGAACGTCACGCCGATGCGCAGCGTGCCCGATCACATCGCGAAGCCGCCGTACGCCGCGACAGGCGAGTACGAGCCCTGGGACGAAGACCGGGTGAAGTCACCCGAGATCATCGAGCGGATGCGCCATGCCGGCAAGGTCGCCGGTGAGGTCCTCGCGCTCGCTGGGGCGATGGTCGCGCCGGGTGTCACGACCGAGGAGATCGACATCGCGGTGCACGAGGCGTTCATCGAGCGCGGTGCATACCCCTCGACGGTCAACTACCACGGCTATCCGAAGGCGTGCTGCACGTCGGTCAACGAGGTGATCTGTCACGGCATCCCGGACTCGCGCGAGTTGCAGGACGGCGACATCTGCAACATCGACGTCACCGGCTGGATCGGCGGCGTCCACGGCGACACGA
The DNA here is from genome assembly GCA_024644465.1 of Ilumatobacteraceae bacterium. GTDB lineage: Bacteria > Actinomycetota > Acidimicrobiia > Acidimicrobiales > Ilumatobacteraceae > Ilumatobacter_A. Next base: position 13,118 of record JAHEKY010000048.1, on the reverse strand, counting down.
ATGCCACGTTCCTCGTCGGCGAGGTCGACCCCGAGAGCCGCCAACTGGTGCAGGTCACCGAAGAAGCGACGTGGCGCGGCATCGAGGCGGTGCAGCCGGGTCGGCCACTGAGCGACATCGGCCGGGCGATCGAGGACGCGGTCAAGCCGTACCGGTACGGCGTCGTGCGGGCGTTCGTCGGGCACGGGATCGGCGAGCAGTTCCACACCGACATCCAGGTGCTGCACTACTACGACTCACGGTCGGCCACGATCATGCGCGAGGGCATGACGTTCACGATCGAGCCGATGATCACGCTCGGTACCGTCAACTACAAGATCTGGGACGACGACTGGACCGCGGTCACCGCCGACGGTCGGCGGACCGCACAGTTCGAGCACACGATCCTGGTCACCGCCGACGGTGCCGACGTGCTGACCGCCGGTCCGGGTACGGCCAGCCCGACCGCCCCCTGGGCCCGCTGACCTAGCCGTCGGCGCCGGCGGACGTGCCGCCCGCGGGAGTTCCGAGTTCCTCGATGTACGCGACTACATCGGCGATCTCGGCATCGGTCAGCTCATTGCGGGGCATCTGCAGCGAGTAGTCCGCCAGCAGGTCGGCACCGGGATCCTTGATCGCACGGACGAGGTACGCCTCGTCGGCGACGATGACCGACCCGTCGAACAGCTGGACGTCGGAACCCGCGAGGCCGGTCCACTTCGGCCCGACGCCGCCCTGCCCATCGGTGCCGTGGCACCCCGCACACCCCTTCTCCGCAGCGATGCGCTTGCCCCGGGCGCCTTGTTCGGACAGTGACGTGTCCGAGCCTGCGCACGCGGCCCCGCCGACGACGGCGACGGCAACGACGATCGCCGGCCAGGCGCGCGCGATGTTCGATCGACCCAGTGTGCGCTTCATCTGCGCCAGTGAATCAGTTCGGGGGGCGTGCTGGGGCGTCATCCGGCCTGTGACATCCGTTGGCAGCAGGCGACGACGGCACCGGCGCTCAGCCGGGCCGGCCCGCGGTCGCGATCAGGGTCCGGCCGATCCAGTAGGGCACGATCTGCGCGATTGCGAGGTTGATCCCGCCGATGACGAGCAGCAGCCGCATCAGCGCGACGTCACCGTCGAGGTCGTCGCGCGTGCTGAGGGCGACCGCACGGGCGTCGGACACGTTGCTGCGATACCCGTCGATGATCGCATCGCTGCCTTCGAGGCGGGCGCTGACGTCGCCGATGTCCGCGGACAACCGCGTGACCTCGCGCTCGAGATCGACCAGCGACGCTTCGAAGTCCTGCAGGTCCTCCGACGTCTGGAGGAACTCGGCGGGAAGGTCCTCGATGTCCGCGGCGAGATCGCCGAGCGTGTCGCCGAGCCCCTGCTCCGGGCGGTAGTCGGGCCCGAACGGGATCGACGAGAGGCCGCCGAGCAGGTCATCGATCGTCGCGCCGACACCCTCGAGTCGGCGCAGCGTCGTCGCGGCGTCGGCCAGCGCGGGCCCGACGGTCGTCGTCAGGTCGTCGACCTCCCCGACGACGCCCGTGGCGGAGTCGAAGGACTCGGCGACGGCATCGAGCGTCGCCGCACCGGTCTCGATTGTGTCCGCGGACGCGCCGAGCACCTGGTCCGCGAGGTCGATCGAGTTCTCGACCGAGTCGATCGTCTCGATCGTGACGCCGAGCGTGTCACGCGTCGACGAGTTGATCTCACCGACGAGCCGCCACGCGACGAACGTGCCGGTGACCGAAACGACGAGCCCGACCACGGCGACCGCGACCATCAGCCGGCCGGCTCGCCGGTTCGCCCTCGCGGAACCGAACCGGTACGCGCTGTCGCGCCGAGGCATCGGGGGCGCGACGTCGTCGCGCTCGACGTCGTCGATGTCGGCCGACGTCAGGCTCCGTTGGTTCGCCATCACTCCACCCGCAGCTTTCGTGCGAGCAGGAACCACGACAGGCCGACGAAGATCAGTGTCGTTGCGCCCAGACCGACGAAGTCGACGACCGCCGGGTCGCTGCCGCGCAGCATCACGTCGCGCAGGATCCTCGTTCCGTAGGTCACGGGCATCGTCCACGAGATCGCCTTGACCGGATACCGGAACGCGTCGAGGTCGAGGAAGAAGCCTCCGAAGAACAGCCCTGCCAGCAGTGCGAGGAGGGCGTACTGCACCGCCTGTGTGTCGGACTTCGAGACGAGGGAGATCAGCGTCCCCCAGCCGATCGACGAGACGAGCAGTGCGAGCATCCCGACCACGACCCAGCCGACGTTGCCCCGGAACGGGACATCCAACGCGAGTGAGACGAGGGCGATCAGCGCTGCGGCCGACACCCCGCCGACCAATGTGTAGGGGACGAACTTGCCGAGCAGCACCCGCCCCGCTCCGATCGGCCCGACGCGGAACATCTCGAACAGCCCGCGGGCGCGGTCCGACACCAGGCTCATCGCCGCGAACGTCAGCACGAGATGCTGCAGGAGCAGTGCGATCGCCGCCGGAGCGAAGTAGTCCGCGACGCCGACGGCTTCGCGCTGGAGGTTCGCCGTGTCGCCTTTGAAGGGCCGAACGACGACCGACGGGTCGAGCGTCGTCACCCGCTCACCGTTCGCTCTGACCACGTCGAGCAGTTCCGCCAGCGGTGCGATGTCGCCCTCGGCCACCTCACCGGACCCTGCGACCTGCACGATCGCGTCGTTCAGTTCGGTCGTCGACGCCGCCAGCTCGTCGAGTTCGGCCTGCGCCTCGCTGGATGCGCTGAGCTGCGCAGAGAGCTGGGACGACAGGTCGACGATCGTGGACAGCGCCCCCGTGGAGGCTTCGAGTTCGTTCGTCGCGCGTTCTGCTTCGGCGGTGTTCCCTGCGGCCACCGCTGCGCCCAACTCGTCGAGCAGTGCGGCCGTGCGGTCGAGGCTGTCCTGGTACGGCACCAGCACGTCCTGCGTCGTCCCGACGACCTGTTCGAGGATGCGTGCGTTCAGTTCCTGCACGGCGACCTGCGTCGAGACCTCCACCGTCGTCTGCTGGATCGGATCGATCTTGTCGTGGAGCACCTTGATCACCGCCTGCTCCCCCGACAGGATCGATTCCGCCGGGTCGGATGGGAACACGACGATGAGGTCGAGGTCGCCGTCGTCGAGAGCCTGCTGGGCGGCGACGAGATCGGTCGTGTACTCCCGGAGGTTGATGTACTGGCCGAGATCGTCGGTGAACTTCTCGACCGACTCCTCGTACACGCTGTCGGCCGGCCCGACGAACGTCGTGTTCAGCACGGTCTTCTCCTGGTCGAAGCCGACGGCGAACAGGGCGAGCACGAGGAACGGCCCGACGACGAGGACGAGCAGCAGGCGGGGCTGACGCCCGATCTCGAAGATCTCCTTGCGGACGAACCCGGACAGCTGCACGAGCCAACCGTGGCGACGGGCCAGAATCGGATGGTCGGCGCTGTGGTTGCGGCTCACGACACGACCCCCTCGACGCGCTCGACGTCGACCACTTCGGCGGACATGTCGACGTCGTCGTGGACGTCACCGGGCTCGGCGTCGTGCTGCTCGGCGTCGTGCTGCTCGTCGTCGACTGACTCGGCCTCGCCACCGGTGGTGTCGCCGGCACGGCCGCCGTCATCGACGACGTCCTCGGACGCATCGGCACCGACGATCTCGATGAACACGTCGTCCCAGTCGGTCGCGACTTCGGCGGTACCGGCCACGGCGAACTCGGTGCCGAGTTGCTCGGCGACCGAGGCTGCGGCGATCACGTCGGAGTCGACCGCGACCCGCACCTCTCGGCCGTTGCGGACCGCGGCGCGCCGGACACCGCTGATCGCCCGCAGTCGCTCGACGACCGCGTCGTCGACGTGCTGGTCGAACCGGATGTCGAGCTCGACGCCACCGTACGCCTGGCGCCGGAGCTCCTCCGGCGTGCCGACCGCAGCGGCGCGCCCATTGGCCAGCATCGCGACGACGTCACAGTGGGCGGCCTCGGTGACGTACTGCGTCGAGATCACGAGGGTGGTCCCCGCGTCGCGCAGTGCACGGAAGTGCTCCCAGAACCGGCGGCGCAGGATCGGGTCGATGCCGGCGGTCGGCTCGTCGAGCATCAGCACCGGCGGGTCGTGGACGAGTGTCGCCGCCAGCGCCAGGCGGCGCTGCATGCCGCCCGAGGACTCGCTCACGAGCTTCTTCTCCTGCCCGTCGAGTTGCACCAACTCGAGCAGCTCCGCGAGCCGCTTGCGACGGGTGAACGCGACGCCGTTCAGCGATGCGTGGAAGTTGAGGTTCTCCCACAGCGACAGCTCGTCGAACAGGACGGGATGCTGCGGCAGGTAACCGATCGCCTTGCGGGCTGCGGTCGACATCACCGACGGGTCCGCACCGAGCAGACGGACGTCGCCCTCGTCGGCGCGGTAGTAGCCGTTTGCGAGCCGGACGGTCGTCGTCTTGCCGGACCCGGACGGCCCGATCAGCCCGACGATCGTGCCGCGCTCGACCTGCAGGTCGACGTCGCGCAGCACCCACGCATCGCCGAACCGCTTGCCGACGCCGTCGAACCGGATCGCGGCGTCGTCGTACGGTGTCTGCTCACCGGTTGCATTCGAGGTCATGGGACGACCAATCGATCGATGACGTGGACGACGCCGCTCGTTCCGACCTCGATGTCCACCTCGACGATCCGGACGCCGCCGACGGTCGGCGGGTCGGACGCGCCGTCGAACGTCAGCACCAGCCCGTCCGCCGTGGTCAGTTCGCCGACGCCGGCCAGCTCACCGAACGGGATCCGGCCCGTGACGACGTGATCGCGCAGGACGTCGCCGAGGCGATCGCTGTCGTCGAACAACTCGGCGATCTCGTCGGCACCGAGCGACTGGAACGCCTCGTCGCTCGGGACGAAGAACGTGTACTCGGCAGCATCGGACAGCGAATCCAGGCCGAGCGCGTCGACTGCCGACGACGCGCTCTCCAGGCCGTGGGCGCGCAGGACGTCGGCCAGTTCGGACGATCGCTCGGCGTCGTCGACCGGCACCGTCGCGGCCCCGCCGTCGCCGCCGGCGCCGCAAGAGGCGACCACGATCGCAGCTGCGGCGAACGCAATCGTGCGCCGTGCTGCGCGTGTCGGTCGCATGGTCGAGGGCATGGTTTCTCCTGTTCGCGGGTTGCGATCCGGGTACCCCACTGGGGCAATCTCAAACCATGCGCTGCTCGTGCGGTGGGGCGGGACGGGCCTGCAGTGGCGGTCGCGACCGAGCGTCGTCAGCGGCGGCGGGACTCGATGCGCTCGAGCGCGGCGATCCACCAGCGCATGAGCGCCTGGTCAGCGTCCGTGCCGAGCCCGAACGCGGTGTGGACCGCGGCTGCACAGCCCCGCACGTCGCCGGCCCGCAGGCGGGCGACAGCGGTGTCGAGATCGCCGGCGGGCCATGGGAGGTCGGCCAGCATCACGGGGCCGATCCGGATCGCGTCGGCCGACAACCCGGTCCCCGCGTTGCGATGCCACGCCCACGCCGACGCGATCGGCGACGTCAGCACCGCAGCGATCTCCCAGGCCGCCCGCGCCTGATCCGCGGTGCGTGCGGACGGGTAGGCCGACACGACGGGGACGCCCGGCAGGCAGGTCCCGTCCGGGTCGGCGACCGCTTCGATGATCTTCGTCTGATTGGCGATCAGCACCTTCGGGACCAGCCGGTCGGCCGCCCAGCGGGCCATCTTCGGATCGAGTTCCGCAAGATCGATGCGAGGGCGATCGAAGCGGCGCTTGGCGAACGTCACCCGGCGGTCACCCCACAGCGACCGGCCGGGGTCGATCAACCCGCTCGTGACGAGGGCGGGACCGGCGTCGTGATCACCGACCGCCCCGATCATCCCGTAGTACTCGTCGCGGAAGTTCGCGTTCAGCCGCGCCCGGTCGCCGAGACGCCCCGCATCCTGCTCGTCGATGCACGACGGCAGGTCCGGGACGCCGCGCCGGCTCGTGATCACTCGCGCCCACCCGTGCGCCGGAACGTCCCGCGCCGTCGTGCCGAACTCGAATGCGACGACACACGTCAGTACCTGCGCATCGAAGACGCGTTCGCCGGTCCACCACGACCACAGCAGCTCCGCACGTTCGTCGTAGAGCGCGCGCACCGGCCCGGCATCACGCGCCGCGAGCAACGACTGCGGGAGGACGAACGCCACCCGGCCGCCGACGGGGTCGACGAGTTCGGCCGCGAGTGCGAGGAACTCGACGGCGGCGTCCGCATACGGCCCGCCGCCGCGTCTGCTGGAGCCGCCCCGCGTCGTCGCGGCCGCCATCTGGGAGAGGAACGGCGGGTTGCCGACGACGAGGTCGATCGAGCCGAACCGCGCCCAGTCGAGGGTCAACGCGTCGGCATGGACGACCTCGCTCGACACCCCGGCCGGGGCCGCGGCGAGGAGCCGGCGACTCGCCTCGACCGCGCCGGCATCGATGTCGACGCCGATGACGTGCGCTCGACCGCCCGCCGCGACGACTCGGTCGGCGGCCGCGCGGAGGAACCGGCCGTCGCCGCACGCCGGGTCGACGATCGACATCGGCGTCCCCCGGTCGTCGACGTACCGCGCCGTCACCACCGCGTCCACGACGGTCTCGACCAGGTCGTCGGGCGTGTACCACGCGCCGCGCTGCTTGCGGTCGACGGCGGCGGTCACGATCGCAGACTATGCCCCCGATCTGGCTGGTCGCCGTCCACTCGGGTTGCCTAAGGTCGCGCCGTGACCGATCCGGCTGGTTCGTCCGAGCGCCCGGAGCGCGCGACCGAAGCGGCGGGCCGTTTCCTCACGTTCGAGCGCGAGGACTGGGCGGCACTCCGCGCGGCGACCCCGCTGACGCTCGGCGCGGACGAACTCGACGACCTCCGCAGCATCCACGAACAGATCGACCTCGACGAGGTCGCCGCGATCTACCTGCCGTTGAGCCGCCTCCTCAACCTGTACGTCAGCGCGACGCAGGATCTGCATCGCGTCTCCGCGACGTTCCTCGGCACGATCGCCCCGAAGGTGCCGTACGTGATCGGCATCGCGGGCAGCGTCGCGGTCGGCAAGAGCACGTTCGCCCGCATCCTGCAGGCACTGCTGGCGCGTTGGCCGGATCACCCCAAGGTCGACCTGCTCACGACCGACGGCTTCCTGCATCCCAACCGCGTCCTCGAAGAACGCGGGATCATGAACCGCAAGGGCTTTCCCGAGTCGTACGACACTCGCGAACTGTTGCGGGTGCTGCGCGAGATCAAGAGCGGGCGCGACGAGGTGGGTGCGCCGGTCTACAGCCACGTCGTCTACGACATCGTCGAGGGCGAGCAGATCGTCGTCCAACAGCCCGACATCGTGATCATCGAGGGGCTCAACGTGCTGCAGACCGCAGAGGGATTCACCGAGTTCGTCAGCGACTACTTCGACTTCTCGATCTACATCGACGCGGACGAACGCGACATCGAGCAATGGTACGTCGATCGGTTCCTGACGCTGCGCGAGTCGGTGTTCCGCGACCCGGACAGCTTCTTCCGGTTCTACGCCGAGCTCAGCGACGACGAAGCGATCACGACCGCACGCGGCATCTGGCGCGAGATCAACGGGCTGAACCTGCGGGAGAACATCGCCCCGACCCGGGAGCGCGCATCGCTGGTGTTGCACAAGGACGCCGTCCACCGCGTCGACCAGGTCCGCCTCCGCCGGCTCTGACCGCCACTCGGTGGCCGACGGGTTCGCCGGTGACACCTGCCGGCGGGCGTGGCGGTGCACTCCGGCGTCAGGTCAGGCCGAGCCAGGCGGGGAGCTCGGCGATCGAGGCGAGTTCCGCGAACTCCTCTTCGTGCCGGTCGACCTGCTCGAGCGACCACGTCAGGTGGTACGGCACGTGGACGGCGTACCCGCCCAGCGCGAGCACCGGCAGGATGTCGCTCTTCACCGAGTTGCCGACCATCAGGAAACGTTCCGGCGTCACCCCGAGTCGTTTCAGGATCCGGGCGTAGGTCAGCGGATCCTTCTCCAGGAGGATCTCGGTCTCGCCGAAGTGATGTTCCAGTCCGGACGTCGTCACCTTGCGCGTCTGGTGGACGAGATCGCCCTTCGTGATCAGCACGATCGGCTTGGCCGCTCCGACCGCAGCGAGCACTTCCGGGACGTGCGGCAGCACGTGCACCGGCTCGGTCAGCATGTGCTGGCCGAGTTCGACGAGTTCTTCGATCACCTCGACCGGCACCGTCCGGTTCGAGACGACGATCGCCGCCCGCACCATCGAGATCGTGAACGCCTTCACGCCGTAGCCGGACACGGAGAGGTCGGCCCGCTCGACGCCGCGCAGCGCCTCGTCGATGTCGACGCCGACGGGGACGTAGGGCCCGACCAGTTCCGCGAATCGCTGCTCGGCGTGGTGGAACGAATCCTCGCTCTTCCACAGCGTGTCGTCCGCGTCGAACGCGATGAGGTCGAACTGGTCGATGCGGGCGGTCATCGTTCAGCGGTGGATCGCATTGAGGTAGTTGTACACCGTGATCCGGCTGACACCCATCGCGTCGGCGACGTCCTCGACGGCCCGCCGCAGGATGAACGCACCGCGCTCGTCGAGCAGGCGGATCGCCTTCTGCTTGGCCTCTCGGGACAGCGACGGCAGGCGGCCACCGAGTTCGGCCTCGACGGAATCGATCAGCCGGTCGAGCGCCCCGTGGAGCGGGGGCAGGCGGACCGCGGCGATCATCTCGCCGTCCCAGATCAGCGGGACGTCGGCGGGCTCGGCCTCGTCGACGCCGACGACCGCGGCGCCGACCGCGTCGACGACCGGCTTCGCCGCGCGCACCAGGGGATGGACTCCCTCGAGCGGATCGCGCGATCCCTTCACCGGCGCGCGCCACGGGATCGGGCGGGCGACCGGTGGCCTGCGCCAGCGGCGCGATTCTGCAGGCTCCGGAGTGTCACCTCACAGAGCGTATCGACGTTGACGCAACAGGTCAGCCGACGCCCATCACCCGGCGCAGTTCCTCGGCACGCAGGGAGCAGTCACGGCCGGCGACGCCGAACGCCTCGACGAGCTTCCCGAGGGCGGCCTTGAACGACACGTTCCAGTCCTCGACGAAACGCTCGCGCGCCGGGCCCTGCCATGTCGTGCCGTTGAGCACGCCGTCGACCGTGCTCATCACCTGGTTGATGGCGTCGATCTGGCGGTTCAGACTGACCCCCAGATTGCTGAGCTGTTCGGGGTTCGCTCCGTACATCGTCATTGCGCTGGTCTCCTGTGAGGTTCGGGGGCTGACCGCCCGGATCACACCTCCAGTGGGCGCGCCCGGCCGGCCGCCGGAACGCCCGGCGTGCAGTACGTTCGGTGCATGAGCGAGCGCGACGCCACCGCCGACCGGCAACCCGACCCGATGGTCGACTCGGTCCGAGCGCACGCCGACGGGTTCATGGCCGACACGATCACGCTCCGTCGCGCCCTCCACCAGTGGCCGGAGCTCGGCAACGACCTGCCGATCACCCGCGACACCGTGGCCACGGCGCTCGCCGATCTGCCACTGACGATCACGCTGCACGAGTCGACCAGTGGCATCGCCGCGCTGCTCGAAGGGTCCGCACCGGGGCCGACGATGCTGTTGCGCGGCGACATGGACGCACTCGAGATGCCCGAGGACACCGGCCTCGAGTTCTCCTCCCACGTCGACAACGCGATGCACGCCTGCGGGCACGACACGCACACGGCAATGCTCGTCGGTGCCGCCCGACTGCTGTCCGAGCGACGGGGGGAGATCGCCGGGCGGGTGCTGTTCATGTTCCAGCCCGGTGAAGAAGGCCATCACGGAGCGCGCTTCATGCTCGACGAAGGTTTGCTCGACGTCGGGCCGATGGCGGACGGCTCCGAGTCACCGGTCGACGCGGCATTCGCGCTGCACATCACATCGGCGCTGCCCGCCGGATGGGTCGGGACGCGAGGGGGGCCGGTGATGGCATCCGCGGACGCGGTGCGGATCCGCATCACCGGCAAGGGAGGCCACGCGAGCGAACCGTTCCGGGCGGTCGATCCGATTCCCGTGGCCTGTGAGATCGTGACCGCGCTCCAGTCGATGATCACGCGGTCGATCGACGTGTTCGACCCGGGCGTCGTCACGGTCGGGCGGATCACCGCCGGCACGACGAACAACGTGATCCCCGAGACCGCGGACATCGAAGGCACGATCCGGGCGGTGAGCGAGCGGACGCGCGCCCAGATCCACGACGGAATCCGCCGAGTGGCCGAGAACATCGCGTCCGCTCACGGTTGCGACGGCGACGTCGAGATCGTCTACGGCTACCCGGTCACGACGAACGACGACCGGTTCGCGGACTGGACACTCGATCTCGCCGGCGACGTCGCCGGGACGGACCACGTCGTGCGCCTGCCGCACCCGGTGATGGGCGCCGAGGACTTCAGCTACGTCCTCCAGGAGCTCCCCGGGGCGATGTCGTTCCTCGGTGGGACGCCACTCGACCGCAACCTCGCGACGGCGGCCCCGAACCACTCGAACCGTGTCTACTTCGACGAATCTGCGATGGCGACCGGCATCTCGCTCTACGCGGCGGCCGCGCTGCGCCACCTCGCGCCGACCTGAGCCGTCACCGTGGGCGGTGCTCGGTGCCCGCTCCCGCCGTGATGAACAGCGCGGTCGCCGAACTCTCGACATCGGCGGTGTGCCACGTGCCCGGCGGGTTCACGGCGTACTCACCCGGGGCGAGATCGACGCGGCTCGTCGTTCCGTCGGCGTGCTCCTGGTGCAACGTGATGCCGCCGGCCGTGCACAGCACGACCTCGCTGCCGACCGGATGCATCTCCCAGACGTCCCACGACTCCTCGAACGCGTGCAACGTGACCAGACGCCCCTCCGCTCCGTCGCCGCCGTGTCGCTCCGAGTAGCCGGCGTACCACTCCATCTCCCCGGTGAACTCGGGCTCGATCACCGCCGTCGCGCCGAGGCCGAGGTGGATCGGATGGGTGCTGATCGAAGTCGCGCCGTCGCTCATCGCCACAGTCTTGCCGTTGCCGGACGGCCACGTGGGTGTCGGACACGTGGCCGCCACGCCGTGGACGGGGTCAGCGGCCGTCGAAGTCGTCGGTGAAGCGGAGCCGCAGCGTCGTCAGCTGGAACGGACGCACGGTCAAGGCGACGATGCCGTCGGTCACCTCCTCGCCGGTCAACTCCGCTTCGAGTAGATCACATCGGGCCGCGGAGCCGATCCGCTGCCGACCCCGCACCGAGACATCGACCCGATTGCCGAGCGCCTCGTGGAATCGGACGATCACGTCGCCGCTGCGATCATCGGCCCATTTGACGGCGTCGACCTCGATGCCGTGGCCCGTCACGTCGATGAGCGGTACGTGGGCGCCCGCCGGCGCCTCCGCCGCCCCCCGGACGGCCCGGACGACCCCGTTCAGCCGGCTCGCCGCCGCGCGCACGTCGGCGAGACCCGCACCGTGCGGACGCACGGCCAACGTCACGGCGTGGCGGCCGCGGTCGGCGCTCGGATCCGGGTACTTGGCAGCGCGGGCGAGGCTGACGCTGACCGCCCCGTCGAAGACGCAGTGCCCGTACCGGCCGTTGTTGAGCACGGCCACGCCGAACTGCGGCTCAGCGACGTCGACGAACCGGTGCGCGCAGACCTCGAACTTCGCCGCGTCCCACGGGCTGGACGGATGCGTCGGCCGGCCGACGACGCCGAACTGCACGTCGCACATCGCCGTGTCTGCCCGCACGTCGATCGGGAACACGATCGACAGGAGATGCTCCTCGTGGTGCCAGTCGAGATCGGCGTGGACGTAAAGCTGCGGATCGTTCGCGCGCAGCTCGTAGGTGATGCCGGCGGCCGACGGGCCGAAGCGGTGCTCGACCCGGACCCGGCCGACGAGCGGCCCTTCGTCGACGATCGTGATCGCCGTCTCGACGTCGGTGCGGCCGGCGATCGGCAGGCCGAGTTGTCGCGTCCACGATTCGAGATCCCACGCGTCGTACTCGACGGGCTGGTCGGGTGCCAGTTCGAGCACCGCGCACGACTCGCCCGGTGGAACGACCTCCCGACCGCGCGCGATGTCGATGATCGACGTCAGGTTGCCGATCGCGTCCCACCGCACCGCGAGACTGCCGTTCGCCATCGCCGAGTCGCTGACGATCACCCGGTCGGCCGTCTCGGCCGCGACGCACGGCGCGACACCGAGCGCCGGGATCGACGCCCGGAACGCGAGCGAGCCGTCGTCGAGTCGTTGCGCGCCGTCGATCGGGACGGATCCGTCGACGACGACGACACCGTCGACCGGTACATCGGCGGAGTTCGCCAGCCAGCACTCCCCCGCAGGAACCACTCGTTCAAGGAGGCCGCCGATCCGCTGCTCCAGCTCCGCGCCGACCCGCTCGAAGACCTCCTCCGCCTCCGCATGGACCCATGCGATCGACGAGCCGGGGAGGATGTCGTGGAACTGCTGGGTCAGCACCTCCCGCCAGAGGGCGTCGAGCCCGCCCGCCGCCTCGACCTCGCCGCTGGTCGCCGCCCACAACTCGGCCTCGACGAGCAGGCGCTCGCATCGCCGGTTGCCGAGCTTCGTCCGCAGCTGGCTCGTCAACGTTCCCCGGTGCGTCTCGAAGTACAACTCGCCGCGCCACACGGGGACCGGTGCGCCACGGACGGCCTCGCGCTCCACGTGCCGGAAGAAGTCGTTCGCCGAACCGAGCTCGAGTGTCAGCCGCGGATCGAGGTCCGCGAGACGGCGCGCCCGTTCGAGCATCTCGCGCGTCGGCCCGCCACCGCCGTCGCCGTGGCCGAACGGCATCAGCGACGCCGAACTCCACGAGTGCTCACGGAAGTTGTCGAGCGATGCGACGATCTCCTGTGGCTCGATCTGGGCGTTGTACGTGTCGACCGGCGGGAAGTGCGTGAGGACGCGCGTTCCGTCGAGGCCCTCCCAGAAGAACGTGTGATGGGGGAACCGGTTCTGTTTGTTCCACGACAGCTTCTGCGTGACGAAGCGGTGCATCCCGCCCGCTGCGAACACTTGCGGCAGACCGGCCGGGTAGCCGAACACGTCGGGAATCCAGACCTCGGTACACGGTGCACCGAACCGCTCGGTGAAGTAGCGCTGCCCGAACACGATCTGGCGGACGAGGCTCTCGCCCGACGGC
>JAHEKY010000047.1 GCA_024644465.1 Ilumatobacteraceae bacterium | reverse complement strand
GCGGCCTGCAGCACCAACGATTCGAGCCGCAGCAGCGCGTCGAGCGGCCCGTTGGCGTGACATGTCGAGAACGACCCGTCGTGGCCGGTGTTGAGCGCCTGCACGAGGCCGAGGACCTCGGTGCCGCGGATCTCGCCGACGATCAGTCGATCGGGGCGGAACCGCAGCGCGGTGCGGACGAGATCGTCGAGCGTGATCGCACCCGGCCCGTCGAGGCTCGCCGGGCGGGCCTCGAAGCGGACGAGGTGCTGGTCGGTGATCGGCAGCTCGGCGGTGTCCTCCAGCACGACGACCCGCTCGTTCGCGGGCAGCGCGGCGATCATCGCGGCGAGCAGCGATGTCTTGCCGGACGAGGTTGCGCCGGACACGACGATGTTGGAGCGACCGGTGATCACCTCGCGGCACAGGTCGACGCCGACGGCGTCGGTGAACGCCGTGAGCGGCCGCACGGTGCGGGCGAAGCGGCGGATCGACACGCTCGGCCCGTCGACACCGACGGGAGCGACCACGGCGCACACGCGGGACCCGTCGGGCAGGCGGGCGTCCACGATCGGTGACGTGCGGTCGACCCGCCGGCCGATCGGGCCGAGGATCCGTTCGATGATGTGCTCCAGCGGTTGGCCGCTGAGTTCGCCGACGCGGGTCAGGTTGCCGCCGCGGTCGACCCAGATGTCGGTGCCGCCGTTCACGAGCACCTCGTCGACGGCCGGGTCGGCGAGCAGCGCCTCGAGTTCGCCGAGGCCGCCGAGACGGGCGAGCGCTTCGGCCGCCAGCTGCCGCTGCACGCGCGGTGCGGCGAGCGGGGCGAGGCGACGCACCTCGTCGTCGACGAGGGCGCGGACGTCGCCGGTCATGTCGGCCACTCGTCGGCACAACTCATCGAGCAGCGCCGTGTCGGTCATGCCGCGAGCCGCCGGATCTCGCGCCGGACGGCGAGCGGCGCCCGGGTGATCAGCAGGCCGGCGTCGACGGCCCGGGAGATCTTCGGGTCGATCGGCAACGTCGCGACGATCGGAGCGCCGAGCGCCGCCTCGATGTCCTTCGCGCCGAGCGCGCGCCGTTCCTCGAGCACCGCGACGATGCCGGTCGGCCGCACGGCGGACCGTGCCGCTCGCCGCAACGAGAGGTAGCACTGGCGCGTGACGAGCAATCGTTGGCCGACGAGCCCCGCGACCTCGACCGGCGGGTCGCCCGTGCCGCAATCGATCCACACGTCGCCGGCGCGTTCTCGCGCCCACGTGCCGAGCCACCCGACCAGTTGGGCCCACCGTGCCGGTGCGATCGGTTCGCCGGTCGGGCCGGTCGAGCCGCCGACCGGCCCGCCGGCGAGGCCGTGTGGGAGCAGCACGGTCGTCTCGTCGACGTCGACGGTGAGGTCGCACAGTTGGTCTGCCGTGCCGCCGCCGCGTAGCCAGTCGGCGACGCCGGGCCGGTCCGGTTCGGGCAGGCCGAGCACGGTGGGCGTTTCGCCGGCGAGGTCGACGAGCAGGGACGGGCGCGGTGATTCGAGCGCGAAGAGCGTCGTGGCGACCGTGGTTCCGGAGCCGCCCTTGGCGGCCCAGCAGAGTGTGACCATGTCAATCCCCCTGACGGCCACGGGTCGTGGCCATGGGTGAACACATGGGGCGAGTCGGCAGGATCGACCATACCGAGCCGTCGCCCGATCCCCACCGGGCCCCCGGGCGCGCAGCGCCGAGCGCCGCTAGCGTGGTCGGCGGAGATGTCTGGGTACCTGGTGGGCTCCGCCGCCTTCAAAGCGGTTGGGACGGGCGATCCCCGTCCGGCGGGTTCGATTCCCGTCCATCTCCGCCACTCGCCACCACCGAACGCGTGAGGTTGTTGCGCACCTGGAGCGCACCTACCTCACGCGTTCGGGTCGAGGACACGTGCTGTGGTCGCCCGATGGGACGGCCCGATCGATGCGTCACTACATTCGGCCGCAGTACCCGCCGTTCTCAGGAGTTGCTGCAATGACCGGTCTCGAATCCACCGTGGACATGTTCGACCTCAGGATGTCGGAAGCTGTTCGCCCGCTCTACGACGCGGTCAAGAAGTTCATCGCCGAAGAAGTGCAGCCGATGTCGGAGGAGTTCTTCCGCCTCGGGCAGGACAACCCCGATCGGTGGTCCTACGCGCCCGGTCAGCTCGAGGCGCTCGAGAAGGTGAAGATCCGAGCGAAGGAGGTCGGGCTCTGGAACTTCTTCCTGCCGAACGCCGAGACCGGCGAGGGACTGAGCAACCTCGACTACGCATACATCGCGATCGAGCTCGGCAAGAACCCGCTCGCGTCGGAGTCGATGAACTGCTCGGCACCCGACACCGGCAACATGGAGGTGTTGGAGCGGGTCGGGACCGCCGAGCAGAAGAAGCAGTGGCTCGAACCGCTGCTCGCCGGTGAGATCCGCTCCGCGTACGCGATGACCGAGCCGGACGTCGCGTCGTCCGACGCGAAGAACGTCGCCTGCCAGGCGGTGCGCGACGGCGACGAGTGGGTGATCAACGGCGAGAAGTACTACATCTCCGGTGCCGGCGACCCGCGCTGCAAGATCATGATCACGATGGTCCAGACGAGCCCGGACGGACCGCCGCACCAGCGCCAGTCGCAGATCCTCGTCCCGATCGACACGCCCGGCGTCGAGATCCTCGGGCCGATGCACGTGTTCGGCAAGGACGACGCCCCGCACGGGCACATGCACATCAGGTTCACCGACGTCCGCGTGCCGTACGACAACGTGCTGCTCGGCGAAGGGCGCGGCTTCGAGATCAGCCAGGTGCGCCTCGGCCCCGGCCGAATCCACCACTGCATGCGATCGATCGGTCAGGCCGAGAAGGCGCTGGAGATGATGGTCGCCCGCGGCGTGACGCGCGAGGCGTTCGGCAAGCCGCTCGCGCGCTTGGGGGGAAACACCGAGATGATCGCAAAGGCGCGCATCGAGATCGAATCGATGCGACGGATGGTGCTCACGGCCGCGAAGGCGATGGACGAACTCGGCAACGCCGAGGCCAGGGTCTGGGTCAGCGCGGTCAAGGCAATGGTGCCGATCCGGGTGTGCGAGATCATCGACCAGGCGATCCAGATGCACGGCGCGACCGGCGTGTCGCAGTGGACGCCGCTGGCCGACATGTACGCCTCGCAGCGCACGTTGCGGCTGGCCGACGGGCCCGATGAGGTGCACTGGATGGTCGTCGGTCGCGCCGAGGTCAACGCCGGTGAACCGAACGCCCGGGACTACGACCCGAAAGAGGCGTACCTCGCACGTGCCGACGACGCCGCGATTCGCGACGGCGCATTCTCCGGCCCGTCGTGAGCAGTCAAAGTTGTGTCTGACACAACTTTGACTCAGGTGTGCAGCGACGGTGGGCGGAGTTGCGCCCGCTCGAGTGAGCGGGTGGGGCGCGGCACGCCGCGCGTCAGATCGACCGAGGCGAGTTCGCGGACGTACTCGAACAGACGGTTGGGCTCGTTCGAGTACACGGCGAGGTCGTCGATGTCGCCCGACGGGCTCCACCCCAGCTTCTCGAAGAATCGTCGACCCGTCGGGCTGTCTTCCGGAACCCACGCCGACAACTGGCACCCGCCCCGGCTGCGCATGTCGTCTTCTGCACGGGCGACGAGGGCGGCGGCGGCACCCTTGCCCCACGACGAGGGATGGACCCACACGTCGTCCAACACGACGTCGCTGCCCTGCTGACGGGCAACGGTGAAGCCGACCACGCGACCGCGATACTCGGCGACGAAGGTGTCCGTGCCCTCACTGAAGATGCTCTCGTGGCACTCTGCGCGGCGGTCGGCATCGAAGCCGTCCGCGGCGAACACGGTCGCGGAGAACATGTGCTTGAAGCCTTCGCGCCATGCCGCGGTGTAGATCGCGACCATCGTCTCGTAGTCGTCGAGCGTCGCGCGGCGAACGTGCAGCATGTGGAGTCATCGGCCGAAACTGACGCGATCTTGAATCGCGCTTGACGCGCGACATCGCGCGGTGGCGACGCGAACGCGCTGGGGTTCAGACGGCGAGCAGGTCGCGGGCGCCGGTGTCGCTGCTGGGATGACGCAGCTTGCTCATCGCCCGGGCCTCGATCTGGCGGATGCGCTCGCGCGTCAGGTTGAAGTGCTCGCCGACCTCTTCGAGCGTGCGCGGCTCGCCGCGGTCGAGGCCGAAGCGCAGCTTGAGGATCTCGCGCTCGCGCTCGTCGAGCGGGGCGAGCAACCGGGCGATCTCCTCCGGCAGCAGCGCGGTGGCGGCGACTTCGAAGGGGGACTCCGCCGAGCGGTCCTCGACGACGTCGCCGAGTTCGGCGTCGCCGTCCTCGCGCAGCGGCTCGGACAGCGAGAGCGGCTCGGCGGCGAACCGCAGTGCCTCGGTCACCTTGTCCTCGGGCATCTCGACTTCCTTGGCCAGCTCGGACAGGGTGGCCGGACGGCCGTACTTCAGTTCGAGGCGCGAGCGCGCCTTCTGCAGCCGGGCGAGGGTGTCGCCGGCGTGCACGGGGAGGCGGATCGTGCGGCCGGTGTTGGCGATGCCGCGGGTGATCGCCTGGCGGATCCACCAGGTGGCGTACGTCGAGAACTTGAAGCCCTTGCGCCAGTCGAACTTCTCGACGGCGTGCATCAGGCCGAGGTTGCCCTCCTGGATCAGGTCGAGCAGCGGCAGGCCCGAGGCCTGGTACTTCTTCGCGATCGACACGACGAGGCGGAGGTTGGACTGCACGAACTGGCGCTCGGCCTCTTCGCCTTTGCGGGCGGTGCGGCGGTATTCGCGCTTCTTCGCCGGGGTGAGTTCCTTGCCGCCGGCGTCGAGCCGGGTGATCGCGTCGTTGCCGGCTTCGATGGCCTTTGCGAGCCGAACCTCGTCCTCTTTGGTCAGCAGGGTGTACTGGCCGATGTCGGTGAGATACAGACGGACGAGGTCTTCGTCGTCACGTTCGACGCGATCTTTGGCCACCGGCGGCTCCTACCTGTGATAGTCGTTGGTACTCGGTGTGCAATTCGACGCAGGGGACATGGTAAACCCGCTCGGCCCCCGAGACAATCGTCACGATACCGACGAGCACCCCTGCCCCAACCCGTGGCGACACGAATCGTGCCGTATCGCTGTTAAAGATAGAGACGAGGTCAATATCACAATGAGCGATGACCACATCGAGCGAGAGGCCGGGTACGACGACGCCGAGATCGAGCTCACGGTCGTCACGATGACGTTCGACGCGGTCGACGACGCTTCCCTGCTCGCCGTGCTCGCCAAGTACGTCGTGCTGACGCGGATGGTCCCGGGGTGCCGCAATGTCGACCTGTGCTCGAGCACGACGATCACGGGCCGCCATCTCGTGATCCAGAAGTGGGACGACGAGCACGTCCAGCAGCAGCACTTCGACTCCGATCTGATGGTCGAGATGGCCGAGTCCTGCCGCGGGCTGCTCGCCCACGCGCCCACGATCGACCGCTGGGACGCGACCAGCGCCCACGACCTGCGCTGAGCCCGGTCGGGGGTGGCACCCGCAGGTTTTCGTCGGACGGAAGCGGGGTGAGGTGCACCTCGGGAAATCCGGGAGGCCGGTAGGATTGGGCCCATGTCAAATCCTGTGTTCAACGACCAGACCATGCGGCGCGACGCCGCGGGGTGGGCGGCTCCGGTTCGCGGTGCACACGTCGGCACGACGCCGATCAGTGACGGCCCGGTGACACCGTGGGCGTCGTCGGTGATGACCGTCAACGGCACGATCACCGCGTCGGCGGTCCTGTTCATCCTGCTGCTCGTCTCCGCCTCGTTCGGCTGGGCCGCGGCGACGTCTCCGTCGACCGTCGGCGGCGAGGAGGTCTACTCGTTCCCGCCGCTCGCCTTCCTCGGGATCATCGTCGGCTTCGGCGCGGTCATCGTGTCGACGTTCAAGCCGATGTGGGCGAAGTTCCTCGGCCCGATCTACGCGCTCGGCTACGGCTTCGCGGTCGGTGCGATCTCGAAGGGGTACGAGACGTTCCAGGACGGAATCGTGCTCCAGGCGGTCGGTGCGACCGCGGCGGTGTTCTTCGTGATGCTCGTGCTCTACCGCACCCGGATCATCAAGGTCACCGAGAAGTTCCGGCGCACCGTCATCTTCGCCACGCTCGGGATCATGGTCCTCTACGGTGTTTCGCTGCTGATGAGCCTGTTCGGCGCCCAGCCGACGTTCCTCAGCAGCCCGAGCCCGCTCGGGATCGGGCTGTCCGTCGTGATCTGCGGCATCGCCGCGTTGAACCTCGCCCTCGACTTCGACCGGATCGAAAAGGGCGTGCAGATGGGTCTGCCGAAGGCGTACGAGTGGGTCGCGGCGCTCGGCCTCGTCGTCACGATCGTGTGGCTCTACCTGGAACTGCTCCGCCTGCTCTCCAAGCTCCAGCAGCGCTGACCGCCGGGTGGATCACCGTCTCGGTGAGGCTGCCGCGCTCGCCGTCGCCGGCGGGATGCTCGCCGGCGCCACCGGGTCGCGGGTCGGCCTCGCCGTCCCCGCGGTGGCGATCGGTGCCGCGAACGGCGCGTTCGCCGGGTGGCGGCAGATCTACGACTGGTCCTCGCACCGTGGGCCCGTCGCGTTCGCCCTCGACTCGACGTGGGCGCTGGCGACGACCGCGTCCGGGGTCGTCGGCAACGTCGTCGGGCTCGCGTCGAGATCGTCCGGCTACGTCCCGGCGCTGAGCACGCGGCAGAACCGCCACGTGTACCGCAAGGGGTTCACGCTCCGCAGGGGGTTCGCGATCACGCTCGGCAACGTCGTCAGCGGCGCCGGCGACGTCGAGCAACCGAGCCGCGTGAAGCTCGTGACGGACCACGAGGATGTGCACGTCTGGCAGGCGCGCTGGCTCGGCCCGCTGTATCCCGTGCTCTATGGCGCGTGGACCGTCGGCGGAGCGGTCGTCGGCGCGGTGTCGTGGGTGGCGCGCCGCCGGCGGCGAGGCGACCGATTCGCGAAGACGGTGGAGACGGCCGCGTACTATCTCAACCCGCTCGAGTGGTGGGCCTACAGCCGCCATGGCGCGTGGCCGCCCGGTGGCGCGCTGGCCGGATACGGGTGGCAGCGCCCGATCGTGCAGTCGCTCGTGGCGAAGCGGCTCAGAGCTCGTGGAGGAGCCGCAGCAACACTGCGTTGAACTCGTCGGGGCGCTCCTGCTGCGTCCAGTGGCCGGCATCGTCGATGATCTCGGCTCCGCGGTAGTCGGGCAGGCTGTGGGCCATCGCGTCGACGTACTCCATGCGATGGGCGATCACGCCGTCCTTGCCGCCACCGATGAACGCGCACGGCACCTTCGGCGGCGGCAGGTCCTTCGTCAGCTCCCAGTCGGCGTCGAGGTTCCGATACCAGCTGATCGGGCCGAAGAACCCGCTCGTCGTGAACTGGCCGACGTAGTGGTCGAGGTCGGCCTGCGTGAGCCACGGCGGGAGCCCCGTCGGGATCAGCTGCCCGCCCGCGAACGTGCCGAGCAGCGTGCCGTGTTCGAGCGACGGCAGCTTGCTGGGGTCGATCGGCGGGCCGAACATCTCGGCCGAACCGGCCCAGAGAATCGTCCGCAGCGCGTGCTCGATGTCGGCTTCGAGTTCCTGCTCGGGCCGGTCCGGCTGCTGGAAGTAGAGCATGTAGAAGAACCGGTCCGCATAGACCGCCCGGAACAGTTCGGTCGGCTTGATCGGCCACGGGGTGTACGGCACGCTGGCGTTGATCACCGTGTGGACCCGCTCCGGATGGAACCGCGCGAGATCCCAGACGACGAGCGAGCCCCAGTCGTGGCCGACGAACCTCGCCGTCGCCGCCCCCACGTCGTCGAGCAGCGCACAGAGGTCGGCGGCGAGGTGGTCGCTGCGATACGCGTCCACGTCACGGGGCGCCGACGAGCGCGCGTACCCGCGCATGTCCGGAACGAGCACGCGGTACCCCGCCCCGACGAGCGGGCCGATCTGGTGGCGCCACGAATGCGAGCTCTCCGGCCAACCGTGAACGAGCACGACAACCGGGTCGCCGTCGCGACCTGCGTCGATCACGTCGAGCTCGACGCCGCCGAAGTCCTCCGACGTGCGTACCCGACGGGTGGGGTGGGCGCTCATGGTGCGGCGACCATCTCGGCGAATCCGAGGTCGTCGGCCGCCCACAGCCGTTCGAACGCTTCGTCGGCACGGTCGGTGAAGCCGAACCGGTTGCGGTAGTTGTACCTCCAACGCTGCTGGACGACACGGTGGCCGCGCCGTGCGAGCCGCCCTGCGCAGTACGCGTCCCACGCCGCGTTCTGGGCGAGTGTCAGTTCGAGGTCCGGCGGTGCGTCTGCGAAGTCGTCGCGCATCCGGTCACGGGCGCGCAACAGCATCCGGCCCAGTGACTCGGCGGCCCGCTCGCGCCCGAACGTCGTGAGCTGCTTCATGTTCTCCAACGCGCCGCTCTCGGCACGGATGGTGAGCGGCGCGTCCGACGACGTCGCGTCGAGTTCGGCCGACAGCTTCGCCAGCGGTGTCGCCTCGTCGACGATCAGGTGGATCGGGTTGGCGACGCCGAACTGCTCGGCGAGTTCGGCGACGAGCGCGGCCAGCTCGTGCGCATCGAATGCGACGAGGCGGAACTCGGCCGGCGTGACGGTGACCTTGCCGATCACCGCGGCGGCCAGTGTCTCGGACGCCATCAGTTCGCAGCGGACGCGGCGTTCATCGCTCTGACCGCAGCCTTGCGTTCCGCCAGCGCCTGCTCGTCGAGTTCGGCGATCGTGTCGACCTCGTCGTCCGTGAACCCCGCGAGTTCGCGGAACCTGCGGGCGAGTTGGAACGAACTCTCGGCGGTGTCCCCGCGGGCGCCGCCGAAGCTGAACAGCTTGTCGACGACCTGCTGGAACTCGAGTGCCCTGCTGCGCCGCTCGGGGTCGTTCTCGGTGACCTTGCGCAGCCAGTCCGAGCCCATCTTCACGTGCGTGACCTCGTCGGCCAGCATCCAGTCCTCGCAGAACTCCAGATAGGGGTCGCCGGCGAGATCGCCGAACTCCTTCATCTGGGTGAACACATCGATCGCCAGGCCTTCGAGCGCGCGGTTGACGCCGGCGAGGCGCAATACCGGGTCGTTCGAGCACGCGGCCTCGAACAGCACCGTGTTCTCCTGGAACTCGCCGATCTCGGTGCCCATCCAGGCGGACAGCTTCGCGCTGATCTCGACGTGGCGGGCCTCGTCCCAGGCCTGACGAGCCATGTCGAGCTTGAGTGCGAACGGGATCGTGTCGCCGGAGCCGTCGCCGGCGTCGAAGTCGTGGGCGGTCCGTCCGGCGCCCTCGAGCGCCTGGATCTCGCCGACCATGATGCCGTGCATCAGCCCCCGCGCGCGATCGGACGCGTCGTGGCGATCGGGTGTCAGGCGATTCGTCGACGACCGTGACGACGCCTTCTTCGAGGACGTCTGCGACCCCCCACCGGGGACGCGCGTGTCGGCCATCCGCTCGGCCATGTTGGTCTGCACGAAACGTTCGTCGCGTGCGAGGTCCTCTACCGGAAAGAACTGACGCATCAGGCGTCTCCTTCGGTCGTCGAATCCGTCGTCGGGCTGCCGCCGTTCATCACGGTAGTCGGCCCGATGGTGCCGGGCCCGGCAATGCCGCCGGCTTCGACCATGATCGCCTCGAGTCGCGCCTGATGTGCGGCCGCCCGCTCGACGTCGTGCTCGGTGGAGATCAGCGACTGGAGCATCATCTCGCCGTCGCGCCAATCGTCGATTTCGTCCTGCAGGATGAATGTCAGGGAGCGGATCGTCGGGGCGTCGGTGATCTCGCTCGTGTTGTTGCGGTGGTAGGTGTACGCCGCGATGAACCGGGGGATCAGCACGCGGTACGCGCCGACGAGCTTCTCGATCGTCAGCTCCGGTGCCTCCGGTTCGGTCATCGCGTCCATGAACCGGACCATCGCCTCGTTCGCCGGTTGCGTCAGGCGCTCCGGCTTCATCTCGCGGAGCTCGGGCAGGCGCTTGTGCCACAGCTCCGCGTGCCACGCGTGGTGGTAGCAGTGGGTGCCGAGCCGCATCTTCACGTCGAGTTCGGGCACGGTCGCGATCCAGCCGCCGAGCGCCTCGAACAGCTTCATCTCGGCCCACTTGTAGTTGCCGACCCGGCGGGCGGTCTCGGCGACGTCGAACATGCCCGGCAGGTCACGGCGATCCCAGGGGGCGAACGGCGCGCGTGCCGTCGTGCGTTCAGGTGCCGGAGCGTCGCCCATGGGAGAAGACAGTACAGACGCCCGCCGTGCAAGCCGGTGTCAGACACAGGGTCTCTGACACGAGCGCGCAGTGGCCGCGTCAGACGCCGTCAGTGTCCACGTGCCCACGGGCGCGTCAAACGAGTCTCAGCCGACGGTGCGGCTCGCCGACCACATCGCCTCGGCCGCGCCGAGATCGGTGGCCGGCGGGGCGTCGGCGGTGTACTCGAGCAGCATCGCCCGCCAGGGGCCGTGCGCCTCGAGCTTGCCGAGGATCGCGCTCACGCCCCAGACGACCCGGTCGAGGATGACGAAGCTGGGCGGCAGGTTGAGCTGTTCGATCACGGGGGCGTGGGGCCCCTGGATGTCGAAGATCGTGCCGAGTGTGTCGCGCATCCAGTCACGGGTGAACGTGAACTCGTCGCTGAGGTACGGCTGGTACGGGCTCGACACGTAGTCGTAGACCAGGCCGGCGTCGAGCCCGTGACCCGGGCGGAGGAACCGGGACCGCTCCATCTCGCGGACGAGTAGATCGGGGTCGCGCTCGACGATGATCGCGTCCATCGTCGGCTTCAGCAGTTCCCATTCGCCGGGCGACCAGCGCTTGACGAGGCCGAAGTCGAGGAACGTCACGCTGCCGTCGTGGTGGAACTTGTAGTTGCCGGGATGCGGGTCGCCGTTGAAGACGCCGTGGCGGTGGATCGCGTGCTGGGCGAACCGCCAGATCACTTCCGCCGCGCGCTGCTTCGTCTCGGGGGTCTCCGTTCGGCGGAACTCGTCGAACGACAGCCCGTCGACCCATTCGGTCGTGAGCAGCCGCTCGGTCGAGAGCGGGGGCACGAGCGTCGGGATGCGCACCCACGGGTGGCCGCGGAACCGCTGCTCGAATTCGGCGACGTTGCGGGCCTCGAGTTCGTAGTCGAGCTCCTCGCGCATCCGGCTGCGCAGTTCGTCGACGAGGCCGTTGACGTCCAGCCCCTTCAGCATCATCGCCGAGAACATCGCGTACATCACCTCGGCCGCGTCGAGATCGCTCTCGATCGCCTCGTGCACGCCGGGGTACTGGACTTTGACGGCGACGTCGCGGCCGTCCCTCGTCGTTGCCCGGTGCACCTGGCCGATCGACGCCGCCGCGACCGGCAGGTCGGTCCACGCGAGGAATGCTCGCTCCGGCGGCTTGCCCAGGTCGCCGGCGACGACACTGGCCGCGAGCGAAGGCGCCATCGGCGCGGCGTCGGCCTGCAGCGTGGCGAGCGCGTCCTGCGCTTCGTCGGGCAGCGCTTCGAAGATGAAGCTGATCATCTGCCCGGCCTTCATCAGCACGCCCTTCATCTCGCCGAGTTCCTTGGCGACGTCCTCGGCGGTGCGGATCGCGAACTGCTCGTCGAGTTCGGCGCGGCGCTGTTCGGCGGTTCCGATTCCTCGCACCCGCGACACCGCGTAGCGGGTCGTGTTGCGCGCCGACAGCCGCCAGACCTTGGCCGAGCGGGCGAAACGGCTGGTCAGCGGTGACGACTTGGCCCTCTGCGCGGCGGTCGCCAGCCCGGTCGCGAGGGCGAGGAGCCCTGCGAGCGAAGCGACTCGCCGCGGGTGCATCAGCCGCCCGCCACCGTCCCGCTCGCCGTGGTCCGGGCGGTGGGATCGGCTTCGAGAACGTCGTCCGGAATCGACTCGCCGGTCACCTCGTCGGTCCAGTAGGTGCCGTCGTTCAGGCGGTCGAGGGCGGCCTGCACGTCGTCGAGATCGCGCTCGATCCCGTCCAGGTCGACCGGCTCCTCGTGGGAGGCACTGACCGGCGCGACGCCCGGCGTGTGCTCGCCACCCGGTACCGCCGAAGGTGAGTTCGTGTCGGTCACGGGCCCGAACTTAGCCGCGGATCGATCCGAACGCGTCACGTGCTCGCCTGCCGTGCACCGCCTATGGTCGCGCACGATGACCGCAGTCGCCGTCGAGTCACACGCCCCGCGCCCCGGCGACGTGCGCCGGCCGCGCCGCTCGCCGAGGTGGGCCGAATTCCCCCTCGCGATGGGGATGCTCGCGCCGTCGGCGGTGATCCTCGGCGTGTTCATCCTCTACCCGCTCGGCCGTGCGGTCTGGCTCGGTCAGCAACGGTGCAACACGTTCGGCGACGTCTGTCGATCGAACGGGTTCGACCAGTACGTCGACTTGTTCCGCAGCGTCGAGTTCCAGAACGCGCTCGTCGTCACCGCGAAGTTCGCGTTGCTCACGGTCCCCCTCGGCCTCGCGCTCGGCGTCGGGTTGGCGGTGCTCGCCGACAAGTACCTGCGCGGACTCGGCGTGTTCAGGGCGATCTTCTCGTCGACCGTGGCCACGTCGGTGGCGGTCGCCAGCCTGATGTGGTTGTTCCTGCTGCAGCCGTCGGTCGGTGCGCTCGCCAACGTCGACTTCTTCAACGCGCTGTTCCCGTCGGTGAAGGACCCCGGCTGGTTGCAGGACCCCGGCACGGCACTCACCGCGGTGGCGATGTCGAGCGTCTGGGCGAACCTGGGCTTCACGTTCATCCTCGTCACAGCCGGTCTGCAGTCGATCCCGAAGGACCTCCACGAGGCCGCGGCCGTCGACGGCGCGGGTGGGGTCCGCCGGTTCTGGTCGGTGACCGTGCCGATGCTCGGACCGACGTTGCTGTTCGTGCTGATCGTGCTGACGACGCGGGCGTTCCAGACGTACGGCGAGATCGACCTGCTCACCGACGGGGGCCCGAAGCCGCAGGACTCGACGACGACGATCACGTACTTCGTATACGGGCAGAATTCGCCGATTCGCAGTGATCCGGGCCTCCAGGCGGGCTCGGCGGTGCTGCTGTTCGTGATCCTCCTCGCGCTCTCGGCGTTGCAGCTGCGCGGAATCGGGAGGCGGATCCACTATGGCGACTGAGCCCTCGACTGCGGCGCGTCGCCCGAAGCAGGCGAACGCCCATGCGCTCAGCCCGGCCCGGGCGCGGCGGCACTTCGACCAGCCGGTCGGCTGGCGGCTGGCCGCGCGATACGCGCTGCTCGTCGCGATCAGCGCGATCGTGCTGTTCCCCGTGTACACGACGGTCGTGGCCGCCTTCAAGCCCGGCGACAAGGTGTTCCGCAATCCGCTCGTTCCCGATGCGTTCACGCTCGACGTCTTCAGCAGTGCCTGGTCGTCGGGCAATCTGGCCCAGTACCTCCTCAACTCGCTGATCGTCGCCGTGGTCGTCACCACGGCACAGGTGGTCACGTCGGTGCTGTCCGGATATGCGTTCGCGCTGCTCGACTTCCCCGGCAAGAACGTGTGCTTCGCGCTCTTCGTCGCGACGTTGCTCGTGCCGCTCGAGGCGACGCTGGTCGTCAACTTCGACACGATCGACTCCCTCGGCTGGATCAACACGTACCAGGGGCTCGCCGTCCCGTTCCTCGCCACCGCGTTCGGCACGTTCCTCGTCCGTCAGGTCTTCATGACGCTGCCCCGTGACCTGCGCGATGCCGCGGCGATCGACGGCGTCGGGCATCTCGGCTTCCTGCGCCACGTCGCGGTGCCGCTCGTGCGGCCGACGTTGGGCGCTTTGGCCCTGTTCAGCTTCCTCTCCTCGTGGAATCAATACTTGTGGCCGAACCTCGTCATCAACGAGGACGACCGCAACACCGTACAGAGCGGCTTGCGACTGCTCTCCAAATCGAATCTCGACGAACCGAATCTCGTGATGGCCGGGACGGTCATCGCAGCGATACCGATCGCGGTCGTGCTGATCGTGTTCCAACGACAACTGGTGCGTGGGCTCACCGCCGGCGCAGTGAAGGGATGATCGTGATGACGAAGCGACCGACGGTGGGAGCGAACTCCCGGCGCGCGCCGGGCGCCTCGGTGCTCGCCGCACTGGCGGCGCTGGCGTTGGTCGCGGCGGCGTGCGGCGGTGGCGAGTCCGCGCTGCGCGCGGGTGAGGACGACCCGGCTCCGGCGACCGCTGCGCCGCAGACCGATCCGCCGGACACCGCTGCGCCCGGGACCGATGCGTCGCCGCCCGCGACGACGGCGGACGGGTCGGTGCCGGCAACGACGCAGGCTGCGCCGGTCACCACGCTCGCACCGCTGGCCCAGTTCCCGGACTGCCCGACCGACGCCCTGGACGCCGCCGACGGCCCGGTCGACGTCCTGTTCTGGCACGGGATGACCAACGAGCTGGAGTCCGAGCTGATCGCCTTGACCGACGCGTACAACGCCGGCCAAGACAGCGTGCGGGTCGAACTCCAGAATCAGACGAGCTACGGCTCGACGATCGACAAGTTCATCAACGCGAGTCAGAGCAGCCGGCCCGACCTCGTCCAGTTGCCCGAGTACACGCTGCAGCAGTTCGCGGAATCGGGCACGGTCGTGCCGGTCGCGGCGTGCGTCGAGGCGAGCGGCCACGACACGTCGCAGTTCCTTCCCCGCACGCTCAGCGCCTACACGTACGAGGGCATCCAGTGGTCGATGCCGTTCAACGTCAGCGACCCGGTGCTCTACTACAACCGCAAGGTGTTCGTCGCGGCCGGGCTCGATCCCGACGATCCACCGGTGACGCTCGAGGAACTGCGGGCGGTGTCACAGCAGATCGTCGACAGCGGTGCTGCGGCGTTCGGCATCGTGATCGACAGTGGGCCCGACTCCGGCGGCGGATGGTTCATCGAGCAGTGGTTCGGACGGGCCGGCGCGCCGTACGCGGACAACGGCAACGGTCGCCTCGGACCTGCGACGGAAGTGTTGTTCGACAGCGCGACGGGCGTCGAACTCCTGACGTTCGTGCAGGAGATGATCGACGACGGTCTCGCCGTGTCGGTGGGTGACAACCCGGACGGCTCCCAGTCGCTGCTGAAGATGGTCGACCCGGACACGCCCGGCGCGATGACGATCGGCACGTCGGCGGCACTCGGCACGGTGATCCAGGTGCTCGGCAGCGGTACCTTCGCCGGGCTGACGCCGGAGGACATCGGCGTCGGGCCGATGCCGGGGCCGAGCGACGTGCCCGGCGCGCAGGTCGGGGGCGCGTCGTTGTGGATCGTCGCCGACAAGGACGCCGCCGTCACGGCGGGCGCCTGGGACTACGTCACGCACCTGACGAGTGCGCAGTCGCAGTCGTCGTGGGCGGCCGGGACCGGTTACGTCCCGGTGCGCGTCGACGCGCTCGATCTCGACCCGATCAAGACGACCTACGCCGACGACCCCCGCTTCCGAGTGCCGTACGACCAGCTGCAGGCGCGCGCCGACGACATCACGGCCAATGCGCCGGTCCTCGGGCCGCAGCGCGAAGTGCGCGTGATCACCGCTCGGGCGGTCGCCGCGATCATCGGCGGCGCCGACGTGCAGTCGACGCTCTCCGCCGCCGTCGCCGACGCCAATGCTGCGATCGCCGCCTACAACAGCCTCAACTGAGTCGGCGTCGTTTCGGCCACAACTCCGACTCCCCGCGAGGCCGCGGGAGGCCGGCCGATAGAGTCCGGCGCCATGGCCTTTCCTCCTTTCGACGGTTCCGCCCCCAAGCAGCAGGAGTTCTCCTCCGCGCCGGACATGGGCATCGACACCGACAAGCGGTACACCGCGACGCTCGACACGTCGCTGGGCGAGATCGTGATCGCGCTCGACGCGCTCAAGGCGCCGAAGACGGTCAACAACTTCGTGTTCCTCGCGCTCAACCACTACTACGACGGTGTCATCTTCCACCGCATCATCTCCGGATTCATGTGTCAGGGCGGTGACCCGACCGGCACCGGCCGCGGCGGCCCCGGCTACCGCTTCGAGGACGAGCTGCCGAAGCCGCGCGAGTACCAGGTCGGCTCGGTGGCGATGGCCAACGCCGGCCCGAACACCAACGGCAGCCAGTTCTTCATCGTGTCGGGCCCGTCCGGCGTCGGCCTGCCGCCGCAGTACAGCTTGTTCGGCCACGTCGTGAAGGGGCTCGACGTCGTCGACACGATGCAGAACGTGCCGACGGGCGGCGGCGACCGGCCGAAGACCGACGTCGTCATCAACTCGGTCGAGATCACCGTCGCCGACGACTGAACCCAGGTCGCGGATGGACGCCGAGATCGAACGCGTGAGGTTGTTGCGCTCTGGGTGCGCAACAACCTCACGCGTTCGGGGGCGTTAGGTCAAGTACCGGGTGGGCACGGAGATCTCGATCGCGCTCGCGCGACGGATCGCGCTCGGCGCCCAGGGGTTCGCGGACAAGCGTCCGGCCGGTCGAGTCGACCGCCGTCACTTCCGGCGTGCACTCGACAGGATGGGCGTCGTCCAGATCGACTCGGTCAACGTGCTCGTCCGCAGCCAGGAGCTGCCACTGTTCGCACGGCTCGGCCCGCACCCGCGCACGCTGATCGGCGACGCGATGCGCGCCGGCGACGTGTTCGAGTACTGGACGCACATGGCGGCGATCACTCCGGTCGAGCTGCACCCATACCTGCGGTGGCGGATGGGCGACGACCACATGTACCGGAGCGTCGCGAACCTCGAGCGTCGCCGCCCGGGTTTCGTCGACGAGGTGCTCGATCGCGTCCGTGAGGAGGGTCCGATCGTGGCGGCCGATCTCGACCAGCGGGCCGGTCCAAAGGGCCCGTGGTGGGACTGGGACGACGGCAAGCGTGCACTCGAGGTGCTGTTCCACGACGGACGGGTCGCGGCGATGCGTCGCCCGTCGGACTTCGCGCGGGTCTACGACCTGGCCGAGCGGGTGATCCCCGCTCCGATCCTCGCCACGCCGACACCGGGCGAGGCCGATGCCCGCAAGGAGTTGCTCGTGCGGGCGGCCCGCCACCAGGGAGTCGCGACGCTCGACGACCTCGCCGACTACCACCGCCAGTTGCCGACGCGGTGCCGTCCGCTCGTGCGCGAGCTGGTCGAGGACGGGAGGCTGGTCGAGGTCGGCGTCGAGGGGTGGGACCGGCCCGCCTACCTCCATCCCGATGTGGTCCGCCCCCGCCGGATCGCGGCACGCGCGCTGCTCAGCCCGTTCGACCCGGTCGTCTGGTATCGCCCGCGGGCGGAGCGGCTGTTCGGCTTCCACTACCGGATCGAGATCTACGTCCCGCGCCCGAAGCGCCAGTACGGGTACTACGTCCTGCCGTTCCTGCTCGGCGATGAGCTCGTCGGCCGCGTCGACCTCAAGGCAGACCGCGCGACCGGTCGGCTGCTCGTCCAGGGCGTGTTCGGTGAGCCCGGTGTCGACGCGGGCGCCGTTGCCGAGGAGCTGGCCGCCGAACTGCGCTCGATGGCCGGCTGGCTCGGCCTCGATGGCGGCATCGTCGTCACCGACAACGGCGATCTCGCTCCCGCCCTCCGCGCCGTCGTCTGACGCCCCGTCTCCGGCGTTCTGGGGACGTTGTGATGCGGCTTCCGCAACGACGCGTCCGCAGAACGGATTGCGGCTGTGTGATGCGGCGGGGCGATGCGGGTGGTGCGTCAGGTGCCGGGGAGGGCCCAGCGCAAGGTGCGGGTGATCAGCTCGCCGGCGGGCCGGACCGCGACCGCTTCGGAGATCGGCAGCCATGGGAGGCGCAGCGGCAGGCGTGTCCATGCCGGCATCAGCGCGACGGCGGCGGCGCAGATCAGCGCGTACGGCGCCCTGCCGGAGATCGGCAGCGGCGGCTGGAGCAGCAGGTACCGCGCGGCGTCACGGGCCTCGCGCGTGCCGCGCAACTCCGGTCGAAAGCGGCGAAGGTGCCGACGCAGCTCCCGCTCGGTCTCCGGCGGCGCGGCGACGCCGAGCGCCCGCGCGATGACGGCCGAGTCCGCGACGTAGCCGTCGCGTTCGGTGCCGACGAGCGGACGTTCGCCGTAACGATCGTGCGCCGCGAGGAAGCTGTCGAGTTCGGCGATGTGCACCCAGTGCAGCAGGTGCGGATCGTTCGCGGCATATCGCCGACCGTCACGGGCGACGCCGGCGACGCGCTCGTGGACGCGATGGACGATGTCGATCGCGCGCTGGGCCTCCGACGCCGGGCCGAACGTCGTGGCCGTCATGAACGCGGCCGTGCGCTGCAACCGTCCCCACGGGTCGGTGCGGTAGTCGGAGTGCTCGGCGACGCCGGCCATCGCGAGTGGGTGGAGCGATTGGAACAGCAGCGCCCGCATCCCGCCGACGAACATCGACGCATCGCCGTGCACGCGCCGGATCGGCGCGTCGTCGTCGAACCAACCGGGTTCGTCGAGATCGACCGACCGCGCCGCACTGCTGACGATCTCGGGCCCGACGACGCGCTGGCGGATCTGCTCGCCGAGCCACCGCTGCAGTTCGGCGCGCGGATCGTTCACTGCGGGCCCCCGATGCCGCCGGTCGTCGCACATCTCATTGCCTCATCGTGCCACGACCGCGTGAGTACGCTCCGAATGTGCCCCCAACTTCCGAGCACGGACCCTCCGACGCGCCCGCGGTCACGGGCACTGCCGACCCGCGTCTCGATCGCCGGGCCACCGATCGCACGTTGCCCCGGTGGGTCGTGCCCGCCGCGATCGTGCTCTGGGCGGGGTTCCTGCTGACGTTCGTCGTCCGGCACGTCTTCCACCGCCTCAGCGGGTTGCTGATCCTGCTGCTCGTCTCCTTGTTCCTGGCGCTGGCGATCGAACCGGGCGTGAACAAACTGGCCCGCCGTGGGTGGCGCCGCGGGCGGGCGACGATGTCGATCCTGTTGGGCGTGCTGCTGACGTTCCTCGTCTTCGTGGTCGCGATCGGCACGCTCGTCGGCACCCAGGTGGCCGACCTGCTGTCGGAGTCCGATGCGTACATCACCGACACGGTGAAGTTCGTCAACGACACGTTCGGGACGAACATCGACCCGCAGGAGGTGATCGACGAGTTCAACGATCCCGACGGCCGTGTGCAGCAGTTCATCCAATCCCAGGGAGATGAAGCGGTCCGACTCTCGCTGGCCGCGCTCGGGGTGATCTTCCAGGGTCTGTCGATCATGCTGTTCACGTACTACCTCGTCGCGGACGGCCCGCGGCTGCGCCGGATCATCTGCGCCCGGCTGACGCCGGACCGCCAGGCGCGCGTACTCAGCGCGTGGGAACTCGCGATCACCAAGACCGGCGGATACCTGTATTCGCGGGCGTTGCTCGCGTTGCTGTCGGCGTTCTTCCACTGGATCGTGTTCCAGTCGCTCGGCACGCAGGCGCCGATCGCGCTCGCCCTGTGGGTCGGCCTCGTCAGCCAGTTCCTGCCGGTCGTCGGGACCTATCTCGCCGGCATCCTGCCGGTGCTCGTCACGTTCCTGGACTCGCCGTTGAAGGCGGCGATCGTGATCGGGTTCATCGTGATCTACCAGCAGATCGAGAACTACTTCTTCGCGCCCCGCATCACGGCGCGAACGATGGAGCTGCATCCCGCTGTCGCGTTCGGCGCGGCGCTCGGCGGAGCGTCGCTGCTGGGCGCGATCGGCGCGATCCTCGCCCTCCCGGCAGCTGCGATGGCGCAGGCGCTCGCCGGGGAGTGGGGCCGCCGGTACGACGTGATCGACAACGACCTCACGACGATCCAGCCACCGCGGCGATCGCCGCCGAGCGAGTCGCACCCGAGTTCGCAATCGGAGGCGCCGCAGACTCCCTAGTGTGAGCACGTGGCGCACACGAGATTCGACGAATCCTTCGCACCGATCGCGGTCGTCACCCGATCCGGCCTGGAGGAGTCGCTGCACCACGGCGCAGGTGTCGTCGTCGAAGCCGATGGTGTGGTCTCTGCGTCGATCGGTGACGCGGATCTCGTCATCTACCCGCGTTCCGCGTTGAAGCCGCTGCAAGCGCACGCGATGGTCGGGCTCGGCCTCGACCTCCCGGCCGAGCAGATGGCGCTCGTCTGCGCGAGCCACAGTGGCGAGCCGGCTCACCTCGAGGGTGTCCGGCGGATTCTCGCCGCACACGGTCTGTCGGAGAGCGATCTGCAGAACACGCCGGCGCGACCGTACGGCGCCGACGCCCGTGCGGCTGCCCGTGTCGCGGGCGTCGAGCCGTCGCCGTTGCAGCAGAACTGCTCCGGCAAGCACGCGGGGATGCTCGTGACGTGCCTGGTCAACGGGTGGTCGCTCGACGACTACCTCGCGGTCGACCATCCGCTGCAGCGTGCGATCACGAAGGCGATCATCGAGTTGATCGGCACGACGGCGACCGCGCCGATGCACATCGGCATCGACGGATGTGGTGCGCCGACGCACACGCTGTCGCTCCGTGAACTGGCGATCGCCTTCGGTGCCGTCGCTCGGACGGAGTCCGTCGTGCACGGCGCGATGGGGGCCCATCCGGCGATGCTCGGTGGCACGGACCGCGACGTCACCGCGTGGACCGTGGCAGTGCCGGGGCTGGTGGCGAAGGAGGGCGCGGCCGGGGTGATGGCGGTCGCGACGGCCGACGGGCGGGCGGCCGCCGTCAAGGTCGCGGACGGATCCGACGCGGCGAGGCGTGCGGTCACGATCGAGATGATGCGCCTGCTCGACATCGACGAGGAGGTCCTCACCGCGGTGACGCCGCAGGTGGCGGTGCCGGTGCTCGGCCACGGCGTCCCCGTCGGGGAGTTGCGGGCGCTGCCGTGGACGTCGTGAACGTCGTGCGGGCCTGCGCCGTCGGGCGAGCGCGATGAGCGCCGCCATCGACTTCGTGCAACTCGATGCGGCCGACTTCACGTACGGCGCGGTCGACACGGTCGCGCCGCAGGTTCGCCGCATCATCGCCCACAACCCGTCGAAGTTCACGTACCACGGCACCGGGACCTACGTCGTCGGTTCGGGAGACGTCGCCGTGGTCGACCCCGGCCCGGACCTCGACGAACACCGGGCGGCACTCGATGCAGCGCTCCGCGGCGAGCGGGTGCGGGCGATCCTGGTGACCCACTGCCATGCCGACCATTCGCCGCTGGCGCGCTGGCTGTGTGCGGAGACCGGGGCACCGACGATCGCGTTCGGGCCGCATCTCCGCCCCGGCGTGCCGGAGTGGGACATCGGCACCGACCCGGAGGGCTTCGGCGTCGCCCCGGCGAACGACGACCCGGCAGCGGGCGAGGACACGGCTGCGGACGGTGCGGCGACCGAGCCGAAGATGGAGGAGTCGACCGATCTGGACTTCGCTCCGGACGAGGAGGTCGTGACCGGCGATGTCGTCGCCACCGGATCGGGGTGGTCGATGACGGCGCTGCACACGCCGGGGCACACGTCGAACCACACGTGCTTCGTCCTCGACGACGGCACGGCGCGAACCCTCTTCACCGGTGACCACGTCATGGGGTGGAGCACGACGGTCGTCTCACCTCCCGACGGCGACATGACCGCGTACTTCGAATCGCTGCGGGTCGTCGCCGGACGCACCGACGACCTCGCGATTCCGACGCACGGCGCACCGATTCCGTCGCCGTCGGCGTATGTCCACCAACTGATCGCGCACCGCGTCGAGCGGGAGCGGCAGATCGTCGACGCGGTCCGTCGGGGTGTGGTGTCGATCCCCGACATCGTGACGGAGCTGTACGCGGCCGTGCGGGTCGAACTGCACAAGCCCGCGGCGCGCAGTGTGCTGTCGCATCTCGTCAAGCTCGTCGACGAGGGGGTCGTCGGCGTCGCCGGGGGTGGACGCCCGCGGCTCGACAGCGTCTACGTCGGCCGCTGACGCGTCACGAGGTGACGGGTCGGCCGAGGAAGTCGTCGTTGACGCTGATGCGGACGCGGGCGCCGTCGAACGTGCCGTCGGCGCGGGCGAACTCGGCGGTCTTGTCGGCGTAGTAGGCCGCGCGATGGTCGCCCTTCGACGCCGCGTTGTAGGTGAGGTACAGGGCGCGGCGGGGGCGGTCGGTGCGGTTCGTGCCGCTGTGGTGCGGCGCGTACGAGTCGAAGAACACCATGTCGCCGGGCTGGGCCTCGACGGGTTGCCAGTCGAGCGTCGCGGCGAAGGGCTCGTCGACCCGCCCGCGATCGTCGGTGGGCATCGCGCCCCCGAGATGGCCGGGTGCGAAGAAGAGACACCCGCTCGCGATCGTCGCCGGGTCGAGCGGCACCATCACGGAGATGTGGTGGTCGACGAAGCGGTACGCCGTCGCATCCTGATGCGGTGCGAACCCGCCCCCGCCGGGGTGCTTGTAGTTGACCTTCTCCTTGAACAACACGGCCGGCTCGCCGAACAGCTCGGCGAGCACATCGGCGACCTGCGCGCCCCGGACGAACTCGCCGAGATCTCGATGGACGTCGGCGAAGTGCTCGCTGCGAGCGACGACGGGCCCGCCTTCGGTCGACTCGAAGTGGTGGAGACCCGGTCCACCGGTCGTCGCCCAGGCGTCGAGCTGATCGACGCTGCGGCGGAGGACGTCGAGCTGCGCGGGGCCCACGACGTCGACGCAGTGGATCCACCCGCGGTCGTTCCAGTCACGCCGGTCGGCTGGGGTCATGGGTGTCAACGTAGCGGCACCCGCGCGGGGGTCGAATCGTCGCGGGGTGATGGCCCGATCCTGCCGGCCAGTTGCAGCAGGGGGGCGGCGAGCGCCGACGTCGCGATCGCCATCAGCACGACCGCCGTGTACGAGGCGTCGCTCAGCACGCCGATCGTCAGGCCGACGGTCGCAACGACGATCTCGAGCGCGCCTCTGGCGTTCAGTGCGGCTCCGACGCCGAACGCGTCCGATCGTCCCATGCCGCTCAGCCGGGCGCCGACGTACGACCCCGACAGCTTGCCGAACGTCGCGACGGCCGTGATCAGCAACGCGCCGATCAGCACGCTGGCCTGATCGAGTTGACGAAGGTCGACGCGCAGCCCCGCGACGGCGAAGAACAGCGGGGCGAACACCGCCGACGTCATGATCTCGATGTGGTGCATGATCGGCTCGGCGGCGAGGCGACTGCGGCCGAGCGCGATGCCGGCGAGGAACGCTCCGATCACCACCTCCAGGCCGACTGCCTGCGTCACGGCACCGACGACGACCGTGAAGAGAATCGCGATGCTCGCCGACGCCGCGGGTCCGCCATCGCGGGCACGGACCATCTCCATCACGCCGTCGAGCATGCGCGCACCGGCCGAGAGCGTGAGCGCCGCGACCGCTGCCATCCCGCCGACGGCGAGCGCGATCTCGCCGCCCGACACCGA
>JAHEKY010000046.1 GCA_024644465.1 Ilumatobacteraceae bacterium | reverse complement strand
AGGACGAGCCGGCGACGATCGAAGCCGCACTCGAACAGGGCGACGAAGCCGCTGCTGCCTGGGATCGGGTGCGGGAACTCGGCGAGACAATCGAGACGCTGCGGTCCGAGCTGAAGTCAGCCTGGACGGCGCAGCGTCGAGCGGAGAACGAACTCGACCGGGAGCGGGTTCTCCTCGCCTGGATCAGGGAGGACAACGAACGACTCCGAGCCGACGCCGACGACATCATCCGCGAGCGCGACGAATGGCAGGAACGATTCGTCGCGCTGCAGCGCTCAGCAGAATCCCCGCCCGTTCGACTTCGACCCCCGAGCGCGGGGCCGAACCGCGCGCAGCGTCGACGGGAAGAACGCGAGCGCAGACGCCCCACGTAGTCCCCGACGACTCCTGGAGCACTCCCTCGACCACTCCCTCGACCACGCCCTCGCCGCAACCGCAAAGCCGTAGCCCACCTCGTAGCCCACCCCAAGGCGCCGAAACCGAAAAAGCAAAGAACCCCGAGGCGTGGACCTGGGGTTCTTCGTGGAGCTTAGGGGAATTGAACCCCTGACCTCTTCCATGCCATGGAAGCGCTCTACCAACTGAGCTAAAGCCCCGAGGACGTCATCGTCGACGTCTTCGACGGACCGACGATATCGGCGCGCCGTCCGTCATCGCAACGGCGCCGGCCGGACGAAGCGTCAGGCAGATTCGTCCGCTGACGACTCGCCGCGTGGTCGTGGCCGGGACACCGACGAACCGGACGGCGACGACTGCCATTCGATGCGGTCGACGTCGAGGTAGAGCCGCTCGATCTCGTAGAACTCGCGCATGTCCTCGTGGAAGACGTGGACGACGACGTCGCCGTAGTCGATCAGGATCCACTGCTGCTCGTTGCGCCCCTCGGTGCGCACCGGTGCCCGCCCGAGATCGCGCTTCGCGATGCCCTCGATCTCGTCGGCGATCGTGCGGACCAGCCGCGGGTTCGACGCGCTGATCACGACGAAGTAGCCGGCGATCGCGAGCACCTCACCGACATCGAGGATGATGATGTCGCTGCCCTTCTTCTCGTCCGCCGTGCGCGCCGCGAGGCGGGCGAGCTCGACGCCGGCGGGGTCGTCGACGGTCGAATCGGAAGGTGTTCGGTCAGCCATCGTCCGCGACGGTATCGCCGGTC
Source organism: Ilumatobacteraceae bacterium (assembly GCA_024644465.1). Lineage (GTDB taxonomy): Bacteria > Actinomycetota > Acidimicrobiia > Acidimicrobiales > Ilumatobacteraceae > Ilumatobacter_A. The sequence goes on along the minus strand of JAHEKY010000046.1, from coordinate 22,294 downwards.
TCCGCCTCATCGTCGAACTCGGCGTCGCCCTGGCGCGCCTTGCGGTCCAGATACCCCTCGCCGAGCGTCATCACGACATCGACGCCGTCGATCAACTCGGCAGCGACGACGACGTCCGACTCACCGAAGACGAGCGGCACGAGCGTTGCGATGTCCCCGATGAACCGTTCGTCGGCCACCTCGATCAGGTTGCGCGCCGGCGCCCCGGACGACTGCGGGGTCGTGTCGACCGAGACGACGTTCGCCGACAGGAACAGCAGCTCGCCGATCAACCCCCGCGCGAGCTCGGACCGGGAGCCGAACAGGCCCTCGGTCGCCAGGATCTGCTCGTCCGAGTACGGCACGACCAGACGGAACACGAGCCCGGGGTTCGGTGTCGAGACACGCGCCGGCGAGGCCTGTGCGAACACGAGCAGCGAGTCATGGCGATCGATGATGACCGAGTCACCACCGATGCCGGACGGCGCGTCGGCGACGACGACGTCGCGGACCTGCACCGGCCCGGACCAGAGTCGCCCGAACACCTCGTCGATGGTGCTCGACGGAACCGGACGTTCGAACTCGTCGAGCGGCGGCTGCACCACGTCGACAGCCGGAGCGTTCGCCGCGAGCGCCGACCAGATCTCGACGTCGAGCCGGTGGTGGTCGTAGCTCTCACCGGAGTCGTCGTGGGCGCGCAGCGCGGCGATCGCGGTCTGCTCCGTCAGCAGGGTGTCGCCTGCCGGCAGGACCTGCCCGGTCCCGGCCGCGAGCGAGTCGATCACCGGCTCGGACAGGTTGACCGGAGCGGGGAGGACCGCGCCGATCAGCTCTGCGAGCCGCTCCGCGGACGCGATCTCGCCGTACTGCAGCGAGATCGCGAGGGTCGCCTCGACCGCTTCGAAGAACCGCTCCGGGTCGCCGATGACCGCGTCGAGTTCACCGTCGAGCGGACGTCGCTGCTCGCCGAGGCCGACACTCGCGTCGGCGTTGACCGGGATGGTCACGATGCTGCCGCCCGTGCCCGTCGGCGCGACGGTCGCGACGATCAACGCCGTCAGTTGCCCCGCGTCATCCAGGACGGCGAGCCCGGCATTGTCGGTGTTGGGGAACGCGATGACCGGCCGGGTCTCGCCCGCGACCGTCTCGCCCGCCTTCGAGTTCGCGACGGTCATCGCACCGGCCGCCGCGAGCCCCGCCGCGACCATGACGAGCACGACCGCGACGATCGCGCCGACCGCCGTCCGCCGAGTCCTCCGTTCCGGCAGGGCCGTCACGCCGGCCCCTCGCCCGCGAGATACAGCCCGCGCGCCTCGATCACGTCGAGCACCGGTTCCGTCACCAGGTAGTCGAGCGGGCGACCGTCGCCGAACCTCCGGCGCAGGTCGGTGCTCGAGACCTCCAGACGGGGCACCTCCACCCGGATCCAGTCGATGTCGTCCGGGAGTTCGACGTGGTTGCCGGGCCGATCGACGACCACCAGATGTGACTGACTGACCACCTCATCGGATCGGGTCCAGGTGTGCAGGCCCGCGGCCGCGTCGTCCCCCACGATCGTGAACAGTTCGGCCCCTGGGAACTCGTTGGCCAGCGCGGCGAGCGTGTCCGCCGTGTAGCTGTGACCGCCGCGATCGATCTCGTTCCGCCCCGGCACCAGACCGGGCACGTCCGCGACCGCGGCGGTGACCATCGCAAAACGGTCCTCAGCAGGCGTGATCTGCCGGCTCCCCTCCTTCTGCCACGGCACGTTGGCGACCATCAGGATCACCCGGTCGAGCCCCAGTGCGTGGCGCACGTTGACCGCGGTGACCATGTGGCCGACGTGCGGCGGGTCGAACGTGCCGCCGAAGAGCCCGAGGCGCAGTGGCGGGGTGTCGGGTCCGGGCACGATCGACAATCGTACGAGCCGCCGACGGCATTTTCGCGCCCCGGTGCCGTGCGTGGGGTTGACAGGTCTGTTACTGTCAGTTGTTCCCCCATATACCCCCCAATTCTTCGTTTGAGTCGGGTTCCCCCCGGAAACCCCTCATCCATGGCGGTCGTCGCTCCGATCACTTCCCGCATCCGCGGACGAAGTCCCTGATCAAGCCGATCACCCTGGTGTGTCCCAGGACACAACTCGAACCGGAATCCGCCACAGAACTGAACGGTTGTACGTAACATGAATGATTCCATCGGTCTTTACCTCAACGACATCGGCAAGGTCCCCCTGCTGACCGCTGAGGACGAGCGCGAGCTCTCCCGCGTGATCGAAACCGGCCGCGAGGCCGCCGAGCAGCTCGCCGCCGGCAAGCGCAGCGTCGTGCTCAAGCGTCAGGTCCGCGATGCCGCCAAGGCGAAGGACCGCTTCATCCGCTCGAACCTCCGTCTGGTCGTGTCGATCGCCCGCCGCTACCCCCTGCCCCAGGGCATGGACCTCCTCGACCTCATCCAGGAGGGCAACCTCGGCCTCGAGCACGCCGTCGACAAGTTCGACTGGCGGCGCGGCTTCAAGTTCTCGACCTACGCCACGTTCTGGATCCGCCAGGCGATCGGCCGGGCCCTCGACCAGAAGGCCAGCCTGATCCGCATCCCGGGCGACCGCTCCGCGAGCCTGCGCGCCGCGCTGCGCCAGGCGTCCGGCGACGGCGAGACCCTCGACCAGACCAACGCCGAACTGCACCGCTTGACCACTCCGGTCAGCCTCGACAAGACCGTCGGCGACGACGGCGATGCGACGCTCGGCGACCTGATGGCCAACGGCGACGGTACGCCGGAGGATCACGTGATGACCCTCGTCGACAGCGATCTGCTCGACGAGCTGCTCGGCACGCTCGATGCTCGTGCCCGCTTCGCCGTCGAGGCCCGCTTCGGTCTCGTCGACGGTGAGCGCAAGAGCTTCCGCGAAGTCGGCGAGCAGCTCGGTGTCACCGCCGAAGCCGCCCGCCGCCTGGTGTCCCGCGCGGTCGCCGGGCTCCGCGACGACGCCGAACGCATTCTGGCCGTCTGAGTCGCCGCCTGGCGGCGTCGGCGGCTTCGGTCGTTGCCCCGGAGGCAACTCCGTCAGCGCCTTCTTGCCAGCCGACGACTCAGCTCGTCCAGAATGAACCAAATGATTGTCAATCGGAGCGGTTGGATTCGTCCGACCGCTCCGGTCGTTTTCGGGGTGGGGTCGAGCGTGCCGTTCGCAACCGGCGGCGGTCCCGCCCGGTCCCATCGCTAGCCTGAGGTGATGCCCGAGAGCCGAGAGATGTGGACGCCGTCGTCATGGCAGGAGCGCAACGCCCTCCAGCAGCCGGCGTGGCCGGACGGTCCGGCCCTCGAGCACTCGCTCAAGCAGATCTCCTCGCTGCCGCCGCTCGTGTTCGCCGGCGAAGCACGGTCGCTGCAGTCCCTGCTCGCCCAGGTCGCCGCCGGCAACGCGTTCCTGCTGCAGGCCGGCGACTGTGCGGAGAGCTTCGAGGAGTTCTCCGCGGACAACATCCGGGAGAAGCTGCGCGTCATCCTGCAGATGGCGATCATCCTGACCTATTCCGTCGGCGTGCCGATCGTCAAGGTCGGCCGGATCGCCGGGCAGTTCGCCAAGCCCCGGTCGTCGAACTACGAGACCGTCGGCGACGCGGAGATCCCGTCGTTCCGCGGTCACATCGTCAACGACGCGACCGCGACCGACGCGGCGCGCACACCCAACCCCGAACGGCTCGTGCAGGCGTACAACCAGTCCGCCTCGACACTCAACCTGCTGCGCGCGTTCACGAAGGGCGGCTTCGCCGACCTCTCCCACGTCCACTCGTGGACCCAGGAGTTCGTGTCGTCCAGCCCAGAGGGCCAGCGGTACGAGAAGCTCGCCGCCGAGATCGACCGGGCGCTCGCCTTCATGCGTGCCTGCGGGATCGAGACGGAGTCCAACGCGAACCTCTCCGAGGTCGACGTCTACACGTCGCACGAAGCACTGATCCTCGGCTACGAGGAAGCGCTCACCCGCCAGGACTCGCTGACCGGCAGCTGGTACGACTGCTCCGCGCACATGCTGTGGATCGGCGAACGCACCCGCGACCTCGACGGCGCACACGTCGAGTTCCTGCGCGGCGTCGGCAACCCGATCGGCTGCAAGGTCGGCCCGTCGACCACCGCGGACTATCTCCTCCAGCTGTGCGACGTCCTCAACCCGTCGCGCATCCCCGGCCGCCTCACCCTGATCTCGCGGATGGGCGCCGACAACATCGAGAAGGGATTGCGGCCCCTGCTGCGGGCCGTCACCGACGCCGGGCACCCGGTCGTGTGGGCGTGCGATCCGATGCACGGCAACACGTTCACCGCCGCGAACGGCCGCAAGACTCGCCACTTCGACGACATCGTCCGCGAGATCGGCGGCTTCGTCCAGGCCCATCGCGCCGAAGGCACCTGGCCGGGCGGCATCCACGTCGAGCTGACCGGTGAGAACGTCACCGAGTGTCTCGGTGGCGGCGACGAGCTGTCCGACTCGGACCTCGACAGCCGCTACGAGACGGTGTGCGATCCCCGGCTGAACGCCAGGCAGGGCGTCGACCTCGCATTCCGGGTCGCCGAGCTGATCCACGACTTCACCTGAGTCGACGGGCGGCGGCGGGATGACTTCCTTGGAACGAACCGCCGACTGGCCGGTCCCGACCGTTGCCGCCGCCGTGCTGCGCGGCGGTGCGGTCGTGTCGACGGTCGGCCCGACCGCACACGGCTTCCGGATGGCGTCGCTGTCGAAGCCGCTGGCCGCGTGGGCGATGCTCGTCGCGGTCGAAGAGGGCGTCGTCGCGCTCGACACGCCCGTCGGCCAGCCGCACTGCACGCTGCGCCACCTGCTCGCGCACGCGGGCGGTTACCCGTTCGACGGCACCGAACCGATCGCCGCGCCGGAGCGGACCCGGATCTACTCGAACCGCGGCATCGAACTCGCCGCCGAGACGGTCGCCGAGGCCGCCGCGATGCCGTTCGACGAATACCTCCGCCTCGCCGTCTTCGAACCGCTCGGCATGCACGCGACCGAACTCCGTGGTTCACCTGCGCATCAGGTCCACAGCACGCTCGACGACTTCGTCCGGTTCGTCGCGGAGGTCCACACGCCGACGCTGCTGGCGCCGTCGACGGCCGCCCAAGCCAGCCGTGTTCACTACCCCTCGCTGTCGGGTATCGTTCCGGGCGTGGGTCGCTACGAACGGTGCCCCTGGGGATTGGGGTTCGAGATTCGGGGTGCCAAGTCACCTCACTGGACCGGCGCGCGCAACTCCCCGGCGACCTTCGGCCACTTCGGCGGGGCCGGCACGATGTTCTGGATCGACCCCGAACCGGACCTGGCGGTGATCGCCTTGGCGGACCGCCCGTTCGACGAGTGGGCCACTGACGCGCTCGTTCGCTGGCCGGAACTCTCCGACGCGGTGATCGACGAGCACGGCGCCGCCGCTCCACCCACAGGGGCCGCCGCGCAGGAGGCCATGCGGTGACGATCTTCCACCACGGTGACCGCATCCGTTACGTCACGACCGACGACGACGGATTTCCCGTGGTGCGGTACGGCTTCGTCGGTGGATTCACCGGCGAGACCGGCCCGGTCGTCGTGATGCTCGACGGTGAACTGGCCGGCGACGTCGTCGAGGTCGAGAAGATCCAACCGGTGCACATCTCCAACGTCACGCTCACGCTCGACGGAACCGACCTGCTGGAGGACCCGACGCTGCGCCAGGGGCTCGTCAACCTGTGGGCGGCGGAAGCCGAGACCGCCGGGCTCCAGATCGGCGCGCTGCACCCGATGGGAACCGGCGTCCGCGACTCGAACGACGGCTACGCGCTCGCCGAACTCAACAGTGCCGGCGATCCATACGTGCTGCGGGCGTCGGTGTGCCCCAGCAACCATGACGCCGTGATGATCCACGCCGATCGCCCCCACCGCTGGGAGCGGTAGGGCCGCACGCGACGACGTTGCCGTCAGGGCAACGAGGAGCTCACGCAAGGGGCCCGACGACGCATCGGGCCCACAGCTCAATTCGTCATTCTGAATCGAGATCGGATGTGGCGAGCGCAAGGCGCGTGGCGACGACGTTGCCGTCAGGGCAACGAGGAGCTCACGCAAGGGGCCCGACGACGCATCGGGCCCACAGCTCAATTCGTCATTCTGAGTCGAGATCGGATGTGGCGAGCGCAAGGCGCGTGGCGACGACGTTGCCGTCAGGGCAACGAGGAGCTCACGCAACGCCGCGATCGCCGCATCCGGCTCGACTCAGGAAAGACGTTCGATGATCATGGCCATGCCCTGCCCACCGCCGACGCACATCGACTCGATCCCGATCGTCTTGTCCTGATCCTGGAGGTTGTTGATCAACGTCGTCATGATCCGCGCCCCGGTCATGCCGAACGGGTGGCCGAGCGCGATTGCGCCGCCGTTCACGTTCACCTTGTCGAGGCCGAACCCCAGATGCCGCGCCGATGGGATGACCTGTGCGGCGAACGCCTCGTTGATCTCCACGAGGTCGATGTCGTCGGCGGACATGCCGGCTCGCGCCATCGCCTGGCGGCACGCCTCGATCGGCCCGAGGCCCATGATCTCCGGGTTGAGCCCGGTGACGCCGGAGGAGACGATCCGTGCGAGCGGCGCCAGCCCGAGCTCGGCGGCCTTCGTGTCGCTCATCACCATCACCGCGGCGGCGCCGTCGTTCAGCGGGCACGCGTTGCCGGCGGTGATCTCGCCGTCGGGGCGGAACACCGGCTTCAGCGTCGCGAGCTTCTCGACCGTCGTCCCGTCGCGCGGGCCGTCGTCGGTCGACACGACCGTGCCGTCGGGCAGCGTCAAGGGCGTGATCTCGTTCTCGAAGTGGCCCCGCTTGATCGCTGCGACGGCGCGCTGCTGGGACTGCGCGCCGAACTCGTCCATCTCCTCGCGGGTGACGCCTTCGACCTCACGGACGTTCTCGGCCGTCTGGCCCATCGCGATGTAGAAGTCCGGCAGGCCCTCCGGAGGCGTCCAGTCGGGCTGGCCGCCCTGGGCCCGCTCGGCGGTCCGCGCCCCCGGCCCCTTGAAGACCGGGTTCGGCGCAGTGTCGGACGCGCCGTTGCCGTATCGGCTGACGGCCTCGACGCCGGCCGCGATGAAGCAGTCCCCCTCGCCGGCCTTGATCGCGTGCTGCGCCATCCGGATCGTCTGCAGGCTCGACGAGCAGTAGCGGTTGACGGTCACGCCCGGCACGTCGCCGAGGCCCGCGAGGCCGGCCACGATGCGGCCGATGTTGAAGCCCGCCTCGCCGGCCGGCTGGCCACAGCCCATGATCAGGTCCTCGACGTCGGACGGCGCCACTTCGGGCACCTTGTCCATCAGCGCCCGGACGATCTGGGCAGCCATGTCGTCGGGCCGCAGGTCGACGAGCGAACCCTTCGCGGCGCGTCCGATCGGGCTTCTGGCGGTGGCGACGATCACAGCTTCGGTCATGAGCGGTCACCGTAACGACCACGGGGTCAGGGATCCGAACTCGGGTCGTGTGGCAGATGTCAACCCGAGCGCGCGCCCGGTGGAACAACGCTCAGCTGTGGACGACGCGATTCCCGCCGCGTGCCGAGTGCAGCGCTGCGTCGGCCGCCTCGAACGTGCGCTCCAGCTCCTTGGAGGGGCCGATCGCCACGCCGACGGACACCGTGACCCTCGATTCACACAGCAGTGGGGTCGATTCGATGTTGTGCCGGATCCGCTCGGCGACGATCATCGCGTCGTCGTCGGCCGTCGCGGGCAGCAGCACACAGAAGCTGGACCCGGTGTTGCGGTACACGATGTCGGATGTCCGCACCGTCGCCATCAGCACCCACGCGACGCGCTCGAGGATCTGGTTCGATTCCGAGCTCTCGGGCTTGCCGAACCGGTCGGCATCGTCGACTTCGACCATCAGCGTCGCGGTCGACAGCCCGGAACGGTCGACACCGGCCGCGATGTCCATGTCGAGCTGGCGGCGGTTGAACGCCCCGGTGACACGGTCGACGATGATGTCCTCGTCGTCTCGTTTCGTCCTGCGAAAGAGAGCCATGTCCAGTCATCGGCGGCACTTGCCCAATCCTTGAGACGGAGTGGCAGATTTCCCGACCGGTTCAGCGGGTGTCGATCACCCGGAACACCTCTGCGCTGGTGCCGACCGGTTGACCGCGGTCGACGGCGAGCTGACGCCACCAGCCGCGCACCCGTTCTTCGAGCGCATCCGGGTCCCGGTGTTGGCTGAGGTGACAGCGCAGCGCCCGGATCTTGCGATCGAGCTGGTTCGTGATGTCGACGTAGTCGGTCGCATCGGGACCGTTCGTCAGCCAGACCTCGGACACGGCCCAGTCCTCGAGTCGGGCGCACGGGCTGCCGGGGAACGCGAACGGGTTGCGCGCATCCGGATAGACGGCGCACATCGTCGCCTCGCCGGTCGCCAGGTGGTCGGGATGCGATCCGTACGTCGAGTCGAGGTTGCGCAGCGGTGACTGCGTGATCACGACCTGCGGTCGGACCTCACGGATCACCATGCTGATGTCCTCGCGCAGTTTCATGTCGACCTCGACGGCGCCGTCCATGTGACCCAGGAACTGCAGACGGGTGACGCCGACCTCGGCGGCTGCCTTCGTCTGCTCCTCGCGGCGGATCGACGCCATCTCCGATCGCGGGATCGTGTGATCGAACCCACCGGCCTGACCGTCGGTGACCAGGCAGTACACGACCTCGATGCCTGCGTCGGTCATGTTCGCGACCGTGCCCGCCGCACCGAAGTCGACGTCGTCGGGGTGGGCGGTGACGACGAGGACGCGTTCGATCTCGGAGAAGTCCAGCATCCGGACAGTCAACGCGACATCGATCCGAATCTCAACCCTGCGCGCGCCGATTCGGCCGAGCGGGGACGCCGCTCCCTAGTCTCTGGACATGTCGCCCACCGTTGCCCTCGACGCCATCGACCTGTCGGACGTCGAGTTCTGGACAGGGCCGCGAGACATCCGCGAGGCGGCGTTCCGCACCCTGCGCGACACGCCCGGGCTCATCCACTTCGAGGAGCGGCTCATCGAGGACGCGCCGTTCCCGCGCGGGGCGGGCTACCTGGCGGTGACCCGCCACGCCGACATCTGGTCGGTCAGCCGCAACCCGGCCGTGTTCTGCTCCGGACAGGGCTCGAACATCGGCGATCTCCCGCAGGAGATGAACGAGTTCTTCGGGTCGATGATCAACATGGACGACCCGAAGCACTACCGGCTCCGTTCGATCGTGTCGAAGGGCTTCACCCCGAAGGAGGTGAGCCGCGTCGAGCGCGTCGTCGTCGCCAAGGCGACCCAGATCATCGACCGACTCGACGCCGCGTTCCCGGATCAGACGTGCGACTTCGTCGAACACGTCGCCGCCGCGCTGCCGCTCGAGATCATCTGCGACATGATGGGCATCCCGCCGGAGGACTACGCCCAGGTGCTCGCCTGGACGAACACGATCCTCGGGGTCGGCGACCCGGAGTACGTGACGTCGTATGAGGACCTGATGTCGCAGTCGCTCGAGATGTTCATGTACGCGCAGGCCCTCGGCGAGGACCGGCGGGCGAACCCTCGCGACGACATCACGTCGGTGATGATGGCGGCCGAGGTCGACGGCGAGCAGCTGTCCCCACAGGAGTTCGGTTCGTTCTTCATCCTGCTCGTCGTCGCCGGCAACGAGACGACTCGCACTGCGATCAGCCACGGGATGAAGGCGTTGACCGACCACGCCGACCAGCGGGAGCTGTTGTACGGAGACTTCGACACGCACAGCCGCACTGCGGTCGAGGAGATCGTGCGGTACGCGACGCCGGTGATCCACTTCCGTCGTACCGCCACCGAGGACACCGACATCGACGGCCACCCGGTACCGGCCGGCACGAAGGTGGTGATGTTCTACAACTCCGGCAACCGGGACGAGCGGGTGTTCGACGACCCGTATCGCTTCGACGTGGCCCGACCGCTGCAGCCGGCGCACGTCGGATTCGGCGCGGGCGGACCGCACTTCTGCCTCGGAGCGAACCTCGCTCGCCGCGAGATCGCAGTGATGTTCGACATGCTGCGGCGCCGCCTGCCGAAGATGCGCATCGTGGGGGAACCGGCCTACCTGCAGAGCAACTTCATCAACGGCATCAAGCGGATGCAGTGTGCCTGGGACTGAGTCGTCCAGCCGGGTCAACCCGGCGCTGATCCGGCAGTTGACCGTCGCCGGCTGGCTGCTGCTCGGCGGCGAGATCGGGTTCATCATGTTCCAGCTCGAACGGGCGCGCTCCGTCGACGGCACGCGCTTCGCGACCGCATGGGATCAACGGGTCGAGGTGCTCAGCTTCATCGTCCTGCCGCCGAACGTGCCCGCGCTCGCCCCCGCGGCCGCGGTCGCGATCGGCACGACGTTGCTCGTGCGCCGCAACGAACGCGGGCCCTGGCTCGACGCGCTGCTCCGCGCCGTTGCGGCGATCGCCATCACGATGGTCGTCATCGGTGCGGCCGCGATCACCGAAGTCGCAACTCGGCCCGGCGCCGTCGACCTCGACGCGATCTTCCTGCGCCTCGGTGGGATGTCGCTCTCCGCCGGCATCGCCGCGATGTGCCGCATCGCCGATACGCACTCTCGGTGATTCACCCGCCACACCCAGTACCCGCCCCCACCGCTGCGGTGAGAGGTGAGAGGACCTGTGCCTCTCACCTCTCACCGGAAGGGCGCCGCGGGGCGCCGGCTGCGTGGTGCAGGGGTGGGTCGGGGCGTGGCGGGAGGTCAGTCGCCGAGGTCGGCGGTGCGGAAGTGGTTGCGGCACAGCAACTCGTAGCGCACCGAGTCGCCGAACAGCGGTTGCGCTGCACCCTTGACGGTGTCGCCGACGACGATCGTGTCGCCCTCGTACACGACGACGTCGTTGACGACGCGGGCGTTGTGCGTCGCCCTGGCGCCGCACCAGCACCGCGCCTCGACCTGCAGCGGGCTGTGCTCGTCGGCGATCTCCAGCATCCGCCGCGTGCCGTCGAACAGCCGGCCGCGGAAGTCGGTGAGCAGCCCGAATGCGTAGACGTCGATCTCGAGGTCATCGACCGCCCGGGCCAACTGGTCGCACTGCGCAACGGTGTAGAACTGCACCTCGTCGCAGACCAGGTAGTGGATCGGCCAGTTGGCGACGGCGAGCGCGTACAGGTCGAGATCCTCGGCGACCTCGATCGCCGGCGCGGCGACGCCGAGCCGGCTGGTCACCTGCTTGCCCTCGCGGTCGTGGGTCGTCAGCAGCAGCCCGTAGAGCTGGCGGTTCGCGAGGTTGTGGTGGATCTGCAGCGCCACGGTGCTCTTGCCGGAGCCCATCGTTCCGAAGCTGAACCGAAGCGTCGCCATACCAGTGGTCGAACCTACTCGTCCGGCGCGTCGACCGGGTTGTTCGCGCCGGGGTTGGGTTCGACCCGTGCCGGGCCGTTGATCCCGCCCGGCGACGGCCCCGACTTGCCGTCGTCGCTGCACCCGGTGATGCCGACCACGGCGACAACGAACGCGACGACAAACGAACGGCGGACCATGCTCCGACTGTACGGCCCCGCAACGGCGCGCGGGCGGTCATCGGGCCCGGATCGGGCGCCCGCTACCGCAGGAGGGCCTGAACGGCGCTGATCGGGTCGGCGGCGGTGGCCTGCTTGTCGTGGCGATACCGCTTCACGCGGGCGAATCGCAGCGCGACGCCGCCCGGGTACCGCGTCGACGCCTGGACACCGTCGACGGCGATCTCGACGACCTGCTCCGGGCGGACGTGGACGACGTGCCCGGCTGCCGCGCCGATCGCGAGCGCCTGGAAGTGCTCGGTCTGCCAGCGCAGCATCTCGTCGGTCATGCCCTTGAACGTCTTGCCGACCATGACGAACTCGCCCGGACGATCCTCCGAACGGGCACCGAGATGCAGGTTGGACAACATGCCGGTGCGGCGACCGTGACCCCACTCGACGGCCAGCACGACGAGATCGAGCGTGTGCACCGGTTTCACCTTGCGCCAGCTCTTGCCGCGCCGGCCGGCCTCGTAGCGATCGTCGAGGCCCTTGACCATCACCCCCTCGTGCCCGAGGCCGACGGCATGGTCCATGAACGCCTGCGCCTCGGCCGCGTCCGCCGTGATGATCGACGGCAACCTCGACTCGGCCGGGACGTGCTCACGCAGCAGCGACTGACGCACGGCGAGCGGTTCGCCGTCGACCGGACGCCCGTCGACGTACATCACGTCGAAGAAGAACGCCCGCAGCGTGGCGCCGCGCCCGGCGCCACCGTCGGCGCCGAAGTCACCCATCGTGTCCTGGAAGCGGCGCGGTGCGGCCGCATCGAGATCGCCGCCGATGTCGCTGTGCTCCCCGTCGTTCAGCAGCCCCATCGCCTCGCCGTCGAGCACGAGGTCACCACCGGAGATCGACGCCACCGCGTCGACGACGCCCGGGAGCCGATCGGTGACGTCGTTGAGGTTGCGGGTGAACAACCGCACCTGCCCGTCGAGGCGGTGCGCCTGGACCCGCGCGCCGTCGAGCTTCCACTCGACCGACGCCTCGCCGAGTTCCTCGATCGCCTCCCCGACGCTCGTCGCCGGGCTGGCGAGCATCGGCTGCACCGCCCGCAGCGGCGTCAACCGCACCTCGTCGAGCGCGTCGACGCCACCGGTCAACGCGGCGTGGGCCGCCGGACCGAGCGCACCGGCCATCATCGCGGCCCGCCGTACCGCTGCCACCGGCACGCCCGCCGCCTTCGCGACCGCCGTCGCGACCACGCCCTCGAGCGCACCCTGACGAAGCTCGCCACCGAGGATGCCCCGCAGCAGGCGCTGTTCCCGTGCGGTCGCGGCCGTGAACAGGCCGAACAGCGCATCGCGCCGCGCGGCGGCGACGCCCTCCCCCGACATCGCCGCGAGCGCCTGCACCGCACCGTCGACCTCGCCGACGGTCAACGTCGGCGTCCTCGCCGGCTCCGGGCGGACGTCTGACAGCGTCGCCCACCCGACACCGATCCGCCCGAGCGGCGTCGCGCCCGTCAGGAAGGCGACCGCGGGGAGGATCTCGTCCGAGCGCAGCCGCATGAGCACTGCCGCGAGTGCGGCCACCTTGTCGTTGCGTTTCGTCGTGGCGGCGACCGCGTCCGACGTCGCGGCGAGGTCGTCGAACAGCGTGGACACGCCTCCGAGTATTGCCGCGAGCTCCGCCTTCATCACCCTGCCGGCCGCCTCGACAGTCGTTTCGGAACATCGCGAATCGGTGACAGATTTTCGACCGATCAGCGGCTACCGTCATGCTCACCAACGTCCGGCAACGGTGCCGGGCACCACGAACGTGCCGAACTGCGCGGCCGACCCTCGACCGCCGGCGACGTTCGACCATCGCTATGGGGGCGAAACAGATGACGGACACGATCGACCGGTCCGACGAGGCCGACGATGATCGAGTACTCGACCACCTGATCGTCCGGTTCGCCGGTGATTCCGGCGACGGCATGCAGCTGACCGGCGACCGCTTCACCTCGGTGAGCGCCTCGTTCGGCAACGACCTGTCGACGATGCCGGACTTTCCCGCCGAGATCCGGGCGCCCGCCGGCACGGTCAACGGTGTCTCCGCGTTCCAGGTCAACATCGCCGACCACGACATCACGACGCCGGGCGACGAACCCAACGTGCTCGTCGCGATGAACCCGGCTGCGCTCAAGGCCGACCTCGGCCGCCTCGAGACCGGCGGCACGGTCATCGTCAACGAGGACTCCTTCGAGGACCGCAACCTCGAGAAGGCCGGCTACGTCGACGAGGCCGGCGAGCCGGTCAACCCGCTCGACGACGACACCCTCGCCGGCTACCGCGTGCTGCGCGTACCGATGTCCAGCCTGACCAAGGAGGTGTGCGCCGAGCTGGGGGTCAAGCCCCGCGATGCGGAACGGTCGAAGAACTTCTTCGCGCTCGGCCTCGTGTCGTGGATGTACACGCGTCCGACCGAGCCGACCGAGGAATGGATCGACAAGAAGTTCGCGAAGAACGAGCTCGTCGCCGCCGCCAACCGGGCGGCCTTCCACGCCGGCTTCAACTTCGGGGAGACCACCGAGGCGGTCGGACACCGCTTCGAGGTGCGCCCGGCCAAGCTGCCACCCGGCGAGTACACGAGCATCACCGGCAACGTCGCGCTGTCGTGGGGCCTGATCGCCGCCGCGCAGCTCGCGAACCTGCCGCTGACACTCGGCTCGTACCCGATCACACCGGCGAGCGACATTCTCCACGAGCTGTCCAAGCACAAGCACTTCGGCATCCGCACGGTCCAGGCCGAAGACGAGATCGCCGCTGTCGGGATCGCGCTCGGCGCGGCCTTCGCCGGTCACCTCGGCGTCACGACGACCTCGGGGCCGGGCGTCGCACTCAAGAGCGAGACGATCTCGCTCGCGTTCGCGATCGAACTGCCGCTGATCGTCGTCGACATCCAGCGCGGCGGGCCGTCGACCGGTCTGCCGACGAAGACCGAAGCGTCCGACCTGAACATCGCGCTCTTCGGCCGCCACGGTGAGGCGCCGCTGCCCGTCGTCGCGTCCTACTCCCCTGCACAGTGCTTCCACGCCGCGATCGAGGCCGCACGCATCGCCCTCAAGTACCGCACCCCGGTGATCCTGCTGTCCGACGGCTACCTCGCGAACGGTTCCGAGCCCTGGAACCTGCCGGACGTCGACTCGTTGCCCGACATCTCGGTGCCGTTCGCCACCGAGTTCAACCACACCGAGCACGACGGCACCGAGGTCTTCTGGCCGTACAAGCGCGACGAGAACCTCGCTCGGCCGTGGGCGATCCCCGGCACGCCGGGCCTGATGCATCGCGTCGGCGGCCTCGAGAAGAAGGACGGCACCGGCAACATCGACTACACGCCGGACAACCACGAGCTGATGGTCCAGCTCCGGGCCGCCAAGGTCGAGGCGATCGCGAAGGACATCCCGCCCGCCGAGCTGGAAGGCGACGCCGACGCAGACGTCATCGTCGTCGGCTGGGGTTCCACCTGGGCGGCGATCGACGCATCGGTCCAGCGTCGGCGCCGAGCGGGCGTCAAGGTGGCGTCGACGCACCTCACCCATCTCAACCCGCTGCCGCCGAACCTCGGCGAACTGCTCGGCCGCTTCCGCAAGGTGCTCGTGCCCGAGCTGAACACCGGTCAGCTGACCAACGTGCTGCGCTCGAAGTACCTCGTCGACGCGCGGGCGGTGACCAAGGTCCAGGGCCTGCCATTCAAGTCCAGGGAGATCGAATCCGCGATCGACGAGGCTCTCGCCTCGCTCGACGGCGACACGAACGGAGGAGCACGATGAGCACCGCCCAGGTGGCAGTCACGACCAAGGCCGACTGGACCAGTGACCAGGAGGTGCGCTGGTGCCCAGGGTGCGGCGACTACGGAATCCTGCTCGCCGTGCAGCAACTGATGCCGAGCCTCGGCGTCAACCCGGAGAACACGGTGTTCGTGTCGGGCATCGGGTGCTCGAGCCGGTTCCCGTACTACATGAACACCTACGGCATGCACTCGATCCACGGCCGGGCGCCCGCGATCGCCACCGGCGTCGCCGTCGCGCGGCCCGACCTCGACGTGTGGGTGATCACCGGTGACGGCGACGGCCTGTCGATCGGCGGCAACCACTTGATCCACGCGCTGCGCCGCAACGTCAACTTGAACATCCTGCTGTTCAACAACCGGATCTACGGGCTGACGAAGGGCCAGTACTCGCCGACGTCCGAAGTCGGCAAGGTCACCAAGTCGACACCGATGGGCTCCGTCGACTGGCCGTTCAACCCGCTCGCCGTCGCGCTGGGCGCCGAGGCCAGCTTCGTCGCCCGCACGCACGATCTCGACCGGAAGCACATGATGGAGACGTTCCGCGCGGCGCACGACCACAAGGGCGCCTCGTTCGTCGAGATCTACCAGAACTGCAACGTGTTCAACGACGGCCAGTTCGACGGCGTCACGAAGAAGCAGTCGCGCGACGAGATGATGATCGACCTCGTCCACGGCGAGCCGGTGACGTTCGGGGCAGACGGCCAGCGGGGCGTCGTGATGGGCAACGACGGCCAGCTCCGGCTCGTCGAACTCGCCGACGTCGCGCCGGACGACGTGCTCGTCCACGACGCGCACCGGGCGGATCCGTCGCTCGCATTCGCACTCGCCCGGCTCGCGACCGACGACGTGTCGCCGACGCCGTTCGGCGTGTTCCGCAGCGTCGAGCGGGCCGAGTACGCATCGGGCGTCGGCAGCCAGGTGATGGCGGCCAGCGAGGCCAAGGGGCCCGGCGACCTCGGGGCGCTGCTGCGCTCCAACGGCACCTGGATGGTCTGACCGCTCACGGGCCGTGGGCCCGGGGCCGGAACGCGGGCCACTACCGTCGAAGCGATGTTCGATGTGCGCCTGCGCCCCGTCTCGGCGCGCCTGCTCGGGCCCCTCGCCGAGCGTCTCGTCGGCCGGGTCTCGGCAACCGGTCTCACGCTCGCGGCGGTCGTCGTCGGCCTCGGTGCGGCCGTCTGCGCCTGGCAGCAGCTCCCCGCAGCCGCGGTGACGGCCTGGCTGCTCGCGCGTCTCCTCGACGGCCTCGACGGCGCCGTCGCCCGCGTATCGGGTTCGGCCGGCGACGCAGGTGGATACGCCGATCTCGTCGGCGACGTCGTCGTCTACGCCGCGATCCCGATCGGCATCGCGGCCGGTACAACCGACGACACGCTGTGGCCGATCACCGCCGTGCTGCTCGCGACGTTCTATGTCAACGCCGTGTCCTGGCTGATGCTCAGCGCGGTGCTGGAGAAGCGCTCGGCCGGCGCCGCCGCCCGTGGCGAGCTGACGAGCGTGACGATGCCCCCGGCGCTCGTCGAGGGGACCGAGACGATCGTCTTCTTCACCGTCGCGCTCGCCGTCCCGTCGATCGCCGGACCGGTGTTCGCGGTGATGGCGGTCGCCGTCGCGGTCGGCGTCGGCCAGCGTGCGCTCGCGGCGCGGCAGCTGCTGCGGCGCTGATCAGGTCGCGGTGATCATCGTGCCGGACGCAGGATCGAACACGACGCCGTGGTCGAGCCGCAACCGGATCCGGTCGCCGGCATCGGCTTCGGCATCGGCGTGGTGGACGATCATCGTTCGGCCGGCGACCGCGCACATCACGACGGCGGGCTGCCCGGGGACCGCCCTGACGACGTTCGCCACGATCGGCCCCGTCGGGCTGACGACGATGTCGTCGGGCCGGATCATCAGCGTGACGTCCGCGCCGACCCACTCGGCGAGCACCGGCGCCCAGACGCGATGGCGAAAGCCGCCCTCCCCGGGGAGACTCTCCAGCCAGAAACCCTGGTGATCGCCGGCGACCCGGACGGTCAGCATCGAGCTCTCACCCGTCGCAAGAGCGGCATCGAGTGTCGCCGGAGCGCGCCGTACCTCCCCCGGGGTGCCGACCTGGACGACGTGTCCCCGGTGGATCACCGCGAGCCGGTGCGGGAGCTGCATCGCGTCGTCCGGATCGTTCGTCGCCATCAGCGTCGTGACGTCGTAGCCCTCCTGCAGCATTCGCAGCTCCGCGCGGATCCGGTTGCGCAGGGCGTCGTCCAGCGTCGCGAGGGGCTCGTCGAGCAGGAGCACCCGCGGCGTCCTGACCATCGCCCGGGCGACGTGGACGAGCTGCGCCTCGCCGCGACTGAGCGTGTCAGGACGCCGCTCCAGCAGATGCTCGACGTGCATCGCCCGCACCTCGGCGCCGACGCGGTCATGGATCTCCTCGGCCGGACGTCTCCGGACTTCGAGCGGGAAGGCGATGTTGCGTTCGACGGTTCGATTCGGGAAGAGCACCGGGTCCTGGAAGACCATGCCGACATCGCGGCGCCCGGCGCGGACGCCGTTCATGTCGTCGCCGTCGATCAGCAGACGGCCACTGACGACATCGGCGAAGCCGGCGACGGCGCGCAACAACGTCGACTTGCCACTCCCCGACGGCCCGATCACGCCGAGGAACTCGCCGTCGGCGATGTCGAGCGTGACATCGGAGAGGACGCGTGTGCCGTCGACGTCGATCGCCGCACGCTCGAACGTGACTGCAGCCATCAGCCGGCCCCGCCCACCCCGAGCACCCAACCCTCTTCCTCCACGACATCTGTGGCCACCGCGTCGTCGAGTGCCGGCGAGAACCAGCCGGCGAGGCCGCCACGACGGTCTCTCGAGAGCAGTTCGACCGCCGTCGCTTCGACCTGCCACGCATCCTTGACCCACCCGGTCGGCGCTGCGTTCGGCCACAACGACGGCCAGACCTCCGCGACGACGACCTCGGCGTCACCGGCCGGCACGCCGAGCCCGGTCGTGAACGGCCAGACGTCGATCCGCGAGCCGAGGTTCCACCGCAGCCGTTCGAGCGCGGCGATTCCGACGAGGCTCTGGCTGCCGACGCTGCCGGCGCCGAGCAACTGCCATGCGGAGAACGGCCGACGCCCTCCCCCGCGGAGGTCCGCTTCGACGTGGCGCCACTCGGGCGGCCACCCCGCGCGAGGGGGTGGTTTGGTCGCCGTCAGCATGGCGGTGGCCCTCGAGGGTGGACACCCCCAGAACGGCCCGGGCCCAAGCGACATCGAGGCGTTCAGCCGGTGGGCGACCTCGAATCGGTTGTTGGCGTTGCGCTCGTCGTCGGTGATCTCCCCGGCGAGCAGGCGCCATGTGCCGGCCCACGGCACGCCGGGCACGCCGAGCCCCTGCGCCGTGCCACGCGGGAACCCGAGCGAGAAGTCGACACCCAGCAGCGTGCGCTGACCCGGCCGTGCCAGCGCCGCCATCGCGCCGAGCGCAGCTCGTCGGGTCGGCACGTTCTCGACCGTGCAGCCGCCGTCGTCCGCGACCGCGATCCAGATCGAGTCGGCACCACGCCGCGGTGTCGCGGCGGCACTCCAGTCGACGACGGCGACCGTGTCGAACCGCGCGCCGTCCGGCATCGTCAGGCGAGCATCGAACTCACGGCGACGAAGTGCAACCCGGCCGCGAGCACGGTGAACACGTGCCACACCTCGTGGTATCCGAAGGTCTTCGGCCACGGGTCGGGCCTGCGGGTCAGCAGCACCGGGAGCCCCAGCGTGTAGGCGAGCCCGCCGGCGACGATCAGCGCGATCTGCATCGTGCTCAAGTTGTCGGCCAGCACCGGCGTCGCGAACACGAGCACCCAACCCATGATCGGGTACAGCGCATACGAGATCCACTGGGCCCGGCGGAACGCCGCGAGCTTCAAGACGATCCCGACGACCGCGAGGACGCCGACGACCGCGAGCAGCGAGATGCCCCACGCCCGCGGCAGTGCGACGATGCACACCGGAACGTAGGTCCCGGTGATCAGCAAGTAGATCATCGAGTGGTCGAGGCGCTGCATCACCGTCCGAGCCCGTTCGCTGTGGGCGAGGCGGTGGTAGGCCGCCGACGTTCCGAACACGAGCAACAGCGTCACTGCATAGATCGCCGCCGCGGTGCGCGCTGCGGTCCGCTCCGAGAAGACGACCAGGAGGATGCCCGCGGGGATCGCCGCGACGAACGTCCACGAGTGCAGCACGCCGCGCCAGGACGGCCGCGCGGGGAGTGTCGTCGCTTCCATCACGCCGCACACGGTACCGCCCGTGGGTCGGCCGATCAGTGCGCCCGCGCCGAACCCCTGCGTGCCGGCGTGCGGCTCAGACGAGCATCGACTCGATCAGCTCGGTCACCGCGTCGCCGTACCGCTCCAGCTTGGCGGGACCCACCCCCGAGATCTTCGCCAGCTCCGACCGGCTCGTCGGCGCCAGGCGGGCGATCATCGCGAGCGTCTTGTTGTCGAACACGACGTACGCGGGTTTGCCGTCACGCAACTGGTTGCGGAGATCCTTGAGGGCCGCGAAGCGACGTTGCCCCTCCGGATCGAGGTCGCCGGTCGGGTCCGGCCGGGCCGCCTTCGATGCCGTCTTGGTACGTGGCGCAGGCGCATGCGCGGCGACCTCCCGCCGCTGTGACCGGGGTACCGGCTCGGTCGTGAGTTCCTCGACGAACGGGCTCGGGTGCGCGCCGGTCGTGATCGAGGCGTGACGGCTCGCCCGGGTGATCGCCACGTGGAACAGGCGCCGCTCCTCCTCGACGTCCTCGGCGAGCCGGTGCGGGTACTGCTCGGCATCGGCGAGGTGGACGACGACGTGCGGCCACTCCTGGCCCTTGACCCGGTGCACCGTCGCCAGGGTGACGCCGCCCGGTGCACGCCGGACCGCGAGATGCGAGCGGATCCACGACTCGAACGTCGCCGCGTCGTCGTGCAGCGCGGCGAGGTGTTGGACCGCCGTGAGGTCGTCGCCCTGTGCGGCGCGGTTCATCCCGCGACGGTGCACGTCGAGCGTGCCGACCGCTCCGGCGAGGCCGATCTCGTCGATCAGGGCGAGCACGAGGTCCGACGTCGGGGCGCCACCCTCGGCCAGCTTCTGCAGTTTCTGGATGTCGGCCGCGAACTCGGTCACCCGCTCGGCGTCGCGTTCGTTGTTGAGCCGCCCGGCGAGCCGGTGCAGGTCGACGACGCTGCCTTGCTCGCACACCCAGTCGTTGATCCGCGGGTGGAACGAACGCGACGGGCGGCGCAGCGCCTCGCGCACGTCATCGGGCCGGAACGAGCCGGCGCCGACGGCGAGCCGCAGCCACGCGAGGACCGTGCGAACCGCAGTGCGATCGGCGAACTCCAGCCCGACACCGCCCGAGATCGCGACACCGGACGACGCCAGCGCGACCTGGACGGGCGCCAGGAGCGCGTTGACGCGGGTCAGCACGGCGATGTCGGCGGTGTCCGCGCCGCCGGAGATCGCGTCCGCAACCGCCTGCGCGGTGGCGGCGACCGGATCGACCCCGGCATCGACGGACCAACCGTCTCCGGGCGAGCTGGCGCGGATCGTCTTGGCGACGCGGCGATCATTGTGTCGCAGCAGCCGGTCGACGATGTCGACGATCCCGGCCGGGCAGCGGTAGTTCACCTCGAGGGGATGCGCGCCCGCCCCGGGAAACAGCTCCGCGAAGTCGATCAGCCATGCCGGGTCGGCGCCGTTGTAGCCGTAGATCGTCTGGTCATCGTCGCCGACGCCGAACACCGCCCCACCGGGCGCGGCGAGCAAGCGGATCATCAACAGGTGGGCGGGGGTGAGGTCCTGGAACTCGTCGACGAGCAGGACGCGGCACGCCCGCTGCGCGGCCCGTCGCGCCTCCGGCTGCGACAGCAGGACGAGCAGCGCTCGATGGATCTGGTCGTCGAAGTCGACCGCGCCCCGGCGCTCGAGCGCCGCCCGGTACGCCGGCCATGCAGCAGCGAGCCCATCGACGTCCCCGTCGTAGCGCTCCTCGGCATCGGCGGGCCGTACCAGGCCCAGCCGGATCAGGCTCAGCGCCTCGATCCACGGTGCCACCGGGTCGCTGTTGCGGCGGCGCGGAAAGCTGACGATGTCGCCGATGATCCGACGCACGTCGACTTCGTCGATCGTCGTCCACCGCTGTGGTTGTGCGGCGAACGGCGGCGTGCCGTTGACGATCGCCAGCGCGAGCGAGTTCAGCGTGCGGATCTGCAGGCCCGGCAGGTCGGCCGTCCGCTCGGACATCTCCTCCTGAGCGCGCTTGTTGAACGCGACGAGGCAGACCGCCGACGCCGGCAGGTTCCAACTGGTGAGCAGGTGGCGGGCGCGTTCGGTCAACACCCGCGTCTTGCCGGACCCGGCCGGCGCCACGATGCGGGCCGCGCCGCCGTCATGGGTGACCGCCGCGAGTTGGTCGACTGCGAGATCGGCGGCCGACGTGTTCGACGTCGGTGGCGTGAACGACCCGTGCTCGACGGCGGCAGCGTGCAGCACGGGCACATCGCCGATCGGGGCGGTGTGGCGCACCGGGCCTCCGTCGAGCCAGACGCTCGAACCCGACGGTGTGATGATGTCGCTCGAACCGTCCGGACACGGCGTCGCCCCGGCCGCGATCGCCGCGTCGAGAGCGATCCACGACGGCGACGACTCGTCGCGCCGGTCGACCGCGTTCGACCACACGAGGTGGTGCAACTCCTCACGCTCGAACGCGAACGTCGCACCGACCTCGAAGGGCTGCGCATCGGTCATCAGCATCGGTGCCCGTTCGAAGTCGACGGCGAGTTCGATGACGAGCCGCCGCCGCTCGTGCTGCGCGGCGCGCAGGACCGCGAGTGCCGTACCGGGGTCGGTCAGCGTGTCGGCGGTGATCGTCAACCGCGGCGCGTCGGCCCACGGATCCGGTATGGCGGCGCCCGGCTCGACGACGCAGTGCCGGCCGAGCAGATCGGGCCCCGCACCGGCCGGTGCGGCACCGCGGACGACCGGAACGGGGG
>JAHEKY010000137.1 GCA_024644465.1 Ilumatobacteraceae bacterium | reverse complement strand
TCCGCGAGGTGCAGTGCCACGCCGCGCTCGCGCAGCTCGTCGACGACCTCGTTCAGGGCGTCGGCACCGGTTGCGTCGATGTCGTTGATCCCGGACGCGTCGAGCACCAGCGCCCGCGGCGGCAGGGTGATCTCGGACGCGTGCTGGACGAGCAGCCGTTTCACGTTCGTGGCGTTGACGAACGACAGCGCCGCGTCGATCCGCACGACGCGGACACCGTCCACCGTGCGGGCCTCGGGGAACCGTTCGACGTTGCGGTAGGTGGTGGTGTCGCCGATGCGGCCGAGCACTGCGGTGTGCGGGCGCGACATCCGCGCGAACACGACGAGCATCGAGGCGACGACCGCCACACCGATTCCCAGCTCGATGCCGAGCACCAGCGTCGCGACGAACGCGACGACGAGGCCGATCAGGTCCGATCGCTTGACCGCTGCGATGTGGCGCATCTCCTTGACGTCGACCAGCCCGATGATCGCCATGACGATGATCGCCCCGAGCGCCGCATTCGGCAGCGACGCGAGCAATGGCGTGAGGAATGCGATCGTCGACAACACGATCACGGCGGTGACGATCGAGGCGAGCGGGGTCCGCGCCCCAGCGGTGTCGTTGACCGCTGTCCGGGAGAACCCGCCGGTCACCGGGTAGCCGCCGAACAGACCCGACGCCACGTTGGCGGCGCCGAGACCGATCAGTTCGCTGTTCGGGTCGAGTTCGTAGCGATGGCGGCGGGCGTACACCTTCGCGACCGCGATCGACTCCATGAACCCCACGAGAGTGATCACGAACGCCGTCGGGATCAGGCCCATGAACACCGAACCGTCGAAGTCGGGGAAACCGAATGCCGGCAGGGAATCGGGGATGTCACCGACCACCTTGACGCCGCGCGCCTCGAGGTCGAACAGCTCGACCGCCAGCACCGAAGCAACGACCACGACGAGCGCTCCCGGGACCCGGGGCGTGAGCTTCTTCATCGCGTACAGCGCCACGACGGCGAGGCCGCCGACCGTGAGCGTCGTCGCATTCGTCCCACCGAGGTTGTTCGCCACTTCGCGCACCGTCTCGTGGAAGTGGTCCGTGCGTTCGATCGAGATGCCGAGCAGGTGCTTCGTCTGCGAGAAGCCGATGATGATCGCCGCAGCCGCGGTGAAGCCGACCAGCACGGAGTGCGACAGGAAGTTGACGAGGAACCCCAGGCGTCCGGCGCCGAGCACGATGTGCACCACGCCGACCATCAGCGCGAGCAGCGCCGCAGCGGCCACATAGCCGGTCGTACCCTCCTCCACCAATGGTGCGAGTGCGGTGGCGGTCAGCAGCGACACGATCGCGACCGGGCCGACGGCGAGCTGCCGTGAAGTACCGAACAGTGCGTAGATGATCACCGGGATGGTGGCGGCGTAGAGGCCGATCGCCGGAGGGAGGCCGGCGAGCAGTGCGTACGCCATCGCCTGCGGTACCAGCATGGCGCCGACGGTGACGCCGGCCGCGAGGTCGCTGCGGAGGTTCTTCCGTTCGTACTGCGGTGCCCAGGTCAGGATCGGCAAGAGCCGCTTGGTCAAACTCATGGGCGCAAATGTACGTACAAATCACGGACAACACAACATACCCCACTAGGTATACTCGGAAGATGCAGTTTCCCGAGGAAGTCAGCGCCGACGTGATCACGCGACTGCGTCGCTTGGAAGGCCAGATCCGAGGCATCCAGCGGATGGTCGAACACGGCGAGGAGTGCCGCAGCATCGTCACGCAACTCGCAGCTGCCCAGGGTGCGCTGGACCGCGTCGGCTTCAAGCTGATGGCTGCCGCGCTGACGAGCCCGGAGCGGACTGCCGACATCGACGAACTCGAGAAGCTGTTCCTCAAGCTCACCTGACCGGCTCGCATCGGAAGCCTTGACCGCCGTGTCGAGCGCAACGAGACCTGGCAAGCTCGCGCTCGTGGGCAACGCGAAATCGACCACGACGTTGTTCGACCGCTGGTCGCTCAGCTACGACCACCCCGGCCTGCAGACGTTCACCTATCGCCCGATCCACGATGCGGTACTGGAACGATGTCGCGGCGTGCAGCCGTCGGTCGTGCTCGACCTCGGTTGCGGCACGGGTCAGCTGACCCGGCGGCTGATCGAACGGTTTCCCGACGCAACCGTGATCGGCGTCGACCTGTCGGAAGGAATGCTCGACGCCGCAGCAGCTCGAACGGCCGAAATCGGTGCCGGCGCTTCCGCCCTGGTGCGCGCCGACGCCCACCACCTCCCGTTCGCTCCGGCGTCGGTCGACGTCGTGGTGTGCACCGAGTCCTTCCACTGGTATCGAGACCAGGCTCGGGCGCTCGGTGAACTCGCGGGCGTGCTGCGGCCCGGCGGTCGACTGCTGATCGCTTCGATCGCGACGGTCACCGATCTGGGTGATCGACTGCTCAGGCGCTCGACGGGAGCGGGCGAACGCGGCATTCGTGCGCTCCCGCCCCACCGGTTGCGCGCCCTCCTGCGCCGATCGGGGTTCGAGGTGCGGCACCAGCGGCGGGTGCCCCGGCTCGGCTTCGTATCCTGGCCGGTGCTCACCGACGCCCGACGGCGCTGACGCGAGGTCCGTGCCGAAGCCCGGCTCGCCGCCGGCGTCACGACATCAGAAAGCCGACCATCATGAAGATCGCCAACCTCGACAACCGCGCGGTACTCGTGCTCGGCGACCATGTCGCCGACATCGCCACCGCATCCGACGGCCGCTTCGGCCCTGACCCGATGAGCATCTACGACGACTGGGACGCGTTCGTCGAATTCGCCACCGGCGTCGACACGGCGACCGGGCCACTCGACGAGGCGGCCCTCGGCAACCCCGCTCCGCGGCCGCGCCAGGTCTTCGCGATCGGCCTCAACTACGGCGAGCACGCCGAGGAATCCGGGATGAAGCTGCCTGCGGTGCCGGCGACGTTCACGAAGTTTCCGGCTGCCCTGTCCGGCCCGTTCGACGACATCGAGATCGTCGGCGACATGGTCGACTGGGAGGTCGAACTCGTCGCCGTGATCGGCCGCCGTGCCGATCGGGTCGCGGCAGCGGACGGCTGGCAGCACATCGCCGGCCTGACGATCGGTCAGGACATCAGCGATCGGCATCTGCAGTTCGCGGCGGGCGCGCAGTTCTCGCTCGGCAAGTCTCGCCGGGGGTACGGGCCGATGGGTCCGTACCTCGTCACGCCCGACGAGTTCGCGGACCCGAACGACCTCGCGCTCGGCTGCTCACTCGACGGCGAGACGGTTCAGGATGCGCGGACGAGCGACCTGATCTTCGACATCCCGCAGCTCGTCGCCGAACTCTCCGCCGTGCTCCCCCTCCTGCCCGGCGACGTCATCTTCACCGGCACGCCGGCAGGCGTCGGCATCGCGCGCACGCCGCCCCGTGCGCTGCGTGCCGGCCAGGTGCTCGAGACGTGGATCGAGGGCATCGGGACGATGCGCAACCGCTGCGTCTGAGGTTCAGATGCGCCCGTCGCGCACGCCGCGCACGACCTGCTCGGCACGATCGCGGACGTCATCGAGATTCGACAGGCTGTCGAGGTTCGCGACCGGGCGCGCCATGCGGCCGTTCGACTTCAGCGTGTCGCGATGACGAGCGATGAAGTCCCAGTAGAGCGTCGTGAACGGGCACGCGTCATCGCCGACGCGTTGCTTCGGGTCGTAACGACACGAACCGCAGTAGTCACTCATCCGGTTGACGTAGGCGCCGCCCGACACGTACGGCTTCGTCGCCATCCGGCCGCCGTCGGCCCAAAGCGCCATCCCCATCACGTTCGGCACCATCACCCACTCCGCCGCATCGATGTACACCGACGACATCCAGTCCATCAGCCGCCGCGGGTGGATGCCGTAGAGATTGGCGAAGTTCGACAGGAGCATCAGGCGGGAGATGTGGTGGACCCACGCCCGCGTGCGCAGTGAGTCGAACGTGTCGGCGAGGCAAGCCATGTCGGTCGTGACCTCACCGGTGTACATCGGCGGCAGCTCGCGGCGATGGTCGAGCACGTTCGAGTCGGCGTGGTCGGGCCACAACCAGTACAGGTTCCAGACGTACTCCCGCCAACCGATCACCTGCCGGACGAACCCCTCGGCGGAGTTGATCGGCACGTCGCCGGCGCGGTACGCCTCCTCGACCCGGTCGCAGACTTCGCCGGGCAGCAGCAGACCGATGTTGAGGTATGGGCTGAGTACCGAGTGCGCCAGGCTCCACGACCCCTTCGTCATCGCGTCCTCGTAGCGGCCGAAGCGCGGCAACTCGTCGGTGACGAAGCGGCGCAGCCGCGCGAGCGCAGCGCGTCGACTCGTCGCCCAGATGCCGACGGGCGCATCGCCCTGCGTCTCCGGCAACGAATCGAGTACGTCGTCGTCGAGCGCGTCGAGTGTCGACGTCGGCACGTCGGAGAAGATCGACGGGTCGTCGGGCGGCGGCTCGCGGTTGTCGGCGTCGAAGTTCCACCGGCCCTCCGCCGGCTGCTCGCCGTCCATCAGATAGCCGAGGCGTTCCCGCGTCCAGCGGTAGAAGTCCTCCATCTTCATGTTCGATCGGCCGTCGGCCCACTCGGCGAAGTCGTCGTGATGGCAGAGGAACTGGTTCGACCGGACCTGGCCGACATCGAGGTCATCGCACAGCCTGCGGGCCCGTCGGGAGTTCGGCTCGGTCGCGACGACCTCGTCGGGGTCGAACTCGTCGACGTGGGCCTCGATGCCCGCCCGCATCGAGGCCGCCCGGCGCAGATCGACCGCGAAGCCCGCGTCTTCGAGCTCCGCGGCGAACCGTCGCATCGACGCGATCACGAGATGGTTCCGCTGCACGTGGTGCCCGAGCGCGAGCAGGCCCTCGCTCTCGACCAACAACACCCGGTCGGCATCAGGGTCGGCGTCGGCGAGCGCACCGATCCGCCGGTTGAGCTGATCGCCGAACACGAGCACCGTCCTCATCCTGCTGATCCCTCCCCTGGCATCGGCTCCGATGACTTCCGTGCATCGCCTCGCCTCACCCCATCGATCATGCCACCGGAGGGCCTCCGCCCGCTCAGCGAGGCGCGCACCGCCGCGCCGCCGTCAAGCCCGGCTGCAACTCGTGGACGATGACGGTGGCGTCGAGGGGTGGCGCGCCTCGTCGTGGGTGGCCGCGGGTCCATTCGGCCCACGTGATGGTGCGTGGCGGTGGGATGTCCGGTGGTGGGTCGGGTTCGGGCCAGATGGGGTCGTGGGCGTTGAGCGGTTTGATGACCGTGCCGTCGGGTTTGATCAGGTGGAGGCGGCCGTGGACGTCGCGTCGGCCGCGGAGGGCCTGTTGGTGTTTCCAGCGGTCGTGGGTGTTGCACGCCGGATACGCGTTGCCCTGATCGGTGCGACCGTCGTGGGCGACCCATTCGTCGACGTGGTCGACGTCGCACAACTCCGCCGGCACGTCACAGCCCCGGTGGGCACAGCGGGTGACGAGGAGTTGTGCGGCGTGGCGGGCGTTGCCGGTGAACAGCCGTTGTTTGCGGCCCATGTTGATGACGACGTCGTTGGCGTCGACGATCACCCGGCGGACGCTGCCGCGGATCATCGCCTGCACCGCCACATCCGGATGTACCGGTGTGCCGGTCGAGGTGTGGCAGCGCAGTGTCGTCGGGTCCACCGGCTCATCGGGCTGCGTTTCGTCGTCGATGTCGATCAGCCCGTGGCGGGCGAGCGCGTCGAGTCCGGTGGTCGGATCGATGACGATGTTGACGACCGGCTCGGGCCGTTTCCCGTCGGCCGGTGCGGTGAGATAGCCGACGAAGATCTGGTGCAACGCGTCGAACGCCCGCTGCTCGGCGGTCCGCGGCAACGGATGCGCGAGATGGTCATCACCGTGGAGACGGCGGCGGGTGTCGCAGTCTTTGTCGAACTCGGCCTCCACGGCCCGGGCGAAGACCGCCTTCATCTCGGTCGC
>JAHEKY010000136.1 GCA_024644465.1 Ilumatobacteraceae bacterium | reverse complement strand
CGGCGCGACGCTGAACCTGACCGACAGCGCGGTCACCGACAACACGAGCCTCAACCAGCCAGCAGGCGGGATCTACGGCTTCTTCGGGAGTACGGTCAACGTCACCCGCAGCACGGTGTCGGGCAACGTGGCCGCCTCCGACGTCGCCGGTGGCCTGCGCAGCCTCGGTGACGCGACGATCCTCAACAGTACGTTCAGCGCCAACGTCTCGACGGCATGGCATGGCGGTGGCATCTTCCACACCGACGGCCAGCTCACCGTGACGAACTCCACGTTCAGCGGCAACGTCGCCCCCGCAGGCACCGCCTCCGGCATCGTGGTCGCCACGTTCGGCACTCCTGCGAACGCCACGTTGACGAACAACGTGCTCGAAGGGTTCGGCGGTGCGTTCGCGTGTGCCACCGAAGGCGGCGGCGCCGCCACGATCACCTCGCTCGGGTTCAACGTCATCGGCGACGGCTCGTGCAGTCCGGTCGGCACGGACCAGTCGTCCACCGACGCACTGCTCGGGCCGCTCGCCGACAACGGCGGGCCGACCCTCACGCATGCGCTGGGCGCCGTGAGCCCGGCGATCGACGCCGCAGACGCGGGCGCCTGCCCGGCGACCGACCAGCGCGGCACGGCGCGGCCGCAGGGCGCGGGGTGCGACGTCGGGGCATTCGAAGCGGTTCCGTGAGCCGGCCGGTCGCCCGATGGTGAGCGGTGGCCTGACCCTCGAGGACGGCGTCGAGTCGTACCGGATCGACGGCGTCGAGGGGATGGCGCCGTTCCTGACGACGGTCGTGTCCGACACGGACCTGTGGATGTTCGTGTCGAGTACCGGCGCGCTCACCGCCGGTCGGGTCGACGCTGATCACGCCCTGTTGCCCTACGAGACCGACGACCGGCTCCACCGCGCCGCCGGGGTCTCGGGCCCGGTGACGGTCATCGCCCGGACGGTCGACGGAGAACGGCAACTGTGGCGCCCGTTCGGGCGCGAGGTGACGCCGGGGTGCCGCCGGTCGATCGCGAAGAGCGTGCTCGGCGACCGGCTCGTGTTCGAGGAACACCATCAGGAATGGTCGGTGACGTTCCACGCGACGTGGGCCCCGTCGGACCTCCACGGCTGGGTGCGCACCGTGCGGCTCGCAGACCACGGCGGACCGGCGGCCGACTACGACGTGGTCGACGGGCTGCTCGACGTGATGCCGGCCGGTGTCGACGCCCACACGGAGCAGACGCGCTCGAACCTCGTCGACGCGTACAAGCGTGCCGAGACCGGCCCGTGGGGAACCCTCGCGGTCTACTCGCTCGAAACCTTGATCACCGACCGCCCGGAGCCGGCGGAGGCGCTGACGGCGACGGTCGTGTGGTCCGCCGGGTTCGCCGGGGCCGAGGTCGATCTCGACGGTCGCGCGGTACTCGACATGGTTGCGGCGCGCCCCCGTGCGGCGTCGACGCTGCTGACCGGTACCGAGTCCGCCTATCTGTTGCGAGGGCGCGTGACCGTCCCCACGCACGGTTCGGTCGGGTGGACGATCGTCGCCGACATCGGCCTCGATCACGCGCAGGCTGACGCGGCCGCGAGCGCTGCTGCCGCGCCAGACGCGATCGACCGCGTCGAGGCCGACGTCGCACACGGTTCGGACCGGCTCCGCGCGCTGTTGCACGGCGCCGACGCGTTCCAGGCGACCGCCGACGAGGTGGCGGATGCACACCACCTGTCCAACGTGCTGTTCAATTCGATGCGCGGCGGCGTGTTCCCGTACGACCACCGGGTGCCCGTGGCCGACTTCGAGGACTTCGTCGCAGTACGTGACCGTGCTGCGCACGAGCGGCGGCCCGACTGGTTCAGCGGGCTCGGGCCGTGGATCGACGTCGCGGACCTCCGCACCGCTGCCCTCGAGGACGGCGACCCTCATCTCGTGAGGTTGGTGCTCGAGTACCTGCCACTGACGTTCTCGCGCCGCCACGGAGACCCCAGCCGGCCGTGGAATCGATTCTCGATCAACGTCCGCGGACCGGACGGTGGCAGATTGCTCGCGTACGAGGGGAACTGGCGCGACATCTTCCAGAACTGGGAGGCGCTGCTGCACTCGTACCCCGAGTACTTCGCGAACGTCGTCGCGAAGTTCGTCAACGCCTCGACGGTCGACGGCTACAACCCGTACCGGATCTCGAACGCGGGCGTCGACTGGGAGATCCCGGACCCCGATGATCCGTGGAGCCACATCGGATACTGGGGGGATCACCAGATCGTCTACCTGCTGCGGTTGCTGGAGGCCTGGGAGCAATACCAGCCGGACGCGTTGCTGGCGTGGCTCGAACGACCCGTGTTCGTCTATGCCGACGTTCCGTACGCGATCGCCGACCACGACGCGATCGTGCGCGACCCGCGCGACACGATCACCTACGACGAGGCGCGTGCCGCCGACATCGCCGCGCGCGAGCGGCGGGTGGGCACCGACGGCCGTCTCCTCGTCGACGCCGGCGGCGCGCTCGTGCGGGTCGGTCTCGTCGAGAAGCTGCTCGTTCCGATGCTCGCGAAGCTCACGAACTACGTGCCGGGCGGCGGCATCTGGCTGAACACGCAGCGGCCGGAGTGGAACGACGCGAACAATGCCCTCGCCGGTCCGGGCCTGTCGATGGTCACGCTCTGTCACCTCCGGCGATACGTCGAGTTCGTCGACGGGCTGTTCGAGCGTTCCGGCCTGCGCACCGCGTCGGTGTCGGGGTCCGTGGCGGGCTGGCTGGCCGGCGTCGTCGCCGTGTTCGAAGATCTGCCGGACGGTGCGATCGACGACCGGCGACGCCGTGCCGTGCTCGATGCGCTCGGCCGATGTGGCGCCGCGCATCGCGAGCGGGCGCGTAGCGGGCACGCATTCGAACCGGTCGACGTCCCCGTCGACGACGTCCGGCGATTGTGCCGGGCCGCCGCCACTCATCTCGACCGGGAGCTCCGCTCGGCTCGCCGCGCCGACGGGCTGTACGACTCGTACAACCGCGTGTCGTTCCCCACTGCCGACACGGCGCGCGTCGACCACCTCGGCCAGATGCTCGAGGGCCAGGTCGCAGCGCTGTCGTCCGGGACGCTCGACTCGCAGCAGGCGTTGGCCGTCGTCGAGGCGCTGTATGCGTCGGAGATGTATCGGCCCGACCAGGATTCGCTCCTGCTCTACCCGCCGATCGAGCGGCCTCCGTTCCTGTCGCGCAACACGTTGCCCGCCGAGGCGGCGCGTCGGGTGCGCGCGATCGCTTCTCCGGCCGACTGGCAGAAGGCGGTCTTCGTCGAGGACGCCGCCGGCCGATTGCACTTCCACCCCGACATCGTGAACCGCGCGGTCCTCGAGCGGCGCCTGACTGACGCGCAGTTGACGGCGGCCGATCGTGCCACGGTGCGCGACGTCCACGAACTCGTCTTCGACCACGATTCGTTCACCGGCCGCTCCGGCAGCATGTACGCGTACGAGGGCATCGGTTCGATCTACTGGCACATGGTCGCAAAACTCCTCGTGGCCGTGCAGGAGGCGTACTGGGTGGCGTTCGATCGCGGCGAGGACGCGGCGACCGTCGCCCGGCTCGCCGCCGCGTACCGCCGAGTGCGCGCGGGCCTCGGATTCAACAAGGATCCTCGGTCGTACGGCGCGTTCCCGACGGACTGCTACTCCCACACGCCCGCCCACGCCGGGGCACAGCAGCCCGGCATGACCGGGCAGGTGAAGGAGGAGGTGTTGGCGAGGTTCGGCGAACTCGGATTCCGGGTGATCCGCGGTCAGGCGCGCCTGGAGCCCGGTCTGCTCGCTCCAGGGGAGGTGTTCCCGCACGATGCCGACGGCACGCTGCGGTCGGCGACGTTCACCGTCGCCGGCGTCCCGATGACGCTGACCGCCGGCGCCGAGGACTCGGTCGGGGTGCGACGAGCCGACTTGACGACCGAGCATCACGGGTCGCTCGTGATGCCCGCCGTCGCGACCGGCGAGCTGTTCGCGAGGACCGGTTCGATCGTCGGCGTCGACTGGACGATCGGCTCGTCTCGCCTCGACCGGTGGCGCCAGGTCGCAACCTGATCGATCCGTCCGGCGAAGCGCCGGGCCGACCGATCGCCGCTACCGTTGACGGGGAACCGGAAGGGGGATCCAGCCGATGACACAGGTGCGATCGAGCGATCTCCGCACGAAGCGGGAGACGCTCGGGGTCTACCTCCGTCGAGGGTCGGCGCGGGTGCTGATCGGTGTCTTCGCGGTGCTCGCCGTCGGGCGGATCGCGGTCGGCGGGTTCGGGAGGGGTGACGTGCTCGTGCTCGGCGTGACTGTGCTGATCACGGGAACGGTCGAGTGGGTGATCCACAAGTTCCTCCTCCATGCGTCACCCGACGCCTGGACGTCGCGCACGCTCGGCACCGGCTCGGGCCACCGCGAGCATCACCTCGACCCGACGGCGATCGACTGGTTGATGCTGCGCGGTGTCGATGCGGCCGTGTTCGTCGCCGCGTTCGGTTTCGTCACCGCGGCGTGGAGTGTGCCGCTGGCGGCCGTGTTCGGAGTTGCGCTGCTCGGCCCATTCCTCACGGCTTGGGCGCTCGCCGCGCTCGGTCTCGCGCATTACGAGTGGGTTCATCTGCTCGTCCACACGAGGTACCGGCCCCGCACCCGGTACTACAAGCGCCTCGCCCGACACCACCGGTTGCACCACTTCCGCAACGAGCACTACTGGCTCGGTGTCACGTCGACGTCCGGCGACCGGTTGATGCGGACCCGCCCCCGTCACGCGTCGGACGTGCCGATCAGCGACACGGCGCGCACGCTCGAGCCGGCCGCGTGATCCGCGGCCGCCCGGCATCGACGGGCAGGTGGGACGGTGGTCAGCTGCCGGCCTGCGTGTCGGCGACGACGGCACCGCGTTCGCCGATCGGTTCGTCCGGGCCGTGTGTCGAATCCTCGCCGGTCTGGCGTTCCAGCTCGGAGTTCAGCTCGGCGCCGAGGAGGACGACGAGCGCCGACACGAAGAGCCAGAGCAGCACGATGACGACGGCGCCCAGTGAACCGTAGGTCTCGTTGTACTTCCCGAAGTTCGAGACGTAGAGGCCGAAGGCGAACGACGAGATCGTCCATGCGACGACGGTGAAGGCCGCGCCGGGCGAGACCCACGACCACTCGGGCTCGTCCCGGTCGGCGCTGTATCGATAGAACACGGCGAGCACGAAACCGAACAGGACCGCGACGGCGAGCCATCCGGCGATCTGGGCGGCGAGGCCCGCGACGCCGGAGAAGCCACTGATCAAGGCGAAGATCGCCGCGGCTGCTCCGACGAGTGCGAGGAACAGCAGCGTCAGACCGATCGCGATCAGCCGCTTCTTCCAGAACGGGCGGTCATCGACGTCCTCGTCGTACGCGATGTTGATGCCCTCGACGAGGTGGGAGATGCCGCTCGAACCCGACCACAGCCCGCTCGCGAGCCCGATCACCGCGCCGAGCCCGAGTGCACCGCGGTTGCCGGACACGATCGTGTCGAGCTGATTCTGGATGAGTTGAGCGGCGTCGGACGGCAGCGCACTGCGCAGTCGATCGATCAGGTTGGCGACATCGGCCGGATCGGCGACGAGACCGTAGATCGAAACAGCCGCGGCGAGCAGCGGGATCAGCGCGAGGAAGCCGTGGAATGCGATGCCGGACGCCGTGAGGCTGACGTGATCCTCGGCGTACTGGTCCTTGACCCTCAGCAGGACGTCCTTCCAACCGCGCGCGGGTATCTCGGTCGGCTCGTGCGCCCGACCGCCGGTGTCGGCGTGGCCCTCCGCCGGGCCGTTCGCCGCCGAGCCGGTCGCTCCCTCGTGCCGGGACCCGAACGGGTCTGCCGTCTGTCGGGTGCCGGTTCGTCGCGTGCCGGTCTGTCGTGTTTCGGTTGCGGGCTCGTCTCGGGTCGTGCTCGTGGTCATTGCTGCTCCTCAGTGGCTGGCCGGAACGTTCCCGACCCC
>JAHEKY010000045.1 GCA_024644465.1 Ilumatobacteraceae bacterium | reverse complement strand
GCGCTGGCCGTAGCGGCGGTTGAAGCGCTCGACGCGGCCACCGGAGTCGACCAGCTTCTGCTTGCCCGTGAAGAACGGGTGGCACTCGTTGCAGAGCTCGACGCTGAGGTCACCACCGACGGTCGACTTGGTCGTGAACGTGTTGCCACACGAGCACTTGACGGTTGTGTCGGTGTACTCGGGATGGATGTCGGTCTTCATGATGCGATCCTTCTTTCGATCTTCTGGTGACGGCTGAACCGAGTTCGTCGTCGACAGATCAGGGCGTTGAGAGTGTAACCAGCCGATCCGCCGATTTGTTCCGGCGCCACGTGCTCACCGCAACGTCCGTCACCCGACCGATCTGTGGACGATTCGCACAGCGGCGCCGCCCACCTGAGCCGGTCCGAGCGCAGCGAGTCCGGCCGTCAGGCCGGAGACTGAGATCCAGCGGCGCAGCCGCTGAGGCGGCGAAGCCGCCCGACGCCGAACGGCGTCGAGAGCTCACATGCCCGGTTGCTTGGCGATCTCGCTGAGGAACTCGGCGTTGGTCCGGAACGTCTTCAGCCGGTCGATGAGCAGCTCGAGGCCAGGTGCAGCGTTGCCGTCGGCCGCGAGCCCCGACAACACGCGACGCAGTTTCCACACCATCTGCAACTGCTTGCGGTCGAACAGCAGCTCCTCATGCCGGGTCGAGGACGCGTCGACGTCGATCGCCGGGTAGATCCGGCGCTCGGCGACCCTGCGGTCGAGCCGCAGTTCCATGTTGCCGGTGCCCTTGAACTCCTCGAAGATCGCTTCGTCCATGCGGCTGTTCGTGTCGACCAGCGCGGTGGCGAGAATCGTCAGCGAGCCGCCCTCTTCGACGTTGCGGGCCGAACCGAAGAACTTCTTCGGCGGGTACAGCGCACCGGCGTCGATGCCGCCGGACAGGATCTTTCCGCTGGCGGGCGCGGCGAGGTTGTACGCCCGGCTGAGGCGGGTGATGCCGTCGAGGATGATCACGACGTCCTTGCCCTGCTCGACCATGCGCCGTGCCTTGGCGATCGCCATCTCGGCGACGTGGGTGTGCTCGTCGCTCGGACGGTCGAACGTCGAGGAGATGACCTCACCCTTGACCGACCGTTTCATGTCGGTGACCTCTTCGGGACGCTCGTCGATCAGCAGCACGATCAACTCGACGTCCGGGCTGTTCAACTCGATCGACTTGGCGATCGTCTTCATCACGGTCGTCTTGCCGGCCTTCGGGGGCGAGACGATGATGCCGCGCTGACCTTTGCCGATCGGCGAGATGAGGTCGATGATGCGCGCCGTCATGTTGGCCGGATCGCTCGGATCCTCGAGACGGAGCTGCTGATCCGGGAACAGTGCGGTGAGGTCTTCGAAGCGAGGCCGCTTCTTGGCGACCTCGGGATCGCCGCCGTTGACCGACTGCACTTCGATCAGCTGCGGGTTCTTCTCGTTGCGCTGGGCAGGACGCATCGTGCCGACGACGTGATCGCCGCGCCGCAGCCCGTACTGCCGCGCCACCTTCACGGTGATGTACGCGTCTTCCTTGCTCGGCAGGTAGCCGTTGACCCGCAGGAAGCCGTACCCCTCGTCACGGATGTCGAGGTAGCCCGACACCTCGGTCGGCTCGTTCGACTGCGGCTGCCCGTCCTGGTCCAGCAACTCGATGTCTTCGCCCTGCGGACCTTCCTGGCCGCCGCGACCGCCCTTGCGGCGCCGGCGACGCCGTTTGCTGCCGCCCTCGCCGCCGCCCTCGTTGCGGTTCTGGTTGCCGCGGTTGTCGTTGCGGTTGCGGTTGCCGCCGTCGTTGTCGCTGCGGTTGCGGTTGCCGCCGTCGTTGCGGTTCCGGTTGCCGTCGCCGGACTTGCCGTCTCGGTTGCCGTCGCCGGACTTGCCGTCGCCGGTCTTGGGGGCACTGCTCTTGGCGTCACCGGTCGACCGATCGGCCTTGTCGCCACCCGCGCGACCGTCGTCGCCCTTCGTCTCGCGCTGGTCGCGAGCCGACGGCGAACCGTCCTCGACGGCGCTGGTCGTCGTGTCGACGCCCTGCTCACGCAACGCGATCTCCCAATCGGCGAGCGGCTCCCCGTCGTCGCCGAGTACGACGCCATCGTCGGCCGACTTTTCTGTGGGTGGCGTTGCCGCCGCGCCCGCAGCCGGTGCGGTCGCCTGCTCGGCGTCTCCGTCGGAACTCGAGCCGGCGGCGCCGTTCGACGACGGCGAACTCGACGGACCGGTCGAGTCGAGGATCTTGTCGATGATGTCGGACTTCTTCAGCCGGGCGTTCGCCTTGACGCCGAGCGCCTTGGCCATTTCCAGCAGAGTGTCCTTGTCCTTGGATTCCAAGACGGACTGTTCGAGGGCGGCTCCAGCCACGATGTTCCTCTCCTCCCGCGGCGCTTGACAGGTCGCGAGAAGTGATCAGATGTCAAGAGAAAGGGGATGACGTCGTCGGACCGCGTCCGACGGTTCTCCTGAGCGGAATTCGCACACGACCGAGAATTCGGGGTGCGACTCGGGGGACCGAGTGCTGCTCACGATACTCAGGTGGCCAAACCAAATGCAACGTTTGCGCGCGACGGCGCGCTACCGGGAGCGGTCGCGATCGCTGAGTTGCTCGACGAGCGTTTGCACGGCGGCGAGGTCGTTGGCGACCGTCTGCGTGCGCTCCTCGAGTTCGAACAGGTCCGAGAGGTGCGCCGGCAGCTGCGGCCTCACGCCGGTGGCCCGCTCGACGGCGTCCGGGAACTTCGCCGGATGAGCGGTCGCGAGTGTGACGACCGGCCCCTTTCGCACGTCACCGACCGCGGCGAGCATCCGGGCGGCGGCGGTTCCCGTCGCTGAATGCGGATCGAGAAGGTAGCCCGACTCGGCGCGGACCCGCTTGATCTCGGCGAGCGTCGTCGCATCGTCGAACGCAGCAGCGCGGAACGTCCCGGAGATGTACCGGTCGCGCTGGTCGCCCTCGATGTCGAGCCGGCCCGTCGAGCGGAAGCGGGTCATCTGCTCGGCCGTCATCCCGCCGTCGCGGCCGTTCATCTCGAACAGCAGCCGCTCGAAGTTCGACGAGAACTGGATGTCCATCGACGGGCTGAGGGTCGACACGACGTCACGGGCGGACATGTCGCCGTCGTTGACGAACCGGGTCATGATGTCGTTCGTGTTCGACGCGAGGATGAACCCGCGGATCGGCGCACCCATTTCGCGTGCGATCCAGCCCGCCAGGACGTTGCCGAAATTGCCGGTCGGCACGCTGAACGTCGCCGGTTAGGCGAACGTCTCTGCGGCTGTCACGTAGTACACGGTCTGCGCCATCACCCGCGCCCAGTTGATCGAGTTCACCGCGGACAACCGGTTGCGCTCACGGAACGGGGCGTCGTTGAACATCGCCTTGACGAGATCTTGACAATCGTCGAACGTGCCCTCCACGGCGACGGCGTGCACGTTCGGCGCATCGACGGTCGTCATCTGTCGCCGTTGCACGTCGCTCGTCCGGCCGAGCGGATAGAGGATCACGATGTCGACGTTGTCGCAGCCGGACACGCCGTCGATCGCAGCCGATCCGGTGTCGCCGCTCGTCGCCCCCACGATCGTGACGCGCTCGCCGCGGGCTGCGAGCACGTGGTCGAAGAGCTTGCCGACGAGCTGCAGTGCGACGTCCTTGAACGCGAGCGTCGGCCCATGGAACAACTCCTGGACCCACTGGTCGTGGTCGAGTTGGACGAGCGGAGCGACGGCAGGGTGACGGAACGTGGAGTACGCCTCCTCGCAGAGATGCGTCAACGTCAGCTCGTCGATGTCGGGCTCGACGAACGGCAGCATCACCTCGACGGCACGTTCGACATAGGTGTGCGCCATCGAGCCCTTCAGCTGCGGCCACCGTTCCGGCACGTACAAACCACCGTCGGAGGCGAGGCCGGCGAGCAGGACGTCGCTGAAGCCGAGTTCGGCCGCGTCGCCGCGACTGGACACGTAGCGCACGGTCAGTCCCCGATGACGCGGAGCAGGCCGCCCACGTCGAGGACCACGTCGAGGTCGCGCAGATCGCGCACCGTCGACTGGACGTCCTTCTCGCGAGCCTCGTGGGTGATGAACACGAGCCGTGCATCGGGCCCGTTGCCCTCCTGCTCGGCCACCCGGATGCTGACGCCGTGCTCGGCGAAGACACCGGTGACGGCATGGAGCACGCCCGGCTGGTCGGCGACGTCGAGGCCGAGGAGATACTCGGCCGAGGTCTCGTCGATCGGGCGGATCGTCGCCTTGCCGAGCTCGCCGAGCGAGCCGTGGGTGCCGGCACGGAGGTTGACGGCGGCGTCCACGACATCGCCGAACACCGCGCTCGCAGTCGGCGCACCGCCGGCGCCGCGGCCGTAGAACATCAACGAGTCGACGAAGTCGCCCTCGACGAACACGGCGTTGAAGCTGTCGCGCACGGTCGCCAGCGGGTGCTGTGCGGGGACCATCGTCGGGTGGACCCGGACGCTGATCTCGCCGGACTCGTCGTCGCGCTCGACGATGCCGAGCAGCTTCACCACGTAGCCGAGCCGGCGCGCGATCGCGATCTCCGACGCGGTGATCGCGCTGATCCCCTCGTGGTAGACGTCGCCCGCGACGACCTTCGCGCCGAACGCGACGGTCGCGATGATCGCCGCCTTCGCGCCGGCGTCGAACCCCTCGACGTCGGCCGTCGGGTCGCGCTCCGCGTACCCGAGGCTCTGGGCGTCCTTCAGAGCTGCGCCGTAGTCGGCGTCGCCTCCGGCATCGACGGCGTCCGTCATCTTCGTCAGGATGTAGTTCGTCGTGCCGTTGATGATGCCGAGCACGCGCCGGATCGGCTCGCCGTGAAGGCTCTCGCGCAGCGCCCGCATCACCGGGATGCCGCCGGCGACCGCCGCCTCGAACAGGAGGTCGCGACCCGCAGCGTCGGCCGCTGCGTACAGCTCGGCACCGACGTTGGCGAGCAGTTCCTTGTTCGCCGTGACGACCGGCTTGCCGTTGGCGAGTGCAGCGAGGATCAGCTCGCGGGCCGGCTCGATGCCGCCGATCGCCTCGACGACGATGTCGATCTCCGGGTCGGCGACGACGGCGAACGCGTCGCGGGTCAGAATGCCCTCCGGCACTTCGACGCCCCTCGGCGCGGACATGTTCCGCACTGCGACGCGTGCGACGGTCAGCGAGATCCCGGTGCGCCGCTCGACCGTGTCACGCTGCGCCTCGACGAGTCGGACGAACGCCGCGCCGACGTTGCCGCACCCGAGGACACCGATCTTGAAACGCGTCACGTCGCTGGTCACCCGGACGAGGCTACTGCCCGGTCGCCGTCCGGCCGTGGGTGGCTCCCATCCGCGACGGGCGGCTCGCGCATGCCGAGGGGTGGCTCGCACGCCGATGAGCGCTCCGTCCACGGCCCGGCGCACTGCAGCGCCGCTCGCCGCGCCGGTCAGCGGCGGACGATGTCGTGGTACTTCGCGACAGTGCCGACGACGTCGTCGAAGCGATCGCGATCGAGGACCGCGCCCTCCCGGCGCACGTCGTCGGGGTCGATCGTCAGGAGCCGATCGACCTTCGCGTAGCTCGGGCGACGCTTCGGGTCCCACCCGCCGGCGCCGACGGCGACCTGGTCGCGGCGGTTCTTGCCTTTCGAGGTCAGCTGCACGCCGGCGAGGTCGTCACCGGTGCGGCCGATGATCACCACCGGGCGATCCTTGCCCCGGTTGGGGTCGTCCTCGTACGGCACCCACGTCCAGACGACTTCACCGGGATCGGGGTCCCCGTCGACGTCGGGCGTGTACTCGATGCGGACACCGCGCTCGACGCGCCGGGTCCCCGGCGCGGTCTTCTTCTTCGCCCGGCCGGTCCCCCGCTCGTACTCCTTGCGGGCGGCATCGACCTGGCGATACAGCCGCAGCGCCCGATCGATCCACTTCGCCATCAGCCGACGTCCGTGATCATCAGGTCGTCGTGCGTTTCGCGGCGGACGACGAGGCGCGCGTCGCCGTCACGGACGAACACGACGGGCGGCCGCGTGATCTTGTTGTAGTTCGAACCCATCGAATGACCGTAGGCGCCGGTGACCGGCATCGCGAGGAGGTCGCCGACGGCCACGTCGCCCGGCAGCTTGGCGGCGAACGACAGCACGTCGCCGGATTCGCAGTGCTTGCCGACGAGCCGCGCCGTCATGTCCCGCTCGGCGGTCACGGCCCGGGGCAGGAACGACTCGTAGCCGGACCCGTACAGCACCGGCCGCGGGTTGTCGCTCATCCCGCCGTCGACCGCGATGTACGTGCGCACGTCGGGAATGTGCTTGACCGTGCCGACGGTGTAGATCGTCATCGCCGCCGACGCGACGATCGCCCGGCCGGGCTCGACGCCGACGTTCGAGCGGACGCCGAGCGCGGCACATGCGTCGAGCAGCACGTTGCCCCACTGGGTGATCGTCGGCGCTTCCTCACCCCCCACGTAGGGCACGCCGAGGCCCCCGCCGAGCACGAGCTCGGGCAGGTCGAGCGGCACGGCGAAGTCGGCCATCACTGCTGCGGCCTTCGCGAACGACGACGCGTCGAACACGTTCGAGCCGATGTGGCAGTGCAGGCCGACCAGTTCGACCGCAGCCGAGCGCCGGGCCCGGTCGACCGCGCGCAACGCATCGCCGTTGCCGAGGTTGAACCCGAACTTGGAGTCGTCCTGGCCGGTGGCGATGAACTCGTGGGTGTGGGCCGACACACCGGGTGTGATCCGCAGCAGGACACTCGGTGTGGCACCGGACCCCGCGTGCAGCCCGTCGAGCCGGTCGAGTTCGTCGAACGAGTCGACGACGATGTGGCGCACACCGGCCTCGATCGCGGCGCGCAGCTCCGCAACGGACTTGTTGTTGCCGTGCAGCGTGCAGGCCCCTGCCGGTACGCCGGCCGCGAGCGCGACGGCCAGCTCGCCGCCGGACGCGACGTCGAGCAGCAGCCCCTCGTCGTAGGCCAGCCGCGCCATCGCCTTGCAGAGGAACGCCTTCGTCGCGTAGATCACACGATCCCGGCCGAACGCGCCGACCGCCTCGCGGCAGCGCGCCCGCAGGTGCGCCTCGTCGTACACGAAGACCGGCGTGCCGAACTCGGCCGCGAGATCCGCGACGCGGCAGCCGGCGACGTCCAGCGAGCCGTCGGCGGCGACGGTTGCGTTGTCCGGCAGCAGCCCGAGCGAAACCGCCGTCACATCTGCTCCGGCGCCTCGATACCGAGCAGGTCGAGTGCCTGCGCGAGCACGCGCGCCGTGAGGTCGGCGAGCGCGAGCCGGCTCGAACGCGTCGGCTCGTCGGCCTTCAGCACCGGGCAGTTCTCGTAGAACGCCGAGAAGTCGACGGCGAGGTCGTACACGTAGGTGCACAGCTTGTGCGGGCTGTACGACTCCAGCGTCACGTCGAGCGCCGTCGGCAGCGCGAGCAGCCGCATCGCGAGCGCCCGCTCCTGTGGTGCGGCGAGCTCGATGGCCGTGGCTCGGACGGACGCTCGGTCGGTGCCCGCCCGGCGGAAGATCGAACAGATGCGGGCGTGCGCGTACTGCAGGTACGGCCCGGTGTTGCCCTCGAACGCGAGCATCCGGTCCCAGTCGAAGACGTAGTCCTTGATGCGATCGGTCGACAGGTCGGAGTACTTCACGGCCCCGATGCCGACCATCGCGGCGACGGCCTCCCGATCCTGCGCGTCGATCTCGGGGTTCTTCTCGGCGATCGCATCGCCGGCACGCTCGATCGCCTCGTCGAGCAGTTCGATCAGCTTCACCGACTCGCCGGCGCGGCTGCGCATCATCTTGCGGTCGTCGCCGAGCACGTTCCCGAAGGCGACATGGATCGCCTGTCGCGGCTCGACGAGCCATCCGGCCATCTTGCACACCTCGAACACCATCTGCAGGTGCTGCGCCTGCGGCGACCCGACGACGTAGAG
Organism: Ilumatobacteraceae bacterium; assembly: GCA_024644465.1. Lineage (GTDB taxonomy): Bacteria > Actinomycetota > Acidimicrobiia > Acidimicrobiales > Ilumatobacteraceae > Ilumatobacter_A. Next base: position 16,019 of record JAHEKY010000045.1, on the reverse strand, counting down.
CATCAGGTCGGCATCGAGCCGCTCGGCGCGGTCGATGACGCACGCCAGGTCGCTCGTGGCGTACATGAACGCGCCGGTCCGTGAACGGAAGATCAGCGGCAGCGGGTCGCCGTCGCGGTTCGTGAACCCTGGCGGGAACACGACCATCGCGCCATCGTCCTCGACGAGCAGTTCGGTGCCCTCCAACCGCTCGTACGCGCCCTCCATCAGTGGTTGGTAGCGGCTCTCGCCGGCGAGGTCTTCGTCGGTCAGCAGCACGCCGAGCTTGCGGTACACCCGATCGAAGTAGGAGTTCGACATCTCGACGAGGCGCCGCCAGAGCACGAGCGTCTCCTCGTCGCCGTTCTGCAGCAACACGACCCGATCGCGAGCGCGCTCCTGGAACTCCTCGCTCTCGGTGAACTTCGCGTTCGCCGCCTTGTAGAACCCATCGAGATCGCCCTGCGAGAGCCCCTCGGCGGCGATGTCCTCACCGAGGTCGAGGAGATGCTCGATCAGCATGCCGAACGGACGGCCCCAGTCGCCGATGTGGTTCTCGCGGATCACGTGATGACCGAGGAACGACAGCATCCGCACGAGCGCGTCGCCGATCACGGTCGACCGCAGATGGCCGACGTGCATCTCCTTCGCGACGTTCGGGGCGGAGTAGTCGACGACGACGTTCAACCGCTGCGGTGCCTCGGGGACGCCGAGCCGGTCGTCGGCGGCGATCGCGGCGAGCTGCGCCTCGAGGAACGACGATGCGAACGTGACGTTGACGAATCCCGGCCCCGCGACTTCGAGTTCGCTCGCGACGCCGGCGAGCACACCGGAGTCGACGACCGCCTGCGCCAACTCGCGCGGATTCGTACCGATCCGCTTGGCCAGCGGCAGCGCTCCGTTGATCTGGGCATCGGCCCGATCCGACGGCCGCACGGTCGGGTCGGGCGCGGCCCCGCCCTCGGCTCGGTCGCCGGCGAGTTCGGTGAAGACAGGCGACAGCAGGGCCGACAGAGTGGCGAGGGGATCCGACATGCCCCGCCAGTCTGCCCGATCGACCCCACCGAACCGCGGGACGATCACGCGCACGCCCCCAGTCGAAGTTGTGTCACAGTCAAAGTTGTGTCAGACACAACTTTGACTCGGGGTCGGTATCGTCGTGGGTCTGGCCAACCAAGACAGGCCTTCGTAGCTCAGGGGATAGAGCACTGGTTTCCGGAACCAGGTGTCGCAGGTTCGAATCCTGCCGAGGGCGCCATGTGATCTCGCGAGAGATCGCCGTCGGCGGATCGACGAGCCGGTCCCGGGATCGCATCGGCGCGTTGTCGTCACCCGTGGTTGGCACCGATGTCAACGTGGGTTGACAGCTTGGCGCGACACCTCGCCCGGACGGTCATCTCTGTGGTTCGTCGGCCGCCCCGGTGCCCGCCGATGTCGGCACGGTCGATGTCGACGAGGTGGACGTGGTCGACGAGGTGGACGTGGTCGACGAGGTGGACGTGGTCGACGAGGTGGACGTGGTCGTCGTCGAGGTGGACGTCGTCGTCGAGCTCGTGGACGGCGCCACCGTGGTCGTCGATGTCGAGCTGGACGTCGTCGGCGACGTGGTCGTCGAGGCGGCGGGCGGCGCTTCGGCGGCCACCCACCGAGCCGTGAACACCGTCGGGCGGTAGCGGTCCGGACGGGCCCACGCGTCGCGCCGCATGTCGCGCGCATTGTTCGACATGCTCACGACGAGGTCGCCGGCAGCGTCGCGCCACGGCAACAGGTGGGCGTGGTAGGTGTTCATCGTCGGGTCGTCACCGCGCGGGCCGACGCGACGGGACTCGACCGTCGTCCACGGCCCCCACGGCTCGATCGCGACGTCGACGCTGAACTGCTCGCTCCAGTAGCCGTCGACAGCTGCGACCGCGACCCACTGCCCGTCGATCCAGCGAGGCTGCATCGGGAACTCGACCCAGTGCCGACGGAGGATCGGAACGGACTGCGCCGCGTCGTACGACCATCCGGACTCGGTCCGATACTCCGGGCGGGCCAGAAGCTGGCCGCGTGGCACCCGCGCGAGGTAGATCGCGGTCGCCGAGTGCGGGCCCTCCCAATACCCGCCCTCGCGGGCCAGGTTCTGCTCGAACGTGTTCCCGAAGAGATACGTGTGCGTCGCGTCGCTCGCCATCGCAGAGCCGTAGATCGGCGCGACGCCGGCATCCGGTGCGGGCCCGAAGTCGATGCGGGCGAGCGTGGCGGGGTCGTAGACCGCGATCCACGTCGAGGCGGGGTGCCAGCCGAGGCCGTCCGGCGGGCGGGGATCGACCGCGTCCTTGACCATCTGCACCCACACGACGTACACGCGGCCGTCGTGGAGTTCGCCGCCCATCGGCCAGAACCACGTCGATCGCGAATGGGTCCCGGTCCCGGGCTCGAACGGCGCGGGGGCGCCGGACGTCCCGCCGTGCAGCAGCCGGAAGCACCGACCCTGCTGGAGGAGCGCGGCGTTGTGCACGAAGCCACTGCGGTCGAGCGTGCTCGCCGTCCCGGAGTGGTCGATGAACGCATCCTGGAACAACCACAGATATCGGTCGCCGCCGAGCGCGGTCACGTGCTGGTAGTCCCACCCCAGGACCGGGCCCAGCCGTTGTGCGAAGAACCGATCGAGCGCGGCGGCGCCGAGGTCGTCGGCGCACCCGACCTCGGTCGACAGCAGCCCCGCCGCGGTGCGGTGCGTCGATTCCGCCCACGCCGGCAGGGTTGCGGCCGGTGGCGCAGGCGGTGGATCGACCGGCACCGGCCGGGCAACGATCGACGGGTCGTCGTCGTCCTGCGGCGGTGCCGTCGCGGGCGTGAGCGACGTCGACGGCCGCACCGGCATCGACACCGTCGTCAGCGGCACGACGTCGCCCCGGGCGGTCGTCGGCGGCAGTGCGTGCGCCGAGCCGGGCACCGACGCGCCGTTCGCCCCGCCGACCCACGGCCGTCGGGCGTCGAGCGGCTCCTGCGCCCGCACGGTCGGCTGATCCACGGCCGCCACCTCCTGCGACCCGGCGCCCGTCGACGCGGTCCCCGGGCCCGCGGCCAGCAATGCGCCCGCTGCCGCGATCGCGGCAACGGAACCGACGAGCGCGAACCGTCGTCCGATCGCCTGCCCCCGAGGGAAGTCCGCTGCCGCCACGTTTCGCCGCGCCGTCAATACCCGCCGTCGTCGTCCGCAGGTTCGGCGCCACCGTCCACGACGCCGAGCAGCGCGTCGAGAAGGCCGCTCGCGCCGAAGCGGAACGTCGCGGGCGTCGCCCACGCGTCGCCCATCACCTCCGCCGCCAGCTCGACGTATGCCATCGCGTCGTCGAACGTGCGGATCCCTCCGGACGGCTTCAGCCCCACCGGCCGGTCCGCGGCGGCGATCACGTCGAGCATCACACGGGCAGCGTCGAGCGTCGCTCCCCCGGCCGCCTTGCCCGTCGACGTCTTGATGAAGTCGGCGCCGTGGTCGACGGCGAGCTGTGCCGCCGAGCGCACCTCACCGGCGTCGGCCAGTTCGCTCGTCTCCAGGATCACCTTGAGGATGCCCGGCGGCGCAATCAGATCGCCGACCGCGGTGACCATCGCCGCCGCACGCGTGACGTCTCCGGCCTGGAATGCGCGGTACGGCAAGACGACGTCGATCTCGGTCGCCCCATCGGACAGCGCGGTCAGTGTCGTGTCGAGCACGGCGCCCACGGCTTCGTCGCCGGTCGGGAAGTTGACGACGGTTGCGATGCCGATCGTCCGTTCCGCGGCCGCCGATGCTCCCAGCAGGTCGGCACACCGCTGGACGTGTTCCGGCCACACACAGACGGCCGCCGTGCCGTACGCCGCGGCGCGCCGGCACAGCTCGTCGATACCGCTCGCGGAGTGATCGTCGGCGAGGTCGGTGAGGTCGATCAGCGAGATCGCACGGCGGGCGCGGTCCGCCTCGGTTCGGGTCGTCGGGGAGGATTCGTCGGCGGGAGGCACTGACCCCGATGTTCGCGCATTCGACCGGCGCGTGGTGCAGCGGCGTCACGTCCAGTCGCTTCGTGTGCGTGAAAGCGCTTACACTCGGCTCCCTTGGGGGATGTGCGATGACTGCGACAGGGCAGCCCGGACCGCGGCGACGGGCGACCATCGAAGACGTCGCCGCGGCGGCAGGCGTGTCCGTGGCGACGGTCAGCCGGGCGCTCCGCAACCTGCCGAACGTCGCCACATCGACGCGCCGGCGCGTCGCTGACGTCGCAGCGGAGCTGTCGTATTCGGCCGACCCGGCGGCGTCACGGCTCGCGGCGGGACGCACGCAGACGATCACCGTCGTCGTCCCGAGCCTCAGCGGGTGGTACTTCGCGACACTCGTGGCCGGCGTCGAGGCGGTCTGCGCAGAAGCCGGCTACGACGTGCTCGTCGTGGGCGTCGGGACGCACGGCGACCTGAGCCGGATCCTCGGCGAGGGATCCCACCTCGAACGCCGGACCGACGGCGTCGTCGTGATCGACATCGCGATCTCCGACGAGGTGGCGAAGTCGGTATCCGAACGCGGCGTCGCGCTGACGACGGTCGGCCGCGTCACCGACGCTGCGTCGTCGCTGCGCGTCGACAATGCTCAGGTCGGCCGCATCGCCGCCGACCACCTGGCCGACCTCGGGCACACGCGTCTCGGTGTGATCGGCGGCGAACCGCACGACCCGCTCGGCTTCGAGGTGTCACGGCTGCGCGTCGACGGATTCGCCGACGCGCTGGCACGCCGCAACATGGCATTCAACGACGACCTCGTCGAGGGAGGCAACTACAACATCGACGGCGGCCGCGAAGCGATGAGCGCGCTCCTCGATCGGGCCGATCCACCGACTGCGGTGTTCGCGTTGTCCGACGAGATGGCGTTCGGCGCGTTGATGGAACTCAGCCAGCGCGGGCTGGCGCCCGGCTGCGACGTGTCGTTGATCGGCGTCGACGACCACGAGTTCGCCCGCGTCGTCGATCTCACGACCATTGGCCAACCCGTTGCGGACCACGGCTCGGCTGCCGCCCGGCTGCTGCTGGACGCAATGGCGGCGCATCGGGACCGGATCCGACCCGAGCCGACGCACATCGTGGCGCCGGTCGAACTGGTCGTGCGGTCGACCACGGCGCGGATCTGACGGCTGAACGCAGTATCGTGACGGAATCCGTGGGCGCGACTTGACGCCGCCCCCATGGTTATGTAAGCGTTTACAGCGCCGTGACCTCACGGCGCCATCAATCCTTCAGGGGGAGTATCTATGACCAAGCGCTGGCTCAAGCTGGCCGCCGTCCCGATCGCTCTGTCGTTCGTCGCCGCGTCCTGCGGCAGCGACGACGAGTCCGGTGGAGGCGACACCACACCCGACACTGCAGCACCGGCCGCAACCGACGCACCCGATGACGGTGGTGGCGGCGGCGACGGCGACTTCGGTGGCGCGACCGTGACCATCACCGGCCCGGAGCGCGACGACCCGTCGATCGCGTCGCTCAACGACGTGCTCGGCGCGTTCGGCGAAGCGAACAACATCAACATCGAGTACACCGGTGACGCCGACTGGGAAGCGAACATCAACACGCAGGTGCAGGGCGGCAACCCGCCGAACATCTCGTACTTCCCGCAGCCCGGCAAGCTCGCCGACTTCGCTCGCGCCGGCAACCTCAAGCCGCTCACCGACGAAGTCAACGCGACCGTCGACGAGTTCTGGATCGACGGCTTCCAGCTGTACGGCAACGTCGACGGCGTGCAGTACGGCATCCCCGCCAAGACCGACCTCAAGTCGCTCGTGTGGTACCAGCCGCAGGCATTCGCCGACGCCGGCTACGAGGTTCCGACCACGTTCGCCGAGTTCACCGCACTGATCGACACGATGGCAGCCGCCGACGGCCCGAAGCCGCTCTGCGTCGGCATCGAGTCCGGCCAGGCGACCGGCTGGACCTACACCGACTGGGTCGAGGAGATGGTGCTCCGCCTCCACGGTCCCGATGTGTACGACCAGTGGGTCAACCACGAGATTCCGTTCGACGACCCGCAGATCCAGGAGGCCATGCAGGCCCCGGTCGACCTGTGGACCGAGGACAACGTCTTCGCCGCCGCCGGTTCGATCGCCGCGACGAGCTTCGCCGACAACGGCCAGCCGCTCGTCGACGGGCAGTGCTACATGCACCGTCAGGCGAACTTCTTCGCCGGCCTGTTCCCTGAGGGCACCGTGTTTGCCGACGGGTCCCCGGAGGCAGTCGACGTGTTCTACTTCCCGGACATCAACGGTGATCGTCCCGTCCTGACGGCCGGCATCTTCGCCGCGGCGTTCGACGACGACCCCGCCACGATGGCCGTGATGAACTACATCGCGACGGCTGACTACGCCGAGAAGCGTCAGGCTGCCCAGACCGAAGCGGTCGGCGGTGGCCTGTCGGGTTACCTCTCGGCCGCACTCGGTCAGGACCCGAACGTCTACCAGCCGCTCGAGCAGAGCTTCCTGGCCATCCTCGCCGATGCCCAGATCGCCCGCTTCGACGGTTCCGACCTGATGCCCGCCGACGTCGGCGCCGGCACGTTCTGGTCGGAGGGCACGTCGCTCGTCAATGGTGACGTCGACGTTGCGACCGCCGCTGAGCGGATCGAGGCCTCCTGGCCCGGCTGAGCCACGACCACCTGACCCTCGAGGTCAGATGAACACCCAGCGGGGCACTGGCACTACGGTGGCAGTGCCCCGCTGTCTTTCCAAGAACACCCGGTGAGACCGGGGCGACAACGAAGAACCGAACCGACGTCACCTGGGGGGTCACGTGGAAACACTGGAACGGATCGAAGCAGACGGGGGGCCCGACGAGCCCGCCCCGTTGGAGAGCGAAGCCGCCGCTCGCGACGCCAGGTGGTACTTCCAAGCGGGCGCCGCGGTGGCGACCATCATCGGCCTGCTCTACTGGGCGGTCGTCGAAGAGAAGATCCGCAGCACGCTGATCACGGTCGTGATCACGGTCGTGGCGAGTGCCGGATTGTGGATCGCCGCGAACGTGCTGTTCGACCAAGTGCGGTCCCGCTGGGCGACGTTCAACGCGATCGCGTTCGGCCTCCTCGGTGCCGTGCTCGGCGTGTTGTTGCACGGGAACGGGATCACCGTCGGCTCGGGATCCGGTTTCCTCCCATGGGTCATCGGGCCGCTCGTCGGCGCGGCCGTGCTCGGCACGCTCGGATACGTGATGACGCGCACGCAGGACGCCAACCAGCGGCTGATGATCGCGACCGGCACCGGCCTCGCAGCCGGCATCCTCATCGCGGTCGCCGTTCGCGAACAGTTCCAGCCCGGTCTCGACTTCGTCGCGATCGTCGTCTACACGGCGATCCTGGCCGCGATCGGGGCAGGAATCAGCATTCTGCTCAAACACTCCCCGGTCGGGGGCGCGATGATCGGTGCCGCGATCGGTTGGATCGTCGGCGCGTGGGGCGGCGCCGACCTCGGCGACGGCTCGCTCGTGGAATCGCTCGTTGCCACGGTCGTGCCCGCAACGCTGCTCGGTGCCCGCTTCGGGATGACGACCGACCCGGACTACGCGGAACGAGTCAACATCGACACGCATTCACGGGCGACCATCTTCGTCGGGCCTGCAATCCTCTTCATCTTCGCGATGCTCGTCGTGCCCGCGATCCGCACCGGCTACCTGTCGCTGCTCGACCGCAACTCCGAGGAGTTCGTCGATGGCGAGAACTACGGATCGGTCTTCACCGATCGCAACAGTCTCGACGTCGACAACTGGACCGACATGTTCACGAGCGTGCCGTTCCTGATCGGCGTCGTCCTGCTCGGCATCGCCGTCGTCGTCGGCGCAGCGATGAAGAAGCGGACCGGCCGGGCGGTCGAGATCGGCAACCCGACCGTCGGGCCGCTCGTCGTCGGCCTGCTGTTGATCTCGTTCGGAGCGTTCACCGCGATGCGCGGCACGCTGATCAACAACCTCTGGTGGGTCGTCGTCGTCACGTTCTTCTCCACGGCGCTCGGGTTGGCGATCGCCGTGCTCGCCGACGGCCGGCGCGGCGAGCGCGTCGCCAAGTCGATCATCTTCATGCCGATGGCGATCTCTCTCGTCGGCGCATCGATCATCTGGCGCTTCGTCTATCTCGCCCGCGACACGTCGACCGAGCAGACCGGCGTGATGAACGCGCTGTGGGTCGGCCTCGGCCGGCTGTCGACCGGCTCGGGCCTGCCGACGCTGATCGTCACGGTCGTCCTCGCGATCTGTGTCGTGCTGGCCCTGATCTTCCTGTCCAACGCGCTGGTCAAACGGGAGTACGGACGGGCGATCGTGCCCGCCATCCTCACCGTGTCGCTCGGCTGGTTCTTCATCCGTTTCGTCGGCATCATCGGCGACGGCGTCGGCGGGTTCAAGATCGACGACGACGGCACGGTCTCCGGGCAGACGATCTTCTTCGTCCAGGAGGTGCCGTACGCCAACTTCTGGCTGATGGTGATCATGATCTGGATCCAGACCGGCTTCTCGATGGTGATCCTGTCGTCGGCGATCAAGGCCGTGCCGACGGAGCTGATCGAGGCGGCCAAGATCGATGGCGCCACCGAGAGTCAGGCGTTCTGGCGGGTGGTCCTGCCGCAGATCGCCACCACGATCGGCGTCATCGTCACCACACTCATCGTGGGGGTGATGAAAGTCTTCGACATCGTGAAGGTCACCACGAACGGTCAGTTCGGCACCCAGGTGCTGGCGAACAACATGTTCGACGAAGCGTTCAACCGGGTGAACATCGGCAAGGGCGCAGCGCTGGCGATGCTGATCTTCTTCTCGGTGTTGCCCGTCATGATCTTCAACATCCGCAAGATGCAGCAGGAGGGCTGAGCAATGAGCGTCACCGCACCACTCGTCAACGATGCCGGCCCGGGAGGCCAGCCCGGCGACGAGCCGTCCGGCATCATCGACCGCGTCTACGGCTTCCTCCGAGGGATCCCCACGGGCATCCTCTGGTTCATTGTCGTCATCTGGAGCATTCCGACGCTCGGGCTGTTCATCAACTCGTTCCGCAACCGGGACGGCCAACGCGGCTCCGGTTGGTGGGAGGTCAGCCCGAGTGAGTTGACGCTGGACAACTACGACCAGATCTTCAGCGCCCGCGCCGGGCTCGGGCGATCGTTGCTCAACTCGGCGGCGATCGCAATCCCCGCGACGATCATCCCGATCGCCATCGCGGCGTTCGCCGCGTACGGGTTCGCCTGGATCGACTTCAAGGGCCGCAAGGGGCTGTTCATCGCCACGGTCTCGCTGCTGGCGATCCCGCTCCAGGTGGCCCTCATCCCGCTGCTGCAGATGTTCGTCGGCGGCGCGAAGTACACGCTGCCGCTGCTCGACAAGACGATCACGATCGTGCCCGACTTCGACCTCGCCGGCACGACGACCGCGGTGTGGTTGACGCACACCGGCTTCGCCATGCCGTTCGCGATCTTCCTGTTGCACAACTACATCAGTTCGTTGCCCAAGGATCTGTTCGAGGCCGCGCGCATCGACGGTGCGAACCACTTCACGATCTTCTGGCGACTCGTGTTGCCGCTGTCGATCCCGGTGCTCGCCGCATTCGCGATCTTCCAGTTCCTGTGGACGTGGAACGACTACCTGATCGCGAACACGATGATCGGCGCGAACGCGAGCCAACAACCGACGACGATCCTGATCGCGAACCTCGCCGGCGACTTCGGACGCAACGAGAACATCCTGCCCGCGGGCGCGTTCGTCCAGGCGTTCGTCCCGCTCGTCGTGTTCTTCGCGCTGCAGCGGTACTTCGTGCGTGGCATTCTCGCCGGCTCCGTCAAGGGCTGATTGCGGCCGATTCGCCCGATCTCGTCGTTGCGTGAGCTCCTCGTTGCCCCTCAGGCAACGTCGTCGCGACGCGCCTCGACCTCGGACGAACCGATCCGCAATCAGAACCAGAAGAACCGAATGAAGAAATGGGTCCTTCGGCATGAATCCTTGGACGGGTTGGCGTTGTAGTTTGCGGGAATGTCGTCATTGGTGAATGCCGGTTCTCGCCAGCTCGGGGAACTGGCGCCCGTCGGGGCGCTGGGGTTCGGGTTGTGGCGGTTCACGGACCCGGACATCGCGGCGTCGCAGCAGCTGCTCGAGACGGCGCTCGACGCGGGGATGAACCTCGTCGACAACGCCGACGTGTACGGCTTCGACTGGGGTGGCACCGGCTTCGGTCAGGTCGAGGAGAACCTCGGCAGGGTGCTCGCCGCGGCACCGCACCTGCGCGACCGGATGGTCCTCGCGACGAAGGGCGGCATCGTGCCGCCGATCCCCTACGACTCCTCGCCGACCGCGCTGCGCGACGCATGCGACGCGTCGCTGCAACGAATGGGCGTCGACGTGATCGACCTGTACCAGATCCACCGGCCGGACATGTACACCCATCCCGCGGACGTCGCCGCAACGCTCACGGCGCTGCGCGACAGCGGAAAGATCCGTGAGGTCGGCGTCTCGAACCACACCCCCGCCCAGGTCGCCGCGCTGCAGGCCCACCTCCCCTTCCCGATCGTCGCCAACCAGCCCGAGTTCTCCGCGGCGAACCTCGCACCGATGCGCGACGGCACGCTCGACCAGTGCATGGAGCGCAACATCGTGCCGCTCGCGTGGAGCCCGCTCGCCGGCGGCTCGCTCGCCACCGGCGACGGCGTCGCCGCCGACCTCCTCGCCACGCTCGACGGGCTCGCAGCGCGCGAAGGTGTCGAGCGCAGCCACATCGCCCTCGCGTTCGTCCTCGCCCACCCGTCCGCCCCGATCGCGATCATCGGGTCGCAGAACCCACGACGGATCGCCGACTCGACCACTGCGCTCGGCGTCTCGCTCGACCGGGCCGACGTCTACGCGATCGTCCAGGCATCCGAAGGAGCGCCGTTGCCATGAGTGCCATGTCCACACCCGAAACCCCCGAGATCTCCTGGTTCGGCGCGCTCTGCGATGACGACTACGAGTTCCTCGGCCAGCCCGATCCTGGTCTCGCGAGTTCGTGGGGGCATTGCTCCGACATCGTCCGCGGCGCCGACCGCAACGGGTTCGACAACGTGCTCCTGCCGTCCGGCTACACGCTCGGGATCGACTCGACGGCGTTCGCCGCCGCGATCGCGACCCACACCGACCAGATCAACCTGCTGCTCGCCGTCCGGATGGGCGAGATGTGGCTGCCCCAGCTCGCTCGCCAGCTCGCGACGATCGACCGGATGGCCGGCGGACGACTGTGCATCAACATCATCAGCTCCGACATCCCTGGCGAGGCGCTCGACTCCGCGCCGCGCTACCAGCGAACCCGGGAGTGGATGCAGGTGCTGCGGCAGTTGCTCGACGGGGAACCGATCGACTTCCACGGCGACTTCGTCGACCTCGAGCTGGAACCGCCGCGGGCGCGCACGGTGTCGGGTACGTGCCCGCCGTTCTACTTCGGCGGCTTCTCCCCCGCTGCCAAGGACGTCGCGGCCGCGGAAGCCGATGTCTTCCTCACCTGGCCGGACACGGTGGCAGCGGTCGGCGCGACCGTCGACGAGATGACCGCACTCGCGGCCGATCGCTACGACCGGTCGTTGATCTACGGCTTGCGGGCCCACGTGATCGTGCGCGAGACCGAAGCAGACGCCCGCGCGGCCGCCGAGCGCCTCGTGTCGAAGCTCGACGCCGACACCGGCGACGCGATCCGCAACAGATCCCTCGATGCGGCGTCGGTCGGCGTCGCCAGGCAGTCGGAACTCCGGGAGAACGCTGCGGACGACGGATTCGTCGAGGAATCGCTCTGGACGGGCGTCGGTCGAGCTCGCAGCGGCGCCGGCGCGGCGATCGTCGGCGACCCCGACCAGGTGCTCGCGAAGCTGCGGGCATACCAGGGCGTCGGGATCGGCGCGTTCATCCTCTCCGGCTACACCCACCGCGCGGAGTGCGACCTGTTCGCGCAGCACGTGCTTCCCCGGCTCGACCACGCCCCTCTGAAGCCGCGGTTCCGCCGCTGAATCTTCCAGACCAGGCCCGGACGCCCCGTCCGGGCCCCGTCCAGGGTGGCCGGAATCCACGCCCGACCCGTGCACTTCGGCAAGACTCGACCCATGAGCTACACGGATCCACCGCCGCCGCCGTCTGACTCGGGTGGGACGCCGCCACCACCGCCCGCCGCGCAGCCGATGGCGCCGGCGCCCGGCGCGCCTCCGCCGCCACCCTACGGCCAAGCGCCGCCCGCCTACGGCGGCCCGGCAGCAGTCGCGGCGAAGCCACCGCGCCCGAACGTCCAACTCGGTGCGATCCTGACGATCGTCGGCTCGCTGATCTCGATCATCGCCGTGTTCCTGCCGTGGGTCAGCGGCGGCGGCGAGTCGCAGAACGGCACCGGGGTGTTCCTCGGGTCCGACTTCACGCTCTACGACAACCCGGGCGCCGGCGTCATCGTGTTCGCCGTGATCACCGGCGGTCTCGGTATCGCGCTCTACTTCGCGGGCCGCGTGCTCGCCGTCGCGATCCTCGCGATCGTGTTCGCCGTGATCGCATTGTTCATCGGGATCGGGATGGTGTCGATCGCCAGCGACACCGCCGACTTCGGTGACGGCAGCCTCGGCTTCGGCGCGATCGTGCAGCCGATCGCGCCGCTGATCACGCTCGCCGGGGCGATCGTCGCGACGTCGAAGCGACGGAAGTGGCCGACCGCCTGACCGGTGACGGGTGACGCGCCGGCCCGACCGGGCCGGGCGCTCTCACGCCCAGATCGCCTGGCGCGACTCGGCGTCGAAGAAGTGGACGTTCTCGCTGGCGACGGCGATCTCGACCTGTTGGCCCATCCGGGCCGGCGAGCGCGGGCTGAACCGGCCGACTGCGTTCGCCGCGTTCTCGCCATGGGTCTCCTCGACCGCGTCGGGGTCGCCGGAGTCGACCGTCTTCGCGTCGAGCCGGAAGTGGACCATGATCTCGGATCCCAACGCCTCGATCAGCGTGACCTTCGACGTGAGCCGCCGGTCCGCAGGCGCATCCGTCGCGATCGACGCGTCCTCGAAGTCCTCCGGCCGGATGCCGATGATCACCGGCTTGCCGTCGTAGCCACGCAGGGCGGGTCGTGCGGCCAATGACTCTGCGGCGAGCCCGAACGAGTGGGCCCCGATCGTGACGGTGCCCGTGTCGCCGGACATGCTGATGCGTCCTTCGTAGAGGTTCATCGACGGTGACCCGATGAACGCGCCGACGAACACGTTGTCCGGGCGGTCGTACAGGTTCTGCGGCGTGTCGACCTGCTGGAGGTAGCCGTCCTTGAGCACCGCGACGCGGTCGCCCATCGTCATCGCCTCGACCTGGTCGTGGGTCACGTAGACGGTCGTGACGGCGAGCTCACGCTGCAACGCGGCGATCTCCGCGCGCATCTGCACGCGCAGCTTCGCGTCCAGGTTCGACAGCGGCTCGTCCATCAGGAACGCGGCCGGCTGGCGCACGATCGCCCGGCCCATCGCGACCCGTTGACGCTGACCACCGGACAGCAGGCCGGGCTTGCGGTCGAGGTACGACTCGAGTTCGAGGATCTGCGCCGCCTTGCGGACGCGCGAGTCGATCTCGTTCTTGTCGACCTTGGCCAGTTTCAACGCGAAACCGATGTTGTCGTAGACGCTCATGTGCGGGTACAGCGCATAGTTCTGGAAGACCATCGCGATGTCCCGATCCTTCGGCTCGACGTCGTTGACCACCTTGTCGCCGATCCGCAACTCACCGCCACTGATCGATTCGAGGCCGGCGACCATCCGCAGCGCGGTCGACTTGCCGCAGCCCGACGGGCCGACGAGCACGAGGAACTCCTTGTCGGCGATGTCGATGTTGAGGTCGTGGATGGCGTGATAGCCGTTGTCGTAGATCTTCTCGACGCCGTCGAGCACAACTGTTGCCATTGCTGATCCTCCAGAGATCCCCCGTCGTGACGTGCGCCACGAATGTAAACGCTTGCAGACTAGTCGACGCGTGGGGGCCGCTGTCCAGCGGCCGACGGGTGCGGCGGCGACGATCCCGCTGCGCCGCCCCGCCGAGCACCCGGATTTGCACGGTAGCGTCGCACGCCGTGAATCACGTGAAGAACCGCATGCAAGCGCTCGGGCTGCTCGACCGCGCGATCAAAGCCGCGACCGACGAGGAACTCGCCGCGACGATCGCGGCGCTCGACGACGACCACCGCGAGGGCCTCGAGTCGTTCGTCGCGGGCGATCTCGACGTCGACGGTGTGCGGGCAGCGGTCAAGACCGGACGGATCGACGGTGGGATGGAGGCGATCGCGGCGATCCTCAGCGACGCGTGTCTCGCCGACTGCATCGAAGCGCTCGGCGACCACGCGGAGAGCCCGTCGTCGGACGAGCTGCGCGAGGCCCTGCCCGGCGTCGTCGAGCAGCACGGCGTCGCCGTGACGCGGATCATGCTCGCGTCGACGGTCGCCGGCGAGGCACCCGCGTCCGCGATCATCCGCGACCTCCTGAAGCACGACGACGAGCTCGCGCTCCCGAAGTCGGAGGAGCCGGCGATGGCGCCGATGCTCGACACGTCGAAGCGCTCCGCCGACGAACAGGCCGTGATCAAGGCGAAGCGTGCCGAAGCGAAGCAGGCGAAGAAGCAGGCCGCGCGCGAGCGCAAGGCCCAGTCCGCAGCCGCCCGCCGCAGCTGACTGCTGCCCGTTCGCCGGCCCCGCGCGGGGAGCGTCGGTTGCATCCCACCTCACCGGCCACGCGAGCGCGGGTCACCGGAACGGCAGCGTCGTGCCCGCAACCGCGGATTCGTGGCGCAGCAGCCACTCCTTCGTGTCGACACCTCCCGCGAAACCGGTGAGTGATCCGTTCGAACCGACCACGCGGTGGCACGGGACGATGATCGAGATCGGGTTGCGCCCGTTTGCCGCTCCGACGGCACGCGCCTTGCGCCGATCGCCCATCCGCTCCGCCTGCTGGCCGTAGCTGACGGTCTCGCCGTACGGAATCGTCCGCAACGCCCGCCACGCCTCGCGCTGGAAGTCGGTTCCGACCGGATCGAGCGGGACGTCGAAGTCCTGACGGTCGCCTGCGAAGTACTCCTCGAGTTGGCGCCGCGCAGCGGCGAGGACCGGGTGGCCCGGGTCCGGCGTCGCATCGGCGACGACGACGCGCGCCGGGTCGTCGTCCGGCCAGAGCACCGCGCGGACGCCGGCGTCGGTCGCGATGATCGTCAGCGGTCCGACGGGGCTGTCACAGTGGGCGCTGAACACGGGTGCCGCGGAGACGGTCGAGTTCATGGTTGGTTCCTTCGTGTGGGTGGCAGCGGTCGCTGCGATGGCGGCCTCGACGACGGCGCCGACAGCGCCGCCCAGAGATGATGGACGGCGTACGACCGCCACGGCGCCCATTCGAGTGCGTCGTCGACGGTCAGGCCGAGCGCATCGAGCGCATGGCGCACGCCGAGATCGGACTCGAGGAAGCGGTCGGGGTGGCCGAGGCCGCGCATGACGACGTAGTCCGCCGTCCACGGCCCGATGCCCTTCAATGCGAGCAGCGCGGCATGAGCCTCCCCCGGCTCGACGCCCGCGTCGAGCCGCACGATGCCGTCGGCGACCGCGGCGGCGACGCGGCGAATCGTGTCGCGGCGCGCCGCCGGCATCGAGAACACGTCGTCGTGCGCACTCGCCAGCCGCTCCGCAGACGGGAACACATGGGTCAGTTCGTCGTCGAACGAGAGCGGTTCGTCGACGCCGGCGACGATCCGCCCGGCAACGGTGCGCGCTCCTGCGACGGACACCTGCTGCCCGACGACCGCTCGGACGGCTGTCTCGTACGGATCGGCGCTGCCTGGCGCGCGCCGCCCCGGTAACCGGCGGACGAGTTCGGCGATCGACGCCGAACTCGACAGCGCGTCGTCGATCGCCTCTGGATCCGCATCGAGGTCGAGCAACCGGCGGATCCGCTGCACGGCGGCCGCGAGGTCCGCCCACTCGGCGAGCTTCACGACCGCTTCGATGTGGTCGTCGTGCGTTCGCGCTTCGATCACACCGTGCCCGCCGGGCAGCGCGAGCGTGC
>JAHEKY010000044.1:3813-24075 GCA_024644465.1 Ilumatobacteraceae bacterium | reverse complement strand
TCGAGGCCGCCTACCGCCAGCTCGTCGACGAGGGCGCGACCGGCATCGTCGTGATCATGCTGTCCGGTGCACTGTCCGCGACGATGCAGAGCGCCGAGCTCGCGGCGCGCTCGCTGCCGGATGTCGACGTGCGCATCGTCGACAGCCGTACGGTCACGTTGGGCCTCGGCACGATCGCGCTCGCCTGCGCTCGCGCCGCACGCGACGGCGCGACGATCGACGACGTCGAGTCGCTCGCGACCGAGCTCGCGCAGCGCACGCGTGTCTTCGGCGCCCTCGACACACTCGACAACCTGAAGAAGGGCGGCCGCATCGGCAACGCGAAGGCACTGCTCGCGACCGCGTTGTCGATCAAGCCGATCATCGAAGTGGCGGACGGCGTCGTCGAGCAGGCGGGCAAGCAGCGGACGCGCTCCAAGGCGCTCAACCACCTTGTCGAGACCGTCAAGAAGTACGCAGGCCGGATCGAGAACCTCGCGGTGCTCCACGCCGACTGCAGCGACGTCGACGAGTTCGTCGACATGCTCCGACCGCACTACGACGGCGAGATCGTCGTCGGCGAGATCGGCCCGGTCATCGGCACGCACGGCGGGCGCGGCACGATCGGTGTCGCCTTCCACGAAGTCGTCTGACGACGTCGTTCGCCCGGGCGCAGGCGCCGGGCATTGCCCGACTTCGAGCGATCCCGAGCACTAGCGTTTCCACACGACCATGTCCGCGTCGCCGACCTCCCCTTCCCAGACCGTGATCGCGGAGCGATACGAACTGCGGCGTCGCCTCGCCCAAGGTGGCATGGCTGAGGTGTGGCTCGCCGTCGACCTCACCCTCGACCGCAAGGTCGCGGTCAAGTGGCTGAAGCCGACACTCGCATCGGACGAGGTCGTGGCGGAACGGTTCCGGCGCGAGGCGATCGCGGCCGCCAGCCTCAGCCACCCGAACATCGTCGCGGTCCACGACGTGTTCGAGCACGAGGGCCGTCAGGCCGTCGTGATGCAACTCGTCGACGGCAAGAGCCTCCGTCAATTGCTCGACACGCAGAAACGCCTCAGCCCCGAGTTGACCGCGCACATCGGCGCATGCACCGCGGCGGCCCTCCACCACGCGCACCAGAACAACTTCGTGCACCGCGATGTGAAGCCGGGCAACATCATGATCACCCCCGACGGCCGGGTGCTCCTGACCGACTTCGGCATCGCCAAGGCGCTCGCCGGCGGCGACGACCTCACGAGCGACAACATCATGATGGGCACTGCGAAGTACCTGTCGCCCGAGCAGGTCCGCGGCAAGAAGCTCGACGGCCGAGCGGATCTCTACTCGCTGGGCCTCGTCCTGTACGAGTGTCTCGCGGGGCGGGTGCCGTTCCTCGGCGAGACCGACGCCGACACCGCACTGGCGCGACTCCAACGCGACCCGACCGACCTCGCACGACTGCGTGCCACGCTGCCGGCCGGCCTCGTCACCGTGATCCACCAACTGCTCGCCCGCAACCCGAGTCACCGTCCGGGTACCGGCGCCGAACTCGTCAACGCTCTCGAGGCGGCAGGCCGTGAAGGTCCCCCCGTGGTCGACGACACGCCCGCCGAGCGATCGACGGTCGCACCGTTCTCCGCCGGCCGACTGCGCCGGGCGCCGTCCGATGTCGACGGGCGTGCGGATGACCGTCGCCGAGCGTCGAAGGCGGCCTCACCCCCGGCGGGCACACCCCGACGCCGCGACGACGACAACCACACCGACGACGACCGCAGCGTGCCGTCGCGGACGGCCGGGTCGCCCGCGGCCGCGCGCCGCATCCCCGGCGAACCCGAACGGATCACCGGCACGGTCGCCGTGCAGCGCGCCGCGCCGCCGCGCGACACGACGCCGCCCGCAGGCACGGCGCTACGCGGCAAGCCGGCGAAGGGGATGTCCCAGGGGTGGCAGCCGTCGCTGACCGTGATCGGTGGGTTGCTGCTGCTCGCCGGGATCGTCGCCGTCGTGCTGTGGATGAGCGTGCGCTTCGGTGCGGACGACCCGACGGCGCCGACGACGGTGGTCCCCGGCGGCGCCACCGCCGACAACGTGCCCGGCCTCGAGCCCGCCGGTGAGGCGGCACCGCCCGCCGGCGCCGACGAGGCGTCCGAGCCGGTCGGCCCGACCGAGATCGCCGAACTCACCGCGTACGACCCCGACGGTGACGGGGAGGAGAACGGTGCCGAGGCGGTCCGTGCGCTGGCCGACGGCGACCCGACGACCACGTGGCCGACCGTCTGCTACAGCGGCGAGTACATGGGCGGCAAGCCCGGCGTCGGCCTCGTCGCGAGCCTTGCCGAGCCGGGCCGTCAGCCGCTCAGCGTCGACGTGGTCAATGGGCCGTATCAGCTCGAGTTCTACACGTCGACCGCCGAGCAGATCCCGTCTGCGTTCGAGGGGTGGGACGGTCGGCTCGGCGACAAGCTCGCGTCGAACGACGGCGGCACCGTCGTGTCCGCACGGCCCGATGCACCGGTGCGCCACATCCTCGTCCTGCTGATCCAACTCGGCGCGGACGAGACCTGCAGCGACGCCAACCCGTTCCGCGGTCGACTCGGCGAGATCGCACTGGTCAGCTGATGGCGCCGCTGTCCGACGAGGCACTCGTCGCCGCAGCGCAAGGCGGAGATCGCAACGCGCTCGATCAGTTGCTCCGCCGGCACTACGACAAGATCTACGCGGTGTGCCGGCGCGTCACCGGCGGAACCTCCGACGCCGACGACGCATGCCAGGAAGCGCTGATCAAGATCACGCGGAGCTTGCCGCGCTTCGACGGGCGGTCCGCGTTCGGTACGTGGGCGTACCGCGTCGCGACGAACGCCTCCCTCGACGAACTGCGCAAACGCAAGCGCCGCCCGAGCCCCCACTCGGTCAGCGAGGACGACCACCGTGAAGTCGTCGATGTGATGGCCGCCAAGCGGGTGGAGGCGATCGGCGAACGCCTCGCCCTCGACTCTGCGCTCGACGAACTCGGTGAGGACTTCCGGACCGCCGTCGTGCTGCGCGACGTCGCCGACCTGGACTACGCCGAGATCGCGGAGGTCCTCGACGTCCCGGTGGGCACCGTCAAGTCCCGGATCGCACGGGGGCGGTCGATGCTCGCAACCCAGTTGAAGCTCGACGACCTGCTGGACGATCCGCAGGTCGGCCGCGCCGTCCACGGCGACTCGCCCGACGCGACGCCGGCCGGCGACGAACATTTCGCCGGCGGTGGGAACCGGACCGATGACGACGAACGTCCAACGAGTTCAAGTGATCTGACATGAACGACGACCTGACCACACTCGCGAGCTCGTATCTCGACGGCGCCGTCACCGACGACGAACGCGCCCGGGTCGAGGCGGATGCCGAACTCCAGGCGGAGGTCGAACGGCTGCGACGGGTGCGCGCCGTCCTCGGCGACACCGAACCACCCGCGATCTCGATGCGCGAACGGCACCTCGCCGCCGCGCTCGACGCGTGGGATCGCATCCCGACGCCCGAGCGGGCGGGGGAACTGCGCGACGTGACGCCTGCCGGTGCACCGAGCGCAGCGGCCGCCGGTGCCGCGACGGTCACCGCACCGACCTCCCTCGACGCCCGGCGCCGGTCGCGCGCGAACGTTCGCATCCTCGCGATCGCCGCCGGCCTCGTCATCGTGCTCGCTGGTGGGCTCGTCGCCCGCAGCGTGCTCCGCACCACCGACGACGACGTCGCGGGAGATCTGTCCGATGCCACCGAGGCGCCAGTCGAACTCGATGCGCGCGCCGAGGCCGACGTCGCGGCCGCCGACGAGGCGTTCGGCGACGGCACCGAGGAGGATCTGTCCGCGGCGACGATCGCCGTCGCAGAGTCCGGAGCCCAGACCGACACGTTCCTCGGCGCCGACGAAGCGCCACCCGACGACGGGATCGTCGTGCTGAGCTCCCCGGAGGACCTCGCGGTGTACGCCGACTTCCTCGTCCGCAACGCGCCGACGGAGTTGGCCGACGACGGCGGTGCACCGGCCGCGGACATCCCCGACGCGTTCCCGCTGTGCGACGTCGATCGCATCGTCGGTCCGGCGCTGTGGGAGGCCGAGGGTCTGTTCGACACCGTCGTCGTCGTCGGAATCGACGACGCCCGTGGCGAAGCGGTCGCCTACGAGCCCGAGACGTGCAACGTCGTCGCCCGCACCCCGCTGCTCGACCCCTGACGCTCCCTGTCGACCGACCGGGCCCGTCCGGCGTCACGCGGCGCGCCGCCGATGGCGAACGGCGCCGCAACGGCTAACCTCAGCGGCCATGCCAGGCAATCCCCTGACCGACCCGAATTGGGCCGACGACACGACCGACACGGTGATTCGTCTGGTCGGCACGGTCCGCGACAAGGCGACCAAGCCGATCGTGTACGCCGCCCGCGGCGTGGTGTTCGGGCTGATCGCCGCCTTCCTCGGGATGTTCGCGCTCGTCCTCGTGCTCGTCGGTCTGACCCGCGGGCTCCAGGCGTTCGGCGACATCTGGCTCCCGCACGAGCGGTCGGTGTACGTCAGCTATCTCGTCGTCGGGGGAATCCTCGTCCTCGCGGCGCTGTTGCTCTTCAAGAAGCGCGACGCGAACGCCAGCTGAGATGCCGGCGTGCCGCGCCGCACCCCCACATCCGAACTCACCACCCGATAGGGAACCCTCATGTCCGACGTGCACGACGTCATCATCATCGGATCGGGCCCGGCCGGCCTGACCGCCGCCATCTACGCCGCGCGCGCCTCGCTGGAGCCGTTGCTGATCGAAGGCGAACCATCCAGCACCAGCGACCAGCCGGGCGGCCAGCTGATGCTGACGACCGACGTCGAGAACTTCCCGGGCTTCCCGGACGGCATCATGGGCCCCGAATTGATGCAGAACATGCGCGCCCAGGCGGAGCGGTTCGGCACCAAGATCATCACGGACAAGGTCACCGACGTCGACCTGACCGAGCGGCCCTTCACCGTGTCGGTGCGCGACACGCAGTACCGGGCGAACGCGATCATCGTCAGCACCGGCGCACAGTCGCTGATGCTCGGCCTCGAAGCGGAGGAGCGCCTGATCGGCCACGGTCTGTCGACGTGCGCGACGTGCGACGGCTTCTTCTTCCGCGGCCATGACATCGCCGTCGTCGGTGGTGGCGACTCCGCCCTGGAGGAGGCCGGCTTCCTCACGAAGTTCGCGAACAAGGTCACCGTGATCCACCGCCGCGACGAGCTGCGCGCCTCCAAGATCATGCAGGAGCGAGCATTCGCCAACCCCAAGATCGAGTTCCTGTGGGACACGCTGGTCGTCGACATCGAAGGCGACGAGAAGGTGACCGGGATGACGGTCCGGAACGTCAAGACCGACGAGACGTCGCACCTCGACGTCACGGGCGTGTTCATCGCCATCGGCCACCGGCCGAACACCGATCTGTTCCGCGGCAAGTTGGAGATGGAGGACTCGGGCTACCTCGTGACGGTCGGCAAGTCGACCTACACGAACGTGGACGGGGTGTTCGCGTGCGGCGACGTGCAGGACCACGTCTATCGCCAGGCGATCACCGCTGCCGGGTCCGGCTGTGCCGCGGCGATCGACGCCGAGCGCTGGCTCGAGGCGCAACACGGCTGACCCCCGAACCCGCGGGAATGTCGAGCCGCGCCGAGCGGTTGCACCGATGACGAGTACGCAAGGCAGCCGGCCTTGGACACACCGGGCGCACCCCCCGACCTGAAAGGATGCCGATCATGGCAAACGGAATCACCCATCTCTCCACGAGCACCTTCGACGAGACCGTCGGCGCGTCAGCCGTCCCCGTTCTCGTCGATTTCTGGGCAGAATGGTGCGGTCCGTGCAAGCAGATCGCTCCGATCCTCGAAGAGATCAGCGCCGAGCACGGTGACGATCTCGCCATCACGAAGCTGAACGTGGACGACAATCCCGACCTGGCAATGAAGTACAACGTCATGAGCATCCCGACGCTGCTCGTGTTCAAGGGTGGCGAAGTCGAAAAGCGTCTCGTCGGCGCCAAGAGCAAGGGCGCCCTTCTCCAGGAGCTCGAGGAATTTCTTCCCACTTCCCGCTGACCGCCGGTCAGCGCGGCGAACCGATTCGAGATCTGCAGCGCCGCCTCGGTGCCGCCGGGTACACCCCGACGGGCGCCGAGGCGGGCGTGTTCTGCGCGTCGACACAGGCCGCGCTCGTACGGTTCCAGAACGGCCGGGGCCTGCACGCCAGTGGGGTCTGCGACGAGCAGACCTGGATGGCCCTCGTCGAGGCCGGCTGGCGACTCGGTGACCGGCTGCTGCTGCTCCGTGCGCCGCAGCTGCGTGGCGACGACGTCGCCGGGTTGCAGGAAGCCCTGAACCACGTCGGTTTCGACTGCGGCCGCCCCGACGGCATCCTCGGCCCGGCGACGATTCGGGCACTGTCGGACTTCCAGCGCAACTGCGGCTTGACCCCGGACGGTGTGTGCGGTGCGACGACGGTCCGGATGCTCGACGTGCTGCGCCGCCAGAGCGGATCGGGGCCCGGCGTCGCGTCGGTCCGCGAGAGCGAGTCGGTGCGCCGGATGCCGTCGCTCGGCTCGCTGCGGATCGTCATCGGCCAGTTCGGCGGCCTCAGCTCCGTCGGCCGCTCGGTCGCTCGGTCGTTGCGGCTCTCCGGTGCGACCGTGATGTCGACCGACGAGTACGAAGCGCCGGCCCAGGCAGCGGCCGCGAACCGCTTCGGTGCGACGATCTACCTGGGGTTCGAGGCGCGAACCGAACCGTGCACCGAGGTCTGCTACTTCGCCGTACCGACCTTCGAGTCGGTCGGTGGCCGATCGCTGGGCGCCCGGATCGCCAACGAGTTGACGAATGTGCTGCCGGAACCCGCGAGGCTGCGCGGCATGCGCCTGCCGGTACTCCGCGAGACCAGGATGCCGGCCGTGCTGTGCTCGCTGGGGCCCGTGCGTGACGTCGTCGACGCGACCGACGACCTGACGCGCGCCGTCGTCGACGCGGTTGCCGGTTGGACGGCAGCCCCGCTGCCGGTCCCGGACCTCGATCGGGCCTGAGCCCGACCCGGACCCCGCCGTCACGCCCCACTCGGCGGCGGCGCGGGCGCCGAACGTGGACCGATCGCGATCGGCGGCCGCCGCCCGGCAGTTGTCCACATCCTGGGACGCCCGCGGCCGCGCGTGACCCTTTGTCCACAGGTCTGCACACAGGGTGTGGGTTTCCCTCGACCACATCTTGATCGGAGTTCGACGTAACGTGGTTGTAAACCACTTTACGTGGTCGAACTGACATCGTTCTGCAGCCTTCGCGCCGGAACCCTGACCCTCACGCGCGACCTCATGTTATCCACAACCTGAGGATGACGTTGTGAGTTTCAGCCGCTGATCAGCCGATAGATCCGCTCGAGGTCCTCGAGGTCGGCGAAGTCGATGCTGACACGACCGCGCTTCGCGCCCATCGAGACGGCGACGCGCGTCTCGAGTCGCTCCGCGAGGAGGCTCTCGAGTTCGAGCAGGCCCGGGGGGCGCAGCTGGGTACCGGGCGTGAGGCCGGCGCCGTCGATCACGCCCGAGGTGGTCGTCGACCCGCCGTCGTCGGTCGGCTCGTCGAGCGTCGTCGGGCCGACGTCGCCGCGTACCGCCTGCTCCATCGCCCGCACGGTCCAACCCTCGGACACGGCCGCCCGCGCGAGCACCTCTTGGCGAGCACGGTCGGGTGTGCCGAGCAAGGCGCGGGCATGACCCGCCGACAGCTGGCCGTCGGCGAGCAGGCTCTGGACGCCGGGAGGAAGCCCGAGCAACCGGATCGTGTTGGTGATCGCCGACCGGCTCTTGCCGACGCGCGTCGCCACCTGATCGTGGGTCAGCTCGAAGTCCTCGATCAGTTGCTGGAACGCGGCCGCTTCCTCGAGCGGGGTGAGGTCCTGGCGGTGGAGGTTCTCGACGAGCGCCTGCTCGACGGAACTGACGTCGTCGGTCGCCCGGACGATCGCCGGAATCGTCGTGAGGCCGGCGCGCTGCGCGGCGCGCCACCGGCGCTCACCTGCGATCAGCTCGTATTCACCGTCGTCGAGTGGCCGCACCAGGATCGGCTGGAGGATGCCCATCTCCGCGATCGATGCCGCCAGTTCGACGAGGCCCTCCTCGGCGAAGTGCACCCTGGGCTGATGCGGATTCGGTGCGACGGCCGCGGTCGGAACCTCGGCGAGAAACGCCGCATCGCCATCGTGTTCGACCTCCGACGCCGGAATCAGCGAGCTCAGACCCTTGCCCAATCCGCTACGACGAGACACTGGCATGCACCTCCTTGGCGGCGTCGCGATAGGCAATCGCGCCGCGTGAACGGGGATCGAACGTCGTGATCGGCTGTCCGAACGACGGTGCCTCGGACAGCCGCACGCTGCGGGGGATCACACTGCGGAGCACCTTGTCGCCGAAATGCTCACGTACCTCGGTGACGACCTGCTCGGCCAGCTTCGTCCGGGCGTCGTACATCACGCAGAGGATCGTGCTCAGGTCGAGGGTCGGATTGAGGTTGCGTTTGACGAGGTCGACGTTGCGCAGCAACTGCCCGAGGCCCTCCAGCGCGTAGTACTCGCACTGGATCGGCACGAGCACCTCTGACGCGGCCGACAACCCGTTGACCGTCAGCAGTCCGAGCGATGGTGGGCAGTCGATCAGGACGTAGTCGTACTGGTCGATCACTGCGTCGATCGCTCGTTTCAGCCGCTGTTCACGGCTGAACGCCGGGACCAACTCGATTTCGGCACCGGCGAGGTCGAGCGATGCCGGGGCCACGAACAGATTGCGCACATCGGTCGGTTCGACGACGTTCTCCAACGGTTCCTCGTGCATCAGCACGTGGTACATCGACAGTTCCAGACCACGGTTCTCGATGCCGAGGCCGGTCGACGCGTTGCCCTGGGGGTCGAGATCGATCAACAGCGTCCGCAGGCCGAGCTCTGCGAGGCAGGCGCCGAGGTTGACCGTCGTGGTCGTCTTGCCGACCCCACCCTTCTGGTTGGCCACCGCGAGGATCCGGGGCAGCGACCGCCCGGGCGGTGCCGGTGCCTCGTCGGCTGTGACGTCCGGCGCGGGCGCGGCCGCATCGGCGATCACGTCGGCGGGCGCCGCCGGCTCGACCGGGGCGCCGGGCGGTGGGGCAGGGGCGGTCATCGGCGGGGTCGTATGACCGTCACCGATCGCGTCCGGGCCGGCCGGCGGTGGGTTGGAATGAGAGGGCAGGGCCTCGGTGTCCGGCACAGTGGCTCCAGAGTTGCGGATCGGTGCCCGTTCGGGCGGTCGGATGCGCCTACTCTGCCGCATCCGGGGCCGAGTTACAAGCATTTCGGCGATCGAACCGGCGGCCGTCGACGTGGCATGTTTCACGTGGAACGGTCGCGAGTCTCACCGTCCGCGTGACGCGCGACGTTTCACGTGAAACATCCCTCAACCCAACTGACACCGATGTCGTTCTCCTGCTCAGGGGTGACGGAAGCGCACCACCCTGGGGTCGCAGACCTCGCGCCGCAGCCCCAGCTCGTCGATCAGCGCGGGATCCCACCGGTCTCCGATCGGCGGTTCGCTGATCACGATGACACCACCGGGGCACACACATCGCGCCGCAGTGCGGAGCGTGAACGACGGTGGTCCGAACCCGCGGGCGACCACCGCGTCGAACCCGACGACGCCGTCGCGGATCGCATCATCGACATCGGCAGCGATCACCACCACCCGCGCCCCGAGCCCGAGCCGATGCACCATCCGCGACAGGAAGTCGGTGCGCTTCGTGCGACGGTCGAGCAGCGTCACCGTGAGATCCGCTCGGTCGACCGCCAGGACCAATCCCGGCACACCGCCCCCCGCACCGAGATCGAGCACCGCACCTGACACATCGCTGAGTGCGTCGACGAATGCCCGTGCATGGTCGATCACCTCGGCGATCGGCCGGTCCCCCAACAAGCCGAGGCGCTGGGATGCACCCAGCGCCTCGGTCAGTTCACGATCGGCCTCCGCCACCATCGGTCGGAGTATGTCACGGCCCGAACGGTCGGGTCCGGGCCGAAACGCCGGTCAGGCCGGCTGGACGATGACGCGGCGGTACGGATCTTCGCCCGACGAGGTGCTGGCGACGCCCTCCTCGTCGTTCAGCGCGTCGTGGATCACCTTGCGGTCGGCCGACGTCATCGGCTCGAGTGACCGGGCCGTGCCGCTCTCGCGGACCTGCTGCGCGACGTCGGCTGCGAACTTCGCGAGGGCCGCCGCTCGACGCTCACGGTACCCGGCGACGTCGATCCGCAGGCGCGTCTCGTGGTCGCCCAGCCGCCGCTGCGCGGCGACCCGGACGAGATCTTGCACCGCGTTGAGCGTGCGTCCACCGGGCCCGACCATCAGCCCGAGGTCCTCTCCGGTGACGTTGACCTCCAATTCGGTCCCGTCGATCGTCAGCTCGGCAGTGCCGGCCGTGCCGAACGCACTGACCAGGTCGTTCATGAACGACACGGCGGCGTCGCCGACCTCCTGCGGTGTCACGGTGGATTCCGGGCGCTCGTCGTTGCTCATCTTGCTCTCCTGCTTGTTGTTCGCGGCCTGCTTGTTGTTCGCGGCGCCACGTCGGCCACCACGGGGGCGGTTGTTCGACGCACGGTTCGACCCGCCGTCACGGTTGGTCTCGGTCGCCGGCTCGTGCTCGTCCGGCTCGGTGGCGACGCTCGTCTCGGCCGTCGTCGCCGCGTCGGTGGTCCCCTTCGACGACGTCGCCCGAGCGCGTGACTTGTCGCCCTTGGACCGCCGACGCCGTTCCTGCTTCGGCCGAACGGTCGCGGGCCGGACCCGAGCCCGGATCCTCGCCTGGCCGCGGGTGCGGCCGAAGAGCCCCGGCTTCGGTTCCTCGACGACGTCGAACTCGGCCTCGTCGGCGCCGACACCGAGCCGGTCGAGCGCCGCCTCGCGTGCGGCTTCCAGGGTTTTCGCGGTGGTTTCCACCCATTCCATCTGTGCTTCTCCTTGAGACAGGCCGCCGCATCACTGCGCTCGGCTCACGATCGTAAACGGCTCAGCGCCGTTTCTTGCCCGACGTCTTCGGCCGACTCGAACGGGCTCGAGCGGCCTGGGCTTCCTTGCGCGAGGGGGTCGGGCGACCCTTCGCGCTCGTCGTCGGGCGGTTCTTCGGCGGCGTCACCCGCTTGCTCGTCGGGATCGGCCGCGCCGAGCCACCCTTGTCCTTGGCGGTCTTCGCCGCGGCACGCTTGGCGGTGCCGTTCGACTCCCCCGGCGCGTCCTTCGGGTCACCCTTGGCGGCGGCGAGATCGCGCTTGGCCTGCGCGAACATGCCGCCTCCACCGTCGCCGCTCTTCTTCGCTTCTTCCCGTGCCGCCTCGCTGGCACGCTGGGCCTGGCGGCCGAGCGCCTCGTCGTGGCCGTAGAACTTCCGCGTGATGTAGAACTGCTGCAAGATGCGGATCAGCGTCTGGAAGATGTAGTAGACGACGAGCGCCGACAGGAAGAAGATCTGGAACACGGCGAAGAAGACCGGCAGGTATTGCATCAACTTCTGCTGGGCGGGCGACATCGTCGGGCTCATCGCGGCCCGCGCGGCGACCATCCGCTGCTGGCCGAAGTACAGCGCACCGAGCAACACGACGAGCAGCGAGTAGACGATCCCGGTCGTGAATCCCTCGCCGATCGCGTCGAACGCCGACTTCGAGAGGTCGAGTCCCAGCGACGGCATGTCGTGACGGCCGAACAACGACTGGTAGAGCTCGGTCTCGGTCCCCAGGTAGCGCGGGATGAACCCGAGTTCGACGTCGGTCCGGTTGACCGCAGCGAGCGTCGCGTCGGCGATCGGGCGGGTGCCCGTGGTCGGCTCGTAGACCAGGCCGCGGAGCAATCGGAACATGATCAGGAAGATCGGCATCTGCGCGGCGATCGGCAGACACGAGGCCAGCGGGTTGACCTTGTGCTCCTGATAGAGCTTCATCATCTCTTCGTTGAGCTTCTGGCGATCGTTGCGATGCTCGTTCTGCAACTTGCGCATCTCCGGCGCGAGGCGCTGCATCTCGAGCATCCCCTTGGTGCTCTTCAGCGTCAGCGGTGTGGTGATCGCCATCACGACGGCGGCCATCAACGCGATCGCGACCATGTAGCTGCCGGTCAGGTTGTGGAACCAGGAGAACAAGCCAGCGGGGATCTCGAACATCGTCAGCCGCCTTTCTGTGCGGGGGTCGTCGCCCGGTCACGTTCGGGGACGGGGTCGAAACCGGAGGGGCCGAGTGGGCGGCAGCGAACGAGGCGACGCAGCGTGAGCCAGCCGCCACGCCACGTGCCATGGACGTCGAACGCCTCGAGGGCATACGACGAACAGGTCGGGAAGAAGCGGCAGGGTGACGGCCGGCCTTCGCGGGCGCGCTGGTACCAGACGATCGCCGCGTGGATCCGGCGCTGCACCGCAGTGCGGCCGGCGGCGGGATCGGCGCTCATGCCGGCCCCGACAGGTCGGCCGCGGTACGGCGCGCGGCGGCGATCAGCGTGTCCGTTCGCTCCCCGAGCTGGGCGAACGTCAGTTCGTTGACACGCGGTGAGGCACCGATCAGCAGCAGTCCGGGTGGAACATCGGCCGCCGCGAGGATCGCCTTCAGACGTCGCCGGAGACGATTGCGCGTCGCGGCGGAGCCGACGGTCCGCGCGATCGCGAAACCGATTCGAGGCGGCGTCATGTCCGCGTCGGCGAGGTAGGTGCACCACAGTGGCTCACTCCGCAGGCGGACACCATCGCGCCGGAGGCGGACGAAGGAGTCACGATCACGGATGCGGGCGATCAAGCGGAGAGGCGAGCGCGGCCTTTGTCGCGGCGGGATTTCAACACCGCCCGGCCGGCGCGGGTGCTCATGCGAGCCCGAAACCCGTGCTTGCGGTTGCGACGGCGGTTGTTTGGTTGGAATGTACGCTTCACGACGATCTCTTTCGGACGTTTCGAGCCATGGTCCTCGTGCTTCGCCGGCGTGTGCCGTGAAGACGGACTGACTCGACAATGCTACGGCGTCGCGAGCGCGTCTCCCAACCATCCCGGCAACACGCCCGCCGGAGCGTCCCGCCGGGGGTTCGAGGCTGTGGGTGAAACGCGGGTGGACACGTCACCTGCCGCGCGTCGTCGCCGGCGGCGAAGCGTCGGCAAACGACAGCGCTGTAACTTGTCCACAGCTCCTGCACGGTCGCATCATCCCAGCGTAACGGCTATTTATCGCGGAGTTTCTGTTCCGATCACAACCTGCTATGTTCAGACGCCCGTGCCAGAGTTCGTGGATTTCCACATCGTGTGGACAAGTATGTGGATGGATAGTACTGAATGAGGGACCTGGAGTGCTCGTGAGCAACGCCGAAGACGTGTGGACCCAGGTCACCCTGTTCCTGCGTTCGCAACTTGCGGAGTCGGTGTGGTTCTCGACGTTCCAGGACGTCGTGCCCCTCGACGCCGGCGGTGACACGCTGCGGCTCCTCGCACCGAGCGCGTACGTCCGCGATCGCATCCTGACGCGCTATCTCCCGCTGGTCACGGACGCGCTCGACGAGGCGAACGAGGGCCACCGCAGCATCGACATCGAAGTGGCGCCCACGGCGCCGGCCGACGAGCAGTCCGTGACCAGCGCCGACGTCGATGTCGTCGGAATCACCCGCGATCACGCGACTGTTGGTACCCCCGAAGCGTCGTTCTCTGTAGTGACCTCAGACAACATCGACGCTCGGAGCAATGTCGACGAAGCGGGCCTGAACCCTCGGTACACCTTCGAAGCCTTCGTCAAGGGGGCGTCGAACCAGTTCGCCCTCGCTGCTGCGCTGCGCGTCGCGGAGACGCCCGGACGCAGCTACAACCCCCTGTTCATCTACGGTTCTGCCGGTCTCGGCAAGACCCACCTGCTCCACGCGATCGGCCACTACGTCCACGACAACTACCAGCACCACGAAGTCCGGTACGTGTCGACCGAGACGTTCATGAACGAGTACGTCGACGCGATTCGGCAGAACACCACCAACGCGCTGCGGCGCCGGTACCGCGACATCGATGTGCTGCTGATCGACGACATCCAGTTCATCGCCGGCAAGGAAGGCCTCCAGGAGGAGTTCTTCCACACGTTCAACTCGCTGCACGGGGCGAACAAACAGATCGTGATCTCGTCCGATCGGATGCCGGACGCGATCCCGACGCTCGAGGAGCGGCTGCGGGGCCGGTTCAAGTGGGGTCTGCTGACCGACATCCAGCCACCGGACCTCGAGACGCGCACGGCGATTCTGCGCAACAAGGCAGAGCGCGATCGTGTCGAGGTGCCGAACGAGACGCTCGACTTCATCGCGACGAACATCGCGACCAACATCCGCGAGCTCGAGGGTGCGCTGATTCGCGTCACCGCGTACGCCAGCCTCAGCGGTCAGGCGATCACGACGGAGCTCGCGCAGACCCAACTCGCCGATCTGATGGTCGACACGAAGCCGAAGGTGCGAACCGACGAGGAGTTGCTCGCCGACATCGCGGGGATCCTGAAGTTCGACGTCGAGGCACTCAAGGGCAAGAGCCGCCAGCGGCCACTCGTCACGGCCCGCCAGATCGCGATGTACGTCTTTCGCGAGCTGACCGACCTCAGCTATCCCGCGATCGCCCGCCTCTTCGGCGGCCGCGACCACACGACGGTGATCCACGCGAACGAGAAGATCCAGCGGCTGATGAGCGAGCGCAAGCAGATCTTCGATCAGGTCACCGACCTGTTGCAGCAGCTGAAGGCATGACCGGACGCCGGCGTCCGGGTCTCACCCCACGCGCGAGCTTCCATCCGGTACGCGCGAATTCCGGTGGATATCCCCCGCTCGCGTGTGGGACGCGCCCAGGGACAACTGCGGCACGCGCCGTGGACAACGCGTCGTTGTCCACCGGACCACACGCGTGTAAGACGCGACCTGGGGAACGAGCTGCCATCACCTGTGCACAGACGTCGGGGCCCTACGCTGCAGCGACGGTGGTTTGTCCCCAATCCACAACCCCTACTACTTACATTGTTCTTTGAAACATCCCTTCATGAGGAGAAGTGCCCACTGTGAAGTTTCGTTGCGAACGTGATGTCCTTGCTGACGCCGTCGGATCGGCTGGACGTGCAGCCACGAACCGCACCGGCACACTGCCGGTGCTGGCCGGCGTCCGCATGGAGGTCGTCGGCGACACGCTGACGATCACCGGCACCGATCTCGAGCTCACGATCCGACTGACGGTCGAAGTCGGCGGTGAGCGCGATGGCGCCGCGGTCGTGCCGGCCCGCCTCGTGGCCGACATCGTGAAGGCGTTGCCGCCGGGCGCGGTGGAGGTCGATCTCGACGACCGTTCGGACGGCGCAGAGATGTCGATCAGCGCGGGACGTTCGCAGTTCTCGGTGCGGCCGCTGTCCCTCGACGACTACCCCGCCCAATCCGAACCGGCCGCCGAGGCGGTCACGCTTCCTGCTGCGGCGATGGCCGAGGCCCTTCGCCAGGTGGTCCGTGCGGCGTCGACCGACGATGCGCGCGCCGTGCTCACCGGTGTGTTGCTCGCGTCGGAGGACGACGGGCTGCGGATGGTCGCCACCGACTCGTACCGGTTGGCGGTGCGTGACCTCCCCGAGTCGTCGATGCTCGGTTCGGGCCAGAAGGTCCTGATTCCGGGGCGGGCACTGAACGAACTGCAACGCGTGATGGGCGATGTCGACAAGCTGACCGTCCGGCTCGGCGAGCGCGAAGCGACGTTCGAAGCCGGCTCGACGCGCCTCAGCACGCGGCTGATCGAAGGCGAGTTCCCGAACTATCGCAACTTGCTGCCGTCGAGCCATCCGAACCTGCTCACCGTGGGCAAGGCGGCAATGATCGAGGCGATCCGGCGCGTCAAGATCCTGGCGCAGGACTCGACGCCGGTACGGATGTCACTCGGCGGCGACACGGTTCAGCTGACCGCGATCACCCAGGACGTCGGGAACGCGGTCGAGGAGGTCGACGCCAGCTACGACGGCACCGAGATGGTCGTCGCGTTCAACCCGGACTACCTGCTCGCCGGCATCGACGCGATCGACGCCGACGACGTCACGCTCGCCACGATGGATCCGATGAAGCCCGCCGTGTTGCGTGGCGTCGGCCACGACGACTACCTCTACCTCCTGATGCCCGTCCGCGTCCCCTGACCCCACACCCCGCAACTCCGAGCAGCGTGTGGTGGTTTCGGTGAGAGGTGAGAGGGACAGGTCCCCCCAACTCTCACCGGAGGGCGACGCGAGCAGGTTCTGGTGAGAGGTGAGAGCGACAGGTCCTCTCACCTCTCACCGGAGGGGCGACGGAGGGTCGCCGGAGGGTCGCCGGAGGGGCGAGCCGCCATACTGAGGCGGTGATCGTCGAACACCTCGAGCTGATCGACTTTCGCAACTACGCGTCGGGGTCGTTCGATCTGCGGGCCGGCACGACTGCGGTGATCGGCGGCAACGGCCAGGGCAAGACGAACCTCGCGGAGGCGCTCGCGTACCTCGCGACGCTGT
This sequence comes from Ilumatobacteraceae bacterium, assembly GCA_024644465.1. GTDB lineage: Bacteria > Actinomycetota > Acidimicrobiia > Acidimicrobiales > Ilumatobacteraceae > Ilumatobacter_A. The sequence goes on along the minus strand of JAHEKY010000044.1, from coordinate 7,564 downwards.
CGAGCTTCCGCGGTGCGCCGAACGAGGCAATGGTGCGTGCCGGTGCCGATCTCGCGGTCATCAGGGCGACCGTGCGCCACGACGACGGCCGTGAGACCCTGATCGAAGCGGAGCTCGCCGTCGCGGGGCGCAACCGAGTGCAGGTCAACCGCCAGAAGCTCGCCCGCGTCCGCGACCTGCTGGGTGCGGTGCGGGTCACGGTGTTCTCGCCCGACGACCTCGTACTCGTCAAGGGTGGCCCGGGGGATCGGCGGCGCTACATGGACGACACGCTCGTCGCGCTCGCGACGAAGTACGACGCGACCCGCCTCGAGCTCGATCGCATCCTCAAGCAGCGCAACACGCTGCTGAAGCAGGCCTCCGGGCGCCTGACCGACGAGATCGCGGCCACGCTCGACGTGTGGGACGGCAAGTTCGCCGCGGTCGCCGACCAGTTCGGCTACGCGCGGGCGACGCTGGTGGCGCGGATCACGCCGATGGTGCAGGCGGCGTACGACGAACTCGCCGGCGAGCCCACACCGATCGGGGTGACGTACGAGCCTGCATGGCGGCGGACGGGCCTCGCCGCCGCCCTGCTGGAGGTGCGCGACACCGACGTCCGCCGCGGCATCTCCTCGGTCGGGCCACATCGCGACGAGCTCGCCTTCATGATCGCCGGCCTGCCGAGCCGGACGCACGCGTCGCAGGGCGAGCAGCGGACACTCGCCCTGGCGATGCGCCTCGCTGCCCACCAGCTGGTGACCGAGCGCACCGGGACCGCCCCCGTGCTCGTACTCGACGACGTACTGTCCGAGCTGGACGACGATCGGTCGCGGGCGCTGTTGGCACACATCCCGGACGGCCAGGTGGTGATCACGACGGCGACCGAGCTGCCCACCTCGGCCCGTGCCGACCGCGTTCTGCGCGTCCACGCCGGCACGGTCGTCGACGAGGACGGGTGACACGACTGGATGCACGGGCCCTGGGCTACGTTGGGCGGGTGACCGAACCCGTGCCGATCACGACGTCGCTCGACGGCATCATGAAGTCGTTGCGCGGGACCGATCGGGTCCAGATCGGTGGGGTCTTCGGCAAGTGGGACGCCGCCGTCGGCCCGACCGTCGCGGCCCACGTCCGGCCGGTCCGCCTCGACCAGGGCGTGCTCACCGTCGAGGCCGACGACTCGGCCTGGGCGACGCAGGTCAAGTTCCTCACGGGCACGATCACGGCTCGACTCGTCGAGGTCGCGAAGGTGCAGGTCGAACGCATCGACGTGCGCGTCGCCCGGCCGCGCTGAGGCGTTGCCCACGCCAGCGCGAATCGGCTGCCGTTGCCCGGATTCTCCCGCTCGAATCGACGCCCTGGGTCCCCGATTCCGTGACACCCCGGCGGTAGGCTGGAGGTACTCGCGAACGGTGCTTTTCAGCCGGTTCTGACGAACCAGGCGCAGGGTCCGGTCGCCCCGAAACACATGGCTGACGCGCCATGTCACCGCCCGCCGACAACATCGAGGTACGAGTGTCCAACGACACCGCAGCACCAGTGACAGAACCCGCACCACAACCGGCGGCCAAGGCCCCGAAAAAGGTCGCCGCGGTCACCAAACCGTCCGGCAAGGCCGGCGCCTACGACGCCGGCGCGATCCAGGTCCTCGAAGGTCTCGATCCGGTCCGCAAGCGCCCGGGCATGTACATCGGCTCGACCGGCCTCCAGGGTCTGCATCACCTGATCTGGGAAGTCGTCGACAACGCGGTCGACGAGGCGATGGCGGGCTACTGCGACCGCATCACCGTCACGCTGCTGGCCGACGGTGGGTGCCGTGTCGACGACGACGGCCGCGGCATCCCGGTCGACCCGTTTCGCTCCGGCGAGCACAAGGGCAAGAGTGCCGCCGAGGTGGTGCTGACGGTCCTCCACGCCGGCGGCAAGTTCGGCGGCGAAAACGGTGGCTACAAGGTCTCCGGTGGCCTCCACGGCGTCGGGGTCTCGGTCGTCAATGCGCTGTCGGAGCGGCTGATCATGGAGATCGACCGCGACGGCAAGCACTACAGCCAGGAGTACCGCGGCGGCGGCAAGCCCCAGGCCAAGATGAAGGTCGTCGGCGACACGCCCAAGCGCGGCCGCACGACGGGCACCAGTGTCACGTTCTGGCCCGACCCGGCGATCTTCCTGGCCGAAGGCACCGACTTCGTCGCCCGCACCGTGCTCGAGCGGTTGCAGACGATGGCGTTCCTCAACAAGGGCCTCGAGATGGTCTTCGTCGACGAACGCCCCGAACGTGAGCAGACCGTCACGTACCAGTACAAGGGCGGCCTGATCGACTTCGTCAAGCACCTCAACGCGTCGAAGGAGCCCCTGTTCTCCAAGGTCTGCCAGTTCGAGGACGAAGAAGAGGCCGAGGGGATGACGCTCGACATCGCGATGCAGTGGAACACCGGCTACCACGAGGGCATCCACGGCTACGCCAACGGCATCTCCACCACCGAGGGCGGGATGCATGTCGAGGGCTTCAAGACGGCGCTCACGTCGGTGCTCAACAAGTACGGCCGCGACAAGAACCTGATCAAGGAGAAGGACCCCAACCTCACCGGCGACGACGTTCGCGAGGGTCTGACCGCGATCGTGTCGGTGAAGGTGCGCGAGCCGCAGTTCGAAGGGCAGACGAAGGCCAAGCTCGGCAACGTGCCGGCCCGCTCGTTCGTCCAGAAGGCGACCTACCAGCGGCTCGGGGAGTGGCTCGACGAGAACCCGACCGAAGCGAACCGGATCATCAAGAAGGGCCTGTCGGCCGCGCAGGCGCGCGCCGCTGCGAAGAACGCCCGCAACGCGATCCGGCGCAAGACGGCGCTGTCCGGCGCCGGCATGCCCGACAAGCTGAAGGACTGTTCCTCGAAGAACGCCGACGAATCCGAGATCTTCATCGTCGAGGGTGACTCGGCCGGCGGCACCGCGGTCGACGCGCGCGACCCGCGCACCCAGGCGATCCTGCCGATCCGCGGCAAGATCCTCAACGTCGAACGGGCGCGCATCGACAAGATGCTGAAGAACAACGAGATCCAGGCGCTGATCACCGCGATCGGCGCGGGCGTCGGCGACGAGTTCGACGTCGAGAAGGCGCGCTATCACAAGGTGATCGCCTTGGCGGACGCCGACGTCGACGGCAGCCACATCCGCACGTTGCTGTTGACGTTCTTCTTCCGCCAGATGCGCGAGATGGTCGAGGCCGGGTACTGCTACATCGCCCAGCCGCCGCTGTACTCGACCGAGGTCGGCAAGGAGAAGGTCTACCTCAAGGACGAGATCGCCAAGGACGCGTTCATGCGCGAACGGCCGAACCACAAGAAGCAGTTCCAACGCCTGAAGGGTCTCGGCGAGATGGACTGGGAAGAGCTCAAGGCGACGACGATGGATCCCGAGACGCGCACGCTGCTGCAGGTCACCGTCGAAGAGGCCGCCGAGGCCGACCTGATCACCTCGATCCTGATGGGCGACGACGTCGCGACCCGGCGCGACTTCATCGTCACGAACGCCCGCGACGTCCAGAATCTCGATTTCTAGTGCCTCGGCCTCACTCGCTGCGCTCCGTTCGGTCCGAATCTGTGGACGGCCTGACGGCCGGCTCACACCCATCGGGCGACCGAGCAAGTCGGATCGCCCTCGTCTCGGGGGCTCCGGCGGAGCCTCTGCCCCCGGGCCCCCGCCACTGCGCCACTGCGCCACTGCGCCTCACATCGCCCTACGCCACTGATCGCACGACAGGACAACACCGATG
>JAHEKY010000044.1:0-3713 GCA_024644465.1 Ilumatobacteraceae bacterium | reverse complement strand
TCGCCCTCGTCTCGGGGGCTCCGGCGGAGCCTCTGCCCCCGGGCCCCCGCCACTGCGCCACTGCGCCACTGCGCCTCACATCGCCCTACGCCACTGATCGCACGACAGGACAACACCGATGACTGACACCAACGACACGCCGCCGATCGACCCGATCCAGCCGATTTCGCTCCACGACGAGATGGAGAGCTCGTTCCTGGAATACGCGATGTCGGTCATCATGTCGAGGGCCCTGCCCGACGTGCGCGACGGCCTCAAGCCGGTGCACCGCCGGATCATCTGGGACATGGAGGAGCAGGGGTTCCGCCCCGACCGCGGCCACGTCAAGTGCGCCCGCGTCGCAGGCGACACGATGGCGCGGTTCCACCCCCACGGCGACTCGGCGATCTACGCCGCGCTCGTCCGCATGGCCCAGCCGTTCTCGCTGCGCCACCCGCTGATCGACTTCCACGGCAACTACGGCTCACCGGATTTCGGGCCGGCCGCCTCGCGCTACACCGAGTGCCGGCTCGACCCGTTGGCGATGGAGCTGCTCGCCGACATCGACGAGGACACCGTCGACATGGTGCCGAACTACGACGGCACCACCGAGCAACCGGTCGTGCTCCCAGCGCGCTTCCCGAACCTGCTGGTCAACGGCAGTCAGGGCATCGCCGTCGGCATGGCGACGAACATCCCGCCACACAACCTCGGTGAGGTCATCGACGCGGTGGTGCATTTGATCGACAACCCCGAGGCGACGCCGGACGACCTGATGAAGTACGTCAAGGGGCCGGACTTCCCGACCGGGGCGAAGATCCTCGGTCGCGCCGGGATCATCGACGCCTACCGCACCGGCCGCGGCTCGGTGAAGATGCGCGCCACCGCATCGATCGAGGAAGGCAAGAACGGTCGCTACGACATCGTCGTCAGCGAACTGCCCTACCAGACGAGCTGTTCGTCGATCGCCGCGCGCATCCAGGACCTCGTCGACAACGGCGACCTCGACGGCATCGCCGACGTGAACGACGCGTCGTCCGGCGGCAAGACCAACCTGATCATCACGCTCAAGCGCGACGGCAACGCGAACGTGGTGCTCAACAACCTGTTCAAGCTGACGCAGTTGCAGTCGACCTTCTCGATCAACATGGTCGCCCTCGTCGACGGCGTGCCGCGCCAGATCAACCTGCGCGACGCGCTCGTCGCCTATGTCAAGCATCAGGTCGAGGTCATCACGCGGCGTTCGTCGTTCCGCCTGAAGAAGGCCCAGAACCGCGAGCACATCCTCGAGGGCCGCATCAAGGCACTCGACGTCATCGACGAGATCATCGCCCTGATCCGCGCCAGCGACGACGCAGCCGCCGCTCGTGAGGGGTTGATGGCCGCGCCGTTCGAGTTCACCGAGTTGCAGGCGAACGACATCCTCGACATGCAGCTGCGCCAGCTGACGCGGCTGTCGAAGATCGACCTCGAGACCGAACTCGAGGAGGTGAAGGCCCGGATCATCGACCTCATGGACATCCTCGAGAACCCCGACCGGCTGAACTCGGTGATCAAGGACGAGATCACCGCGATCCGCGACAAGTACGCGACCGATCGGGTGTGCGAGCTGACCTTCGACGACGGCGAGATGTCGATCGAGGACCTCGTCGACGACAAGGAACTCGTCATCGTGATGACCGAGGCGCAGTACGTCAAGGCGGTGCCGGCCGGCTCGTTCAAGACGCAGGGCCGCGGCGGGCGTGGTGTGTCCGGTGGCAAGTTGAAGGTCGACGACATCGTGCGTCACGTGATCTTCACGACGGCGCACGCGCACCTGCTGTTCTTCTCCAACCGGGGCAAGGTCTACCGCCTGCGCGCCCTCGACATCCCCGAGCGCGAGCGCACGGCGAAGGGCATGCCGATCGTCAACCTGCTGCCGCTGACGCCGGGCGAGAAGATCCAGGCGATCATCGACACGCGCGACTTCGCCGGTGAGCGGTTCCTGTTCTTCGCCACCAAGAAGGGCACCGTCAAGAAGACGGCGTTCGACGCGTACGACTCCAGCCGACGCGACGGGCTGATCGCGATCAACCTGAAGGACGGCGACGAGTTGGTCAAGGTGATCGAGACCACCGGCGGCGACGACATCTTCATGGTGTCCGCCGACGGCATGACGATCCGCTTCAACGAGGACGACGTCCGCCCGATGGGCCGCACGGCAGGTGGTGTCCGCGGCATGAAGCTGAAGTCCGATGACGACAGCGTGGTGTCGGTCGACGTCGCCCGTGACGACACGGCGATCCTGATCATGACCGCGGCCGGCTACGGCAAGCGGACGCAGCTCGACAAGTTCAACGTGCAGGGCCGCGGTGGCCAGGGTGTGCGGGGGATGAAGCTCACCGGCAAGAAGGGCTCCGTCGTCGCGGCGTTCATGGTCGGCATCGACGACGAGATCGTCGCAGTGTCCAACAACGGCATCACGATCCGCATGGAGGTCCGGGAGATCTCATCGCAGGGCCGGGCGGCCACGGGCGTGCGGGTGATGAACATGGACGACGGCGACGTCGTCGGGTCGGTCGCTCCGATCCTCGCCACCGACGCCGACTGACCGAACGGAGTTCCATCGGCCGTCTCGGCCCGCTCGCACCGTGTGGTGCCGGTCGTCGTCGGACGCGCGGATCGGAGTCGAGATGAAGCAACGGGGAGAACGCGGGCAGTCCGCGATCGTCGTGTTGGTGGTGGTCGCCGTCTTCGGCGCGGCGGTGGCTGGGGCCATCGCCGACGTCGGTGGGCTGGCGCAGGACCGGTCGCGAGCGCAGACCGCGGCCGACGCAGCAGCGCTCGCCTCGCTGGACGGCGGTCGCAGCGCGGCGTCGCGGTTCGCGAACCTGCACGGGGCGACACTCGTGTCGTGGGCTCGGCACGGTCACCGCGTGACCGTGGTCGTGCGCCACGGTGACGCGACGGCAACGGCCAGGGCCACGAACGAACCTTGACGACAACCAGAGGAACGACGTGCGTACACTCGACTGGGTGAGCAAGATCGAGCAGGACCTCGAGGGTTCGACCGACGCCGAGCTCACCGATGACGAGCTGATCGAGATCGAGCCGCACGACGACGCGCTCCTCGAGCCGGTCGCCGACGATGACACGTCCGACGACGTGACCGATGGTGTCACCCACCCGAACGGCAAGGCCGCGTCCGCCACCGACGAGATCGACACGGATGAACTCGACGAGAGTGCCGACGACACCGCGGAGGTCGACTCGCCGACCGCCGCCGAGGACCCCGTCGACGCCGACGTTGTCGACGCCGACGAGGAAAACGCCGACGCGGTCGACGAGGACAGAGACGTCGCGGCAGCCGACGAGGACAGCGACGTCGCGGCAGCCGAGGAGGACGCGGAGGTCGATGTCGATGCCACCGCTGACGACGGCGAGGACGAGACCGAGACCGAGGCTGAGGCCGAAACCGAAACCGACGATGCATCCGACGCGCTCGACGCCGACGACACGGCCGATCATGACGCCCCGGTCGACGGATTCGGTGAGGTCGACGTGGTCGAGGCGGTTGATGAGGTCGAGGCGGTTGATGCGTCCGGCGAGTTGGACGCCGTCGACGACTCCGGTCGGGTCGCCACCGTCATCGACGAGACGGTCGACGACGATGGCGACGACGATTCGAGCCCGTTCGAGGTCCCGCCGATCGTCATGGCGACCGAGTACGACACCGACGAGGCCGACGACGACAC
>JAHEKY010000135.1 GCA_024644465.1 Ilumatobacteraceae bacterium | reverse complement strand
CTGCTCGGCGCGCGGGTCCGCGGCAGGGTGCTGACGATCGACGTCACCGAAGCGTTCAACGAGCTGACGCCGGATGCACTGCGGTTCGCCGTGGCGCAACTCGTCGCGACCGCGAACGAGATCGAAGGGGTCGAGCGCGTCCGGTTGCGGATCGACGGCGAGAACCAGGTCTGGCCGCTCGGAGACGGCGAGACGACCGACCGCGTGCTGACCGTGTACGACTACCCGGGATTCATCGAGTCGTCCCAACCCGCGTACCCCGCGTTCCCGACGACCAGCTGACCGCCTCAGGCGAAGAAGTACTCGGCGACGCCCTCGTAGAGCTCCATGTCGACGGTCCGCGTCTTCCCGACGGCGACCTCGAGGTCCTCGGTGACGATCTTGTCGCCGCGCAGCACGGCCATCTTGCCCCATTGCCGGTCGTGGATCATGTCGATCGCAGCGACGCCGAACCTGGTCGACAGAATGCGGTCGTAGGCGGTCGGGGTGCCGCCCCGCTGGACATGGCCGAGCTGCACGACGCGGGTCTCGAACCCGGTGCGATCGCCGATCGCCATCGCGATCCGGGTCGCGACGCCGCCGAGCACGACGTGGCCGAACCGGTCGAACACCTTGTCCTCCATCTCGAGGGTTCCGGGGACCGGCTCCGAACCCTCGGCGACCACGACGATCGAGGCGTACCGGCCGCGGTCGTGACGGCGGGTCAGGCGGGCGCACAGCTCGTCGATGTCGAACGGGATCTCCGGGATCAGGACGGCCGTCGCTCCCCCGGCGATCCCCGCGGACGTCGCGATCCACCCGGTGTGCCGCCCCATCACCTCGACGACCATCACGCGGTCGTGGCTCTCCGCAGTCGTGTGCAGCCGGTCGATCGCGTCGGTCGCGATCTGGACCGCCGTGTTGAAGCCGAACGTCACGTCGGTGCCGACGATGTCGTTGTCGATCGTCTTCGGTACGCCGACGATCGGCAGGCCGTACTCGTTGGACAGGCGACAGGCGACGCTGAGCGTGCCGTTGCCACCGATCACCATCAGCCCGTCGAGCCCGAGATCGTGCAAGCTCCGCTTCACCAGGGCAACACCGTCATCGGTGTCGAACGGACTCCCACGCCGCGTCCCGAGCACCGTGCCGCCACGCGGCAGCAACCCCCGCATCGTCTCGACGCTGAGCGGCATCGTTCGCCGTTCCCTGACGCCGTCCCATGCGTCGAGGAACCCGACGAGTTCGTCGCCGTAGTGGCGCTCTCCTTTGCGTACCGCTGCGCGAATGACCGCGTTGAGTCCCGGGCAGTCGCCCCCACCGGTGAGAATGCCGACGCGCACGAGGTCCGATCGTACGGACCGAACCGGTCTGCGACACCCCTTGCGGAGATCCGCCCGCCGTTCGCGGCCTGAACGAGGGCCGGACGCCGCCGGCTGCTAGGACTGGTGCCATGGCATGGGACAGCAGCCGACCGGTCCCCTGGGAACGGCTGATGCGGGAATGGGTCGTCTACGCGGGAATCATGGCGGTCGTCTTCCTGCTGTTCTTCCGCGACAGCAACATCGTCGGCGCGCTCGCCGGCGTGCTGATCAGCGGGCCGATGTACCTCGCCTTGGGCGCCGTGCTCGCGAAGTTCGGGTACCAGCGCAAGTCGCTCAAGGAAATGCGAACACCGCGCGCCGGCGACGACGAACTCGCCGCGCGCGAGCCGACCGGGACCGAACCCAGGGCGCGTCCCGCGCCGACCCGGCGCACCGCGACCGGTCCGAATCGGCCGGGCGGCAAGAAGCGTCGCCGCTGACCGATCGCGATTACCCTCGCCCTCGTGACCGACGCCGCCGCCCCTGGTTCCCCCACCGGGACGTGTGTGATCGCGATCGACGCCGGTACGACCGGCGTCCGCAGCCGCGCCGTGTTCACCGACGACACACCGACCGTCGCGGCATATCGCGAGTTCGCACAGCACTATCCCCAGCCGGGCTGGGTCGAACACGACGCGAGCGAGATCTGGGACGTCGCCGCGGCGACGCTCGACGAGGTCATCTCGGCGGTCGGTCGCGACAACGTCGCCGCGATCGGCATCACCAACCAGCGCGAGACGGCGCTCGCCTGGAATCGGTCGACCGGGCAGCCGTACGGCACGGCGATCGTCTGGCAGGACCGCCGCACCGCGGCGCGCTGCGACGAGCTCGCCGAACACATCGGCCTCGTTCGCGAGCGGACCGGCCTCGTCCTCGACCCGTACTTCTCCGGCACCAAGTACGAGTGGCTGCTCCGCGAGCGTGAGCTGCCGGTCGACGACGATCTCGCCCTCGGCACGATCGACGCCTGGCTGATCTGGAACCTGACCGCGGGTGAGGTGTTCGCCACCGACGTGACCAACGCCAGCCGGACGCTGCTCTGCGACATCCGTCGCCGCGCGTGGGATGCGGACCTCTGCGAGCTGCTCCACGTGCCGATGGCAGCACTGCCGGAGATCGTCCCCTCGAGCGGGCGCGTCGGCGTCACGTCCGACGAGAGCGGTGTTCCCGCCGGGATCCCGATCAGCGGGATCGCAGGCGACCAGCAGGCCGCGCTGTTCGGCCAGGCGTGCATCGAACCGGGGATGGCGAAGAACACCTACGGCACCGGGTCGTTCGTACTCCTGAACGTCGGCACCGAGTGCCCCGAGCCGACCGAGGGGATGTTGACGACGATCGCCTGGACACTCGCCGACGGCACGACGCACTACGCCCTCGAGGGCTCGATCTTCGTGACCGGCGCGGCAATCCAGTGGCTGCGCGACGGGCTCGGGATCATCGACGACGCAGCCGAGACCGGCCCGCTCGCCGAATCCGTCGACGGCACCGGCGGCGTCTACTTCGTACCGGCGCTCGCCGGGCTCGGTTCACCGTGGTGGGACCCGTACGCGCGCGGCACGATCGTCGGGATCACCCGCGGCACGGGACGCGCCGAGATCGTCAGGGCGACCGTCGAGTCGATGGTGTACCAGACGCGTGATGTCGTCGACGCGATGGCCGAGGCGAGCGGAATCGCGGTCACGGAGTTGCGGGTCGACGGCGGTGCATCCGTGATGGATCTGCTGTGCCAGCTGCAGGCCGATCAGCTCGGCGTCGACGTGTTGCGTCCGGCCGACCAGGAGACGACCGCGCTCGGCGCCGCGTACCTGGCGGGCCTCGCCGAGGGCGTCTGGGAGAGCCCCGCCGACGTGCTGCAGCAGTGGCGACTCGACGCCCAGTTCACGCCGGTCGACGATCGCGCCGCCGCCGACACGGCGCACGGGCAGTGGCTCCGTGCCGTCGAGCGCAGCCGCGGTTGGGCGCGCTAGATCAGGGCGTCTGCGAGACGGCCGAGCAGGGCGACGCGTTCGCGCTCGCGCTCGTGGATGGGGCGATCCTCGCGGCCGGCGACGACCGTCGTGCCGGTCGCCGGCAGACTCGCCCAGACGAGATCGCTCGGCCCGCCGTCGTTGCGGCCGTCCAGGTGCCCGCTGCCCGCGAGGAAGGCCTGCAGCCATGCGAGGTCGGGTGGCGTTCCGACGCGGGACACGACGACCCCGTCGCGCAGCGCGACGACCCACGCCGCCTCGACGAGATCGCCGAGACCGGCACACAGCCGGTCGAGTCGGGCGCCGGCCGGCGACTCGACGAGGGACGCCGCGATCTCGAGCGCGGCGAGGCTCGGGTCGGCGCGATCGTCGTCGATCCGGCGGATGTTCTCGACCGAGACGCCGTCGACCGCGTCGACCTCGGCGGTCAGGAGCGGAATCAGTCGCTCGTGAGCAAGTGCGACGGTCAGTTCGTCGATCGCCCTGCCGGCACCCTGCTCGAGGATCTCGATGCCGAGCACATCGCCGCGGACCGCACCGATCCGGCTCGCGACCTGACCGAGTGCGCCGGGCCGGTCGGGCATCCAGACGCGTACGACGACGGTGATCACCCGCGCACTGTACCGATGCCGTGTTTCAGCCGAGTTTCGGCAAACCGCGCTTCAGGTTTCTGACGGCCTGATTGATGCGCTTCTCGTTCTCGATCAGCGCGAACCGTGCGAACCCCTCGCCACCGGGCCCGAACCCGACACCAGGGGACAGCGCGACGTCGGCAGACCGCACGACGTGCGAGCAGAACTCGACCGACCCCATCTCTGCGTAGGCCTCCGGGATCGGCGCCCACACGAACATCGTGCCTCCGGGCTTGGGGATGTCCCACCCGATCCGCCCGAGGCCGTCGATCAACGTGTCGCACCGTGACTCGTAGATCGCCCGCACCTGGTCGGGGAACTCCGCGGCCTGGTTGATCGTGACGGTCGCGGCAATCTGCACCGGTTGGAACATCCCGTAGTCGAGGTAGCTCTTCAGCTTCACGAGTGCCTGGACCACCTCGCTGTTGCCGAGGAGGAATGCCGTCCGCCAGCCGGACATCGAGAAGCTCTTCGTCATCGAGTAGAGCTCGACGGCGCACTCCATCGCCCCGTCCGCCTGGAGGATGCTGGGTGGGACGTGGCCGTCGAACCCCATGTCGGCGTAGGCATGATCGTGGACGACGATCATCTCGTGCTCCCGGCAGAAGTCGACGACTCGTTGCATGAACGCGAGGTCGACCGTTGCGCCCGTCGGGTTGTGGGGAAACGAGATCACGAGCACGCGCGGCTTCGGCCACCCGATGTTCCACGCGGTTTCGAGGCTGTCCATGAAGTCGTCGGCGAAGTTCTCCCGCTGTGAGGGGTTGGCGAGGAACTTCATCGGCACCTGGCGCAGGTCGGCGCCGGCGAACAACGGCCCATACATGTGGATCGGGTAGCTCGGACTCGGCACGATCGCCGCGTCGCCGCGGTCGAGCAGCACCCACATCAGGTGGCTGAAGCCTTCCTTCGACCCGATCGTGTTCGTGATCTCGAGTTCGGGGTCGAGGTCGACGTCCCACTTGCGCTCGTAGTACCCCGCGATCGCTTCTCGCAGCTTCGGCAGGCCCCTGCTCAGCGAGTAGCGGTGGTTGCGCGGATTGTGGGCGGCCTCCGCGAGCTTCTCGACCGCGATCTCCGGTGACGGGATGTCGGGATTCCCGAAACCGAGGTCGACGACGTCCGCACCGGCCCGCCGCGCCTCGATCTTCAAGCCGTTGATGATGGAGAACACATACGGCGGCAGATTCTCGATCCGGCGGAAGTCCATGGACCAGGAAGCTATCGGCTCGACGATGTGAGAGTCTTTGCCGGATGTCCGCCACCACGATCAGCCGCACGCCGTCGCCCGACTGCATCTTCGTCGTCATCGAGATCCCCCGAGGCAGTCGCAACAAGTACGAGATCGACCACGACGACGGCAAGGTGTACCTCGACCGGCGCCTGTTCACCGCCACGACGTACCCGGCCGACTACGGATTCCTCCCGGACACGCTCGCCGGCGACGGGGACCCGCTCGACGCGCTGGTGCTGCTGGAGGATCCGGTCTACCCGGGCGTGATCGTCGAATGCCGCCCGGTCGGCGTGCTGTACATGCGCGACGAGGCCGGCGAAGACGCCAAGCTGATCTGCGTCCCACCGAAGGAACCGCGGTTCGCCCACGTCGCCGAGATGAGCGACCTCAACCCCCAGCTGATCGAGGAGATCCAGCACTTCTTCAACGTCTACAAGGCGTTGGAGCCGGGGAAGCACTCGTCCGCATCCGGCATGGGCGGACGGGCGGACGCGTGGCGCGAGATCGAAAGTGCGCGCGCCGCCTACGTCGCGGACTGACGAGCGCTCGGCGCCGCTCAGCGGTCGAGGCCCGGCAGCAGCGCAGCACCGACCGCACCGGCCAGCGGACCCCAGGTCGCGAACTCGATGCGCGGCATCGGCCGCAGATCGGGCTGATACAACAGCTCGGCGAACCAGGTCGTGATCGGCCCCAGATAGAGATCCGAGCCGGAGGCGAGGCCGCCGCCGAGCACGAACAGCTCCGGGTCGAAGGCGTTCGTGAGGTTGGCGAGCCCCAGCGCGACCCATCGACCGAACTCGTCGATCACCTCGAGCGCCTCCGGGTCGCCCTCGCGCGCTGCGAGCTGGACGTGCTCACCACGGACCGCCTGCGGGTCTCCCCCGGCGTGGCGTACGACTTCGTGCAGACGGTGCGCCATCGCGGCCTCGCGGGCGAGCATCGCCAGCCCCGAACCCG
>JAHEKY010000043.1 GCA_024644465.1 Ilumatobacteraceae bacterium | reverse complement strand
GGGATCTGCGCCAGCAACTCGCTCATCGGTGTCCGTTCGATCTCAGCCGGGTCATCGAAGACGATCGGTACGTCTGCGGGATCACTCGTCGGCGGTTGAGTGGACGTCGGTGACGTCGAATCGCCGGAGCCCGCGCACGCGGCGGCCGAGAGACAGATTGCGAGACCGAGACCGGTCGGGCGCAGGGAGCAGCGCAGTTTCGGCCTGTCTGTCCGTCGAGTCATCCGTGCCGAACGACATCGACGAGCGTGGCGACGAGCCGATCCTCGGAGCGCGAAGCGGCGAGATCGACCTGGCCGACGAGTCGCCACTCGTCGTGGCCCTCGGGATCGTGGATCGTCTGCACGACGCGACCGCTCGTGGAGTCGTACTCGAAACGCGACGCGTGTCGGGCGTCGCCGTCGGTCTCGATCGCGTCGTACTCGTCCCAGTACGCCGTCATCGCGGCGGGGACGTCCAGTTCGTCGGCGACGCCGGCCGGACGTCGGCGGCGAGCGAGATCCTCGACCCAACCGAACGCGAGGTTGCGAACCATCGTGCGGAACGCCCGGTGGTCGCTCGTGATGTCGGCCGCGCCTTCGGCATCAGCGGCCGACGGCGGTCGGACCTCGGCCGCCTCGGCATCCGGGTGCTGCAGCCGCTCCCACTCGTCGAGCAGGCTGGAGTCGACGCTGCGCACCAGCGTTCCGAGCCAATGCACGATGTCGTCGAGTTCGGGGTTGGCCGCGTCGGCAGGAACGTTCTGGGTCAATCCCTTGTAGACGTCGGAGAGGTAGCGCAGCAGAACGCCCTCGGATTGCTTGAGCCCGTAGTGGCCGGTGTACTCGCCGAACGTCATCGCCCGTTCGAACATGTCCCGCACGATCGATTTCGGCTTGACCGTGTTGCCGCCGACCCAGGGATGGTGCTGCCGGAACGCGTTGAAGTCGGCATACATCCAGTCCTTCATCGGCCGGGGCGGTTCGACCTTGGCGAGCCGCTCCATCCGCTCCTCGTACTCGACGCGCGCCGCCTTCATCTCGCTCATCACGTCGTCCTTCGCCTTGCGCAACTGCGCGTTGACGACGACGGCCGGCGTCTCCTGCACCGCCTCGATGATCGTCACCACCGCGAGCGCACGGGAGAAGTCACCGATCGCCTCCGCAGACACGACGCGCACCTCCGGCTCGACCTCGACCGACCCCGCCATTTCCTGCGAACGCGTGAGGTTGTTGCGCACATACGACGCATCTACCTCACGCGTTGGTGGTGGGTGGGGGTCGGTCGGGTCGTCGAGGACGAGTTCGGACAGTGCCGCGAAGGCGCCGCCGGTGTCGGGTTCGGCGTGCTCGTGGGCGGCGTCGCGGCGCGGCGCGGCGGTCACATGACGGACCTCGACGGCAAGGTCGCGGTCGAGGTGGTCGATCGCGTCCAGCGCCCACAAGGAGAGCGGCTGGTGCAACGCGAAGTCGTCCTGCAGGTCGAAGTCGACCCGTACGCGCCGACCCAGTTCGTCCGGAACGTCGGGGAACTCGAGCAGGCCGGCATCGACGAGTGATCGATAGATCGCGATCGAACGGCGGATGTGCTGCCGCTGGCGGCGGCGGGGCTCGTGGTTGTCGGTCATCAGTCTCCTGACCGCGGCGCACCCGTCTCCCCGCTCGGGATCCGCAGGGCGATCGAGGAGGCTCATCACCATCTGGTGGTTGACGTCGAAACTCGACGTCAGCGGCTCCGGCTCGCCGTCGACCAGTCGATGGAACGTGTCCTCACTCCAGTGTGCGTATCCCCGCTCGGGCGCCTTCTTCTTGACGACCTTCTTCTTCTTGGCGTCCTCAGCGGCCTTCTGCGCCGCCTGCTGGTTGAGCACCACGTGCTCGGGTGCGTGCACCCACACGTCGCCCCGATCGTCGAAGCCACGTCGGCCGGCGCGGCCGGCGATCTGCTGGAACTCGCGCACCCGCAGAATGCGCACCGACGCGCCGTCGTACTTGCACAGCTGCGTGAACAGCACCGACCGGATCGGTACGTTCACGCCGACGCCGAGGGTGTCGGTGCCGCAGATGATCTTCAGCAGCCCCGCCTGCGCGAGCCGCTCGACGAGCAGGCGGTACTTCGGAAGCAGCCCTGCGTGGTGGACACCGATCCCTGCGACGAGAAACCGGCGCAGCCCCTTGCCGAACGGCGAATCGAAGCGGAAATCGCCGATGATCTCCTTGACCTGCCGCTTCTCGTCCTTCGAGAGCGGGTCGAGGCTGAGGTAGCTCTGTGCCGCCTCGGTCGCCTCGCGCTGCGTGAAGTGCACCAGGTAGATCGGTGCCCGCCCGGACCGGAGCAGGTCGTCGATCGACCGGTGCAGTGTCGACGTCCGGTACTCGAAATCGAGAGGAACCGGTCGCTGTGCCGATGCGACGAGCGCGGTGTCGCGCCCGGTCCGCTCCGTCAGCTCCGTTTCGAAGAACCTCGTCGGGCCGAGCGTCGCCGACATCAGCAGGAATTGACAGTGCGGCAGTTCCAGCAGCGGGACCTGCCACGCCCATCCTCGCTGCGGGTCGGCGTAGAAGTGGAACTCGTCGGCGATCACGATGTCGACGTCGGTGCGCGGGCCGTCGCGCAGCGCCCAGTTGGCGAGGATCTCCGCCGTGCAGCAGATGATCGGCGCATCGCTGTTGATGCTCCCGTCGCCGGTGATCATCCCCACGAGGTCCGATCCGAACCGCCGGCACAACTCGAAGAACTTCTCCGACACGAGCGCCTTGATCGGCGCCGTGTACACGCTGCGGTGATCACGACCGAGGCCGACGAAATGCGCCGCCTCCGCCACGAGCGACTTGCCCGAGCCGGTCGGCGTCTTGAGAATGACGTTGCTGCCGGCGATCAGCTCGACGACCGCCTCCTCCTGTGCGGGGTACATCTCGATGCCCTGTTCGGCGGTGTACGCCACGAAGCCGTCGAGCAGGGCGGTCTCGTCCGGAGCGGGCGGCAGGTGCCGCAGCAGCGGCGGGAGTTCGGACGGGGGCTCGCTCATGGACGTGACTAGTGTGCACCGATGCCGACGCTGCGGGGTGCATGGAACTGGGTGTTCGGCAAGCACCCTCCACGCCCGCCCGACCCGAACCGGACCGTCGAAGCCGCCTGGCTGCCGATGTGGCAGGCCCAGATGGTGACCGATGAACTGGTCGCGCAGGGCGTTCCCGCCGTGTGGAACGAGGACTACTCGATCCACCTCAGCATGCACAGCCGTGAGCCGATGGCGCGCATCTTCGTCACCGAGGATCGCCAGGCCGAGGCCGGCGAGATCATCGAAGAGATCATCGGCGTCGCACCTCGGCACCGCAAACTGTGAGCGGCGCGGCCAAGATGGCTCGATGACCGCGCCGCTCGACTTCGCGACGCACGACCTCGAATCGCCCGACCTCACGACGCTCGACACCGTCCAGCAGCGGGTGCTCTGGCTCGCGGCGCGGATGATCGACCACGCCAACCGGGAGCGCCCCGCGAAGCCCGGCGCGGTCAAGGTCGGCGGCCATCAGGCGTCGTCCGCGTCGATGGTGTCGATCATGACCGCGCTCTGGTTCGGGCACCTCTCGGGCGACGACAAGGTGGCCGTCAAGCCCCACGCCAGCCCGGTGTACCACGCGATCAAGTACCTCACGGGCGAACTCGACCGCTCGTACCTCACGCGGCTCCGCGAGTTCGGCGGCCTCCAGGCGTACCCGAGCCGCACGAAGGACCCTGACGTCGCCGACTTCTCGACCGGCTCGGTCGGCCTCGGCGCGGTGGCGCCGCTGTTCGCTTCGATGGCGCGGCGCTACATCGAGGCGCAGTTCGGCGCGGTGACCGACCGACCGGCCCGGTTCATCGCGCTCGTCGGCGACGCCGAGCTCGACGAGGGCAACGTCTGGGAGGCGATCTCGGACCCTGCCCTGCACGGCCTCGCAAACGTGATGTGGGTCGTCGACGCCAACCGTCAGAGCCTCGACCGGGTGATCCCCGACCAGAAGATCAAGAAGCTGATGGAGTTCTTCGAGGGGGCCGGCTGGCACACGGTCGAAGCGAAGTACGGCACCCGCCTGCAGGAGGCGTTCGGCCGGCCCGGCGGCGAGGCGCTGCGCGACCACATCGACGACATGGCCAACGAGCGGTATCAGTCGCTGTTCGCGCTGCACGGCGGCGCACTGCGGGAGCGTTTCGTCGAGAACGGCAGCGACGCGCTGCGGGCGTTCGTCGATGACGTCGACGACGGCGAACTGCGCGCGCTCGTGACCAATCTCGGCGGTCACGACCTCGGGCTGCTGCTCGACGCGTACCGCCAGTGCGACGCGGTGTCCGATCGCCCGTCGGTCGTGTTCGCCTACACGATCAAGGGCTGGGGCCTGCCGATGGCCGGCGACCCGCTCAACCACGCCGCGCTGCTGACCGGCGCGCAGATCGACGAGTTCCGCACCCAGCTCGGGCTCACGCCGGCCGATGAATGGGATCGCTTCGCGCCCGATTCGGCCGCGGGACGACTGTGCCGCGCGACCGGCGGCGAACTCAACAACGAACCGGTTGCTCCCCGGCCGCGGCTGCCGATCCCCGCTGCGACCGGCGTGCTCGCATCGAAGCCGGTCAGCACCCAGGAGACGTTCGGCCGCGTGCTGACGTCGCTCGCCAACGTCGAGCCGGTGGCATCGCGGATGGTGACGTTCTCCCCCGACGTCAGCGTGTCCACCAACCTCGGCGGCTGGATCAACAAGATGGGGGTGTTCTCCCCGGTCGAGCAGCCAGACTTCCTCGGTTCGGACCGCCTCCTCAAGTGGGACCAGAAGCCGGCCGGCCAGCACGTCGAACTCGGTCTCAGCGAGATGAACCTGTTCCTCGCCCTTCACGCGTTCGGCCTCGCACACGAACTGCACGGGCAACACCTCCTCCCCATCGGAACCGTCTACGACCCCTTCGTGTGCCGCGGCCTCGATGCGCTGATCTACGCGCTGTACAACGGCGCCCGTTTCGTCGTTGCCGGCACGCCCGCCGGCGTCAGCCTCGCACCGGAGGGCGGCGCCCACCAGTCGAGCATCACGCCGTCGATCGGTCTCGAACTCCCGGGCCTGACCTACGCCGAACCGGCCTACGCCCGGGCCGTCGACTGGCTGCTCTGCGATGGGCTCCGCAGACTCGGCACCGACGACGGCGACTCGCTCTACCTGCGGCTGTCGACGCGGGCGATCGACCAGGCGCCGTTCGACGCGGCCGCCGAGCGGGTCGACGACGACCGACTCCGCGCCGACGTACTCGCCGGCGGGTACCGCCTCGTCGAACCGGACGGCCCCGCCGACGTCGTGCTCGCCGCATCGGGGGCGATCATTCCGGAGGCGGTCTCCGCCGCCGCACTGCTCGACGGTGAAGGCGTCCGGGCCGCGGTCGTCGACGTCACGAGTTCCGACCGGCTGTACCGCGAGTGGCGAACCGGCCTGCGCGACGCAGCGGCCAACGCGCGCGCGCCGCACGACGACGCGCACGTCGCGCACCTGATCCCGGCCACCGAACGGCGCAGTCCGATCGTGACGATCCACGACGCGGCGTCGCACCATCTGGCGTGGCTCGGCGGCGTGTTCGGGGCGCGAACGGTGCCGGTCGGCGTCGATCAGTTCGGCCAGTCCGGCGACATCGACGATCTCTACCGGTTGTTCGATCTCCTCCCGGAGCAGATCGCCAACGCCGCGCTCGTCGCCATCGCCTGAGGCCGTCGACTCACATCGCGCTGGTACGCAGCAGTTCGTGGGCCATCGGGCATTCCGCGACGATCGCGGGCGGGCCCATCGGAACGTGTCCCTGCGGGCCGACGACGGCGGTGACCAACGATGTCGGCAACAACTCGACGTCGAGTTCCCACGGGTCGAGCCCGCAGTCGCCGGTCGGGTCGGTCAACGACTCGAGGTGGTCGGCCATGTGGTCGATCATCTGCCCCGGCAGGCGGCGGCCGATGCCCGCGACGAGCCACACCGGAGTCCCCCAGGCGTGTGCCGCAGCCGCGATCGTCGACGATCCGATCGGTGCGATGACGCGGGTCGGATCGACCGCCAACGCCTCGATCAGCACGACGTCGGCGGCACGCGTCGCGGCGCCGGCGACGCCGGCGTCGAGTGCCTCGTAGTCGACGTCGTGACGCTCGAGTCGCCGGACGAAGCCCGTCGCGGCGTGCGCAGCGTCGAACGCGAGGACGCGGACGTCACCGCGGCGGACCAGGCCGGTCGCGATCACCCCCGGCGCGCCGATCGTGACGACGGTCGCGTCGTCGGGCAGCGCAGCGGCGAGCTCGGCGCCGGTGCGATCGGTACGCACCTGTTCGGCGAGTTCCCACACGGCGTCGAACGGTTCCGCCGACGTGGCGACGTTGGCGCACAACCACCACAGGGCGCCGGTGAAGGGATGACGCTGCACGATGCGTCGGCAGGCGACGACGATGCCCGCGGGGTCGAAGCGCAGCGCTCCCAGAGCGTGCGCCGTCTCGTCGACGAGCGACGCCGGATCCGCGCCCTGCGCCCTGGCCACGTACCGAAGGTGCTCGATCGGATGCACGGTTGTGACCGTACCCGGCTGCGGGTTCACGCGTGCCACGCGCGGTGCGCACGGCTGCCCACGGCCGGTGTTGGGTTGCCGTGGCCGGCACTCGCTACGCTCTCGCCCGTGGCCGACACCACTGTCAAGCAGCTACCACCCGACCTCCAGCTGACGCCGCTCGTCGCGAACGGCGTCGGTCGAGGTCGCCCGCTGATGGACTGGCTGACGACGTTCCACCTGGCGTCGGTCGTGCTCGATCCGTACACCAACGAGAGTTCGTGGATCCTCCGCACCGCGACCCGGGTGCTCGAGCAGTTCCGCAGCTCACACGCCCGCATCAACTTCATCGTCACCGCCGATGCGGACGACGCACGGGCGTTTCTCGGCCCGCTGGCGGACGATTACCTGGTCTTCTGCGACCCCGACCGCGAACTCGTGAAGGCCGCAGGGCTGAACGAGCTGCCGGCGTTCGTGTTCATCCGGGTCGACGGCGCGGTCGCTGCCTCCGCCGAGGGATGGAACCCGACCGAGTGGGAGCACGTCGCCGACACGATCGCCGACGTCACCGCGTGGACGTCGCTCGACATTCCCGGCCCCAACGACCCCGGCGCATTCCGCGGCTCACCCGCACTGGGCTGAGCGCGTGGCCGACCGGCCAGTCGAGCTGCCGGACCTTCCGGTCGTCGACGCGCTCGATGCGCTGCGCTCGGCGCTGGCGGAGAACCGCCGCGCAGTGCTCGTCGCGCCGCCGGGTGCCGGCAAGACCACGGTCGTGCCGCTCGCGCTGCTCGACGAACCATGGTTGCGCGATCAACGCATCGTGATGCTCGAACCGCGGCGCCTCGCAACTCGTGCCGCCGCGCGCCGGATGGCGGCCACGACGGGGACGGCCGTCGGCGCCCTCGTCGGCTACCAGACACGAGACGAACGGGAGATCACCGCGGCGACGCGGATCGAGGTGCTCACCGAGGGCGTGCTGACGCGGCGCCTGCAGAACGACCCCGAACTCCCCGGTGTCGGCCTCGTGATCTTCGACGAGGTGCACGAGCGCAACCTGACGACCGACCTCGGTCTCGCGCTGACGCTCGACGCGGCCGCCGCCCTCCGGCCGGACCTGCGTGTCGTCGCGATGTCCGCGACACCGGACACCGCGTCGCTCGCGGCCCTGCTCGGCGCTCCGGTGGTGGCGAGCGAGGGGCAGATGTTCGATGTCGGTGTCACGTGGCTGCCGCGTCCTGCCGCCGGCGGCCGATCTGCCGGCGCGGGCCGCCAGCGCGGGCGCCCATCGCGACCGCGCGGTGGTTCCGGTGTCCATCTCACGCGAGACATCGACCGCGACGTCGCCAGCGCGGTACTCCGGGCCTTGGCCGAGTGCGAGGGCGACGTGCTCGCGTTCCTGCCCGGCATCGGCGAGATCCGGCGCACGCAGGCGCAGTTGCGCGACGCCGTCGGACAGGACGTCGACGTCTACGCGCTCGCTGGCGCGCTGCCGCTCGCCGAACAGGACGTCGCGCTCGCACCATCGCCGCCCGGGCGGCGGCGCGTCGTGCTCTCGACCGACATCGCCGAGACCTCGCTGACCGTCGACGGTGTCCGCGTCGTCGTCGACAGCGGCCTCGCGCGAGAGCCCCGGTTCGACCCCCGTACCGGGATGACGCGACTGACGACGGTCAGTACGAGCCGGTCGTCCGCAGAGCAGCGCGCCGGCCGCGCCGGGCGCACCGCGCCGGGGCACGCGTACCGGCTGTGGAGCAAGTTGGAGCACGGGACGCGGGCGCGCCACCGTTCGCCGGAGATGCTCCAGGCCGATCTCGCCGGGTTCGCGCTCGAGCTGGCGGCGTGGGGCGGGGGCGACGACCTCCGGTTCGTCGACCCGCCGCCGTCCGGTGCACTGGCGCAGGCGCGCGACCTGCTCGTCGCACTCCACGCGCTCGACGCCGACCACGCGATCACGCCGCTCGGCCGCACGATGCTGGGCCTGCCCGTGCATCCGCGGCTGGCGCGCATGATCGCGATCGACCGGTCGTCGCTGGCGTGTGTCGTCGCCGCACTCGTCGACGAGCGCGACATCTTCCGGGGGCGGCCCGACGACCTCCCGACCGACCTCGCGCTCCGCGTCGGCGTCGTCTCCGGCGCCGGCGGCCACGACCGCGCTGATCGCGGTGCCGTTCACCGGCTGCGCGACCGGGCGGCCGACCTGGCTCGCCGAGCCCGGATTCGGTTCGACCGCGACGACGTCGACGCCGATCGCACGGGTGCGGTGCTCCTGCTCGCCTACCCGGACCGGCTCGCCGCCCACCGCCGCGGCGGCCAGTACCACCTTCGTTCCGGGAGCAGCGCGTTCCTGCCGGAGAACGACCCACTCAGCCGGGAGCCGTTCATCGTCGCGGCGGATCTGGACGGCAAACGCGACAGGGCCCGCATCCGTCGAGCGGCCGCGGTCGACGCTGACGCCGTGATCGAGACGCATGCCGACGACATCATCGAGCAGCGATCGGTCGCCTGGGACGCCGACCGCGACGATCTCGTCGAGCGCGTCGAGCGGCGCCTCGGCGCGATCCGGCTGGGCGTGCAGCAGGGTCCGCCACCTCCGGGCGACAGTGCGACTGCGGCGCTGCTCGGGCACGTCATCGCCACCGACCTCGACGCACTCCGGTGGACCGATGCTGCGATCGCACTGCGCCGGCGCGTCGAGTTCCTCCACGCCAACGCCGGTGATCCGTGGCCGGACTGGTCGGTTCCCGCGCTCCTCGCGACGGTCGACACGTGGCTTGCGCCGTACCTCCACGGCGCGGTCTGCCGCGCCGACCTCGAACGACTCGACGTGACGACCGTGCTGCGGTCGCAACTCCCGTGGCCCGACGGTTCCCGACTCGACGAGTTGGCCCCGCCGATGCTCGCGCTGCCGACGGGACGCGCCGTGCGGATCGACTACTCGGGCGAGCAGCCGACGGCGTCGGTCCGGGTCCAGGACCTGTTCGGCGTGACCGTCCACCCCACCGCCGGCGGTCGGCCGGTACGCCTCGAGCTGTTGTCGCCGGCCGACCGGCCCATCCAGGTCACCGCCGACCTGCCCGGGTTCTGGTCGGGTTCATGGTCCGACGTTCGCAAGGAGATGGCGGGCCGATATCCGAAACATCGCTGGCCCGTAGATCCCGCGACCGCCGAACCGAAGCGGATCAAACGGAGCGACGGGCAATGATCGGTTTGTCGCTCGGTGCGCTGCTCGCGTGCGTCCTGATCGTGTTCCTGGGAGCGGCCACGCAGGCATCGCTGGGAATCGGTCTCGGGATGATGTCCTCGGCCGTCCTTGCGATCGTCGACCCCGACTTCATCCCGGTGGCGATCGTGATCGCAGTGATCCCGCTGTCCGGTTCGGTCGCGTGGGACGACCGCTCCCACCTCGACCGGCGGGGGCTCGGCTGGTCGCTCGCGGGCCGTGTTCCCGGCGTCGTCGTCGGCGCACTCGTCGCCGCATCGCTGTCGGATCGCGTGCTCGCGCTGCTGGTCGCCGGGTCGGTCCTGCTGTCGGTGCTCGCCTCGATCACGACGAGCCGGTTCGAACCGCGTGACAGTGCCCTGCTCGCGGCTGGACTGTCCTCCGGGTTCATGGGCACGACGACCGGTGTCGGCGGCCCCCCGATCGCCCTCGTGTACCAGCACACCGACCCCGCGACGATGCGCTCGACGATCTCGGCGTTCTTCGCGATCGGTGCAGTGATGTCGGCCGTCGCGCTCGCCATCGCGGGGGAGGTCGGCCGCCGGGAACTCGAACTGACGGCGCTGTTGATTCCGAGCGTCGTCGTCGGCGTCTTGACCGCGCGCCGGTTCCGCGATCGGCTCCGCGCGGCGGTGATCCGCCCCGCCGTGCTCGTGCTCTGCACCGCGAGCGCCGTCGCCCTGCTCGTCGAGACCCTCGCCTGAGCACACGGGCAGCGTTGCCGACACCAGACCCGGCGACGGAATGGGTGCGCCGCAGAGCGTCGGCGAGGAACTACTCTGCGCAGCGGTGGGGAGGGATCGGCGATCACGATCGGGCAGGGCTGCGACCGTCGTGGCGTGCGGCATCACGACCGCTCTCACCGTCGCGGCGTGCGGCGCGATCGACGGACCGCTCGTCCCCACCGCGGCGACCTGTCTGGCGGACCTCCGCCCGGGAGCGCTGTCGACCCTGTTCGATCGGGAGCCCGGCCAGATCATCGCCGCCGACTACCAGCGAGCGGTCGCCCTGCCGGACGGGCGAACCCTCTGGCTGTTCCAGGATGCGACCATCCGGCTTCCCCCTGCGCCGCCGACGACGACGACGACGATGCCCGTCGACGACGGCCCACCGGAGCCGCCACCGCCGACTGATCGTGTGCTCCACAACATCGGCATGGTGCAGACCGGCACGTGTTTCGAGGTGCTCCGCAGCGGTACTGCGGCCGATCCGCGTCCATGGCTGTTTCCGGCGGAGACGATTCAGTACGGGCACTGGTTCTGGCCCCTGGATGCGACGATGGGATCCGACGGCAAGCTGTACGTGTTCGTCGCCGAAATGGTCGAGCAGGGTCCGCTGTACCTGTCGGCGACCGTCCCGCTGGGGACGCGGGTCGTCGGCGTCGACCTCGCCACGATGAGCGTCGACTTCGTCGGCCATCCCCCGAACGACGGCACATCGCTGTACGGGTTCTCGATCACGAACGATTCCCGGTGGACCTATCTCTACGGGCAGTGCCATCGACAGTTCGGCTGGGATCCCGGGCCGTTCGGCATCCCCGCCCACGACCTCACCTGTGCCGCCGACGTGCCCGTGGCTCGAGTGCCGCGCGGTCATCTGTTCGACCCTCCCGCCTACTGGGACGGTCACCGCTGGCAGCCGGACCCGTCTCGGGCCGTCGCCGTGATGCCGACGCAGGGGCGCGGCGTCAACCCGAGCCAGGTCCGGTGGGACGACGGGGAGTTCGTCGCGGTGACGAAGGTCGACGACTGGTTCGGATCGACGATCTACCTCGATCGGGCATCGGCCGCCCAGGGCCCGTGGACGAACTACGCCCGACTCCCGGCGGCACCCAAGTGCGCAGCTGCGGTCTGCAACACGTACTTCGCGTCATGGGTCCCGTGGAACGACGGCCACGACTACCTCGTCGGGCTGTCACACAACCGATGGGACGGACGGCTCTCGGCAGTCAATCGCCCGACGTTCATGACCGCGCCGAAGCCGGGAACGCACGCACTCGCCCTGCGGTGCGAGCTCATCACGTGCTGACCGCGATCCGCCATGAGAGAGGACATGCCGGGTCCGGGGCCCGATCACGTGGCACAGTGCTGCGATGCGTCTGCCGATCCGTACCTCGCTGATCCCGATCACGCTCGCCGCGCTGATCACCGCGTCGTGCTCGGGGTCGTCGTCGGTCGAGTCCCAGCCGGACGGTACGGCACCACCCGTGACGGCGCCGCCCGCGACGACGGCACCTCCGACCACCACTGCCCCGACGACGTCGCCGCCGACGACCGCGCCGCCGGTCACCGATCCGCCGCCGACCGACCCGCCACCGACCGAGGCACCACCGCCCACCGACGACATCGTGCTCGACATCGCGACGGGGCCGTACGAGGTCGGCGTGACGACGGTGACGATCGCCGACACGTCCGGCGGCGACCGCGACTTGACCGTCGACGTGTGGTTCCCACTCGCACCCGATGCGGCCGCGGGCCTCGCCCCGCACCAGTACACGCTGCTGCCCGGCACCTACTACGAGTCCCCTCGGGCGTTCACCGCCGAGGCCGAGCTGATCGCGCCGGACGGGCCGTACCCGCTCGTCGTCTACTCCCATGGCAGCGGTTCGGTGCGGTACATCCACTCGAACTACACCGAGGCGATCGCGAGCAACGGGTACCTCGTCGTCGCACCGGATCACATCGGCAACACCGTGTTCGAGCGCCTGGCGGAAGTCGAGGCCGACGGCGACGCGATCGCGTTGAACCGGCCACGTGACGTCACGGCGGTGATCGACGCCTTCCTCAACCCGGAGAGCCAGGAGACCGTCGGGTTCGTCGCGAGTGTCGACCCCGGCCGCATCGCCGTGACCGGCCACTCGTTCGGAGGTTTCACCGCCTACGCGATGGCATCCGGCTTCGCCAACGAGGCCGGCGAGTTCGTGGCCGACGAACGTGTCGGCGCGATCATCGCCCTCGCCCCGGCGGCCGGCGAGAGCCTGCTGAGCGACGAGCTCCTCGCGTCGATCGAGATCCCGTCGCTCGTGATGGTCGGCACCGACGACACGACCACGCCGGTCGAGCCGAACGTCACGCGACCGTGGGAATTGACGGCCAGCTCACCGGCGTACCGCGTCGACCTCGTCGCGGCCGAACACCAGACGTTCACCGACATCTGCGCATATCAGGACTCCATCCCGCAGCTGCCCGACGTCCTCGACGTCGTGATCGAGACGATCGAGCTGTTCGCCGAGGAAGGCTGCAGCGCGGACGACATGCCGATCGAGCGCGCGCAGGCGATCACGAACACGTTCGCCGTCACGTTCCTCGACTCGGTCTTCCGCGGCGCCGCCCCGATCGACCCCCTCGACGTCGACGAGCAGACCGACCTCGTCTACCGGACGAAGTGACCGCCCAGTCAAAGTTGTGTCTGACACAACTTTGACTCCATAGGCTCGGCGACATGGCCAGTGACCCCGAGTTCGACTTCACCGAATTGCTCCCGCTCGGCCCGGACGACACCCAGTACCGGCTCGTCGGCACCGAGGGCGTGTCGACGTTCGACACGTCGGAGGGCCCATTCCTCAGAGTCGAACCGGAAGCGATCACCCAGCTCACCGCCACGGCGATGCGCGACATCGCACACTTCCTGCGGTCATCGCACCTTCAGCAACTGCGAAACATCCTCGACGATCCGGAAGCGTCCGACAACGACCGCTTCGTCGCGCTCGACCTGCTGAAGAACGCGTCGATCGCCGCCGCCGGTGTGCTGCCGATGTGCCAGGACACCGGCACGGCGATCGTGAAGGCGAAGAAGGGAGAGCGGGTGTTCACCGGTGGCGGCGACGAGGCGGCGATCGCTCGCGGCATCCACGACACGTACCAGACGTCGAACTTGCGGTACAGCCAGATGGCCCCGCTCGACATGTACACCGAGCGCAACACCGGCACCAACCTGCCCGCCGAGATCAAGATCTCCGCCGTCGACGGTGACACGTACAAGTTCCTGTTCATGGCCAAGGGCGGGGGCTCGGCGAACAAGAGCTTCCTCTACCAGGAGACGAAGGCGCTCCTCAACGAGGCGACACTGCTGCCGTGGATCTTCGACAAGATCCAGTCGCTCGGCACGTCGGCCTGCCCGCCGTACCACCTCGGCATCGTCATCGGCGGCACCTCGGCGGAGTTCGCCGTCGAGACGGCCAAGCTCGCCACGACGCGGTTTCTCGACGCGCTGCCGACCGAAGGGTCACCGGGCGG
The DNA here is from genome assembly GCA_024644465.1 of Ilumatobacteraceae bacterium. Classification (GTDB taxonomy): domain Bacteria; phylum Actinomycetota; class Acidimicrobiia; order Acidimicrobiales; family Ilumatobacteraceae; genus Ilumatobacter_A. Next base: position 10,143 of record JAHEKY010000043.1, on the reverse strand, counting down.
GCAAGGTTTCCGCGATGTCGAACTCGAACGCAAGGTGCTCCAGCTCGCGCAGAGCACGGGGATCGGCGCGCAGTTCGGCGGCAAGTACTTCTGCCACGACGTGCGGATCATCCGCCTCCCCCGCCACGGCGCGTCCTGCCCGGTCGGCATCGCGGTGTCCTGCTCCGCGGATCGCCAGGCGCTCGGCAAGATCACGAAGGACGGCCTGTTCCTCGAGCAACTCGAAAAGGACCCTGCGCGGTTCCTGCCCGACGTCACCGAGGAGCATCTCGACGACGCGGAGCCGGTGCTCATCGACCTGAACCGGCCGATGGCCGACATCCGCGCCGAGCTCTCGAAGTATCCCGTGACGACACGCATCATGCTGACCGGCCCGATCGTCGTCGCCCGCGACATCGCCCACGCGAAGATCAAGGAGCGGCTCGATGCGGGTGAGCCGATGCCGCAGTACCTCCGCGACCACGCGGTGTACTACGCCGGGCCGGCGAAGACTCCGGAGGGGTATGCGTCCGGTTCGTTCGGGCCGACCACCGCCGGCCGGATGGACGCCTACGTCGAGCAGTTCCAGGCTGCCGGCGGCTCGATGGTGATGCTCGCCAAGGGCAATCGCTCGAAGCAGGTCACCGACTCCTGTGCGACTCACGGCGGGTTCTACCTCGGCTCGATCGGCGGCCCGGCGGCCCGCCTCGCGCTCGACAACATCACCAAGGTCGACGTGCTCGAGTACCCCGAGCTCGGGATGGAGGCGGTGTGGAAGATCGAGGTCGAGAACTTCCCGGCGTTCATCGTCGTCGACGACAAAGGCAACGACTTCTACGCCCAGGTGCGCGCGGCTGCGTCGATGCCGGTCGCGCTCGGCTGAGCGCACCGGCGGGGCTGGCAAGGCAACCGAACGCGCCGGATCGCCGTGCGCTCGGTCACGACGATTCGCTGGACGTCGGCGTCCCTTGGTGGAACTCCATCAGCCACCCAGAGTCGCCGTGGCGCCAGATCGAGCTGCGATTCGCTCGATGTCCGCCGATCTCGCTCTGGTAGGTCACCAGGGCGTGATGGTCGCCGAGCCATCGGATCGTCAGATCACGTAGCGGAAGGGTCGCTTCGAAGGGGCCGATGTCGACGTCGATGATCTCGGCGCGCGTGTAGCGCCGGCCGGACCGGCCGAACTCGACGAATTCATCCGCGAGGTGGGCGTCCATCCAGCTTCGATCGCTGCGAGTCTCGTGGCGCCACATGCCCTCCTCGAGGGTCGCGAGTTCTTCATCCAGTCCCATCCCGACACGATCGCACAGGGCGCTCGTCGGGCATGGAAGCGCCGGGCTGCGCCGGTCGGACGCGGCGGGCCGGCGGCATTGCCAGCTCGTGAAACAATGCGAACTCGGCTCGGCACATGGACGTAGACGGTGAGGTTGCCGAGGGTGTGCAGTTGGACCCGAGCGATGAGCCAGATCCCACGGCGGCGGGAGTTCGCTCATCGCTCCTACCGGGATGACGAGCAGATGAGCGAAGCCACGGCACGGCGGGGTTTCGCTCATCGCGTTCGGGGCGCGTGATTATGGACCGGGGTCCGGACCGCTGAGATCCGGGTCGTCGTTCGCACCGATGACGAGGTCGTCGAGGACGATCATGGTGGACGGTGTGTCCATGCAGATGGTGAAGTAGCGACCCGGTTCCCGTTCGACGGTGATCTGGCGGTTGCTGTCGGGGGCTACTTCGTAGATCTCCGGGTTCACGAGGAAGTCCGGGCGGGTCGAGACGTCACGGCCGTACGACACCAGGTCACCGCGCTCGTACCCCTCGGCGTAGCTGCCCATGATGACCGCCATCTTGGTGGTGGTCTGGTTCTGGATTTCAAAGCCCACGTTGCCGCTTGCCGAGCGGCTCGGGATGGTGGAGGAACACCCCGTTCCGTTCAACACGATTGCCCCGGCCGGTGCGGAAGCGTCGAGGGGTCGAGACGATTCGACGGGGCCGGTCGACCCGTCGGCCGATCCGCACGATGCTGCGGTGATGGCCAGGACAAGCACCGTGGAGGCCAGTCGCCGATGCATCTCTCCCTCCTCATTGGCTTCGTCGGGTGCCGGCCCGATTCGGATCGCGCAGTGCACTTCACCCATACAGACGACCAATTCCTGCCGACGGGTGACGTCGGCGGCCCCTTCACGCCCCCACCCGGAACACGTGGCGCCCACCCCAAATCGAACAGAGGTGAAGCGACGACCCACATCGGGCCCGCCGCAGGGGGCGCTTGGGTACAGGTGCGGCACCGCCGGCGGGCAGGCGGGCAGGCGGTCAGGCGGAGCGCGCGATCAGGGACTTGATCGCCTCGCGTGTCGCCGCGGCTTCGTCTGCGTCGCCGGGGAACTCGACTGCAGCGAACTCGGTGACGCCGACGTCCGCGAGTGCCGCGATGCGGTCGACGACCTCGGACTCCGTGCCGGTGATCGCGACGTCCTCCGGGCCGGCGGCACCCTCACGATCGAGCATCGCGCGATACGACGGCAACGAGCCGTACACCTCGAACACCTTGGCCGCCCTCGCCTTCGCCCCCTCGAAGTCGTCGGTGACGCACACCGGCAGCGCGGCGATGACGCGCGGCGCCGGCCGGTCAGCCGCCTCCGCCGCGGCGGTGATCGTCGGCACGATGTAGTCGCCGAGGGTCTTCGGACCCGTGCACCACGTGATCGTTCCGGCCGCCAGCTCGGCGGTCGCCTTCAACATCTGGGGCCCGAGCGCGGCGACGACCGTGTCGAACGGGGGCGCGCCCTTCGCCGTGATCGCCCCGTAGGTCGTGTACTCCTCGCCCTTGTAGCGGGACGGCTCGCCCTGGGAGAGCGGGCCGAGGATGCTGAGGTAGTCGCGAATGTGGCGGATCGGCTTGTCGTAGCTCATCCCCAACATGTTCTCGATGACCACCCTGTGGCTCAGCCCGATGCCGAGCGTCAACCGGCCGCCGCACGCCGCATTGACGGTGAGACACTGCTGCGCGATCGCCATCGGATGCCGCGGATACGTCGGCACGACGGAGGTGCCGAGTTCGATCCTCGGTACCTCGCGCCCGATGATCGCCAGAACGGTCAACGCGTCGTGCCCGAAGATGTTCGGCGCCCAGTACGAGGCGAACCCATCGGCCTCCGCCTGACGGGCCTCGTCGACGCAGTCGTCGATCGTGCCCTCGTTGACCGTGCCTCCGAAGTATCCAATGCGCATGCGGCGAACGTAACCGCCCCGGCGAACGATCAGCTCATCGCGACGAGGTCGAGCCAGTCATCGCTGAAGTAGTCGACGTCGCCGTCCGGCATCAGCAACACCTTCGTCGGTTGCAGCTCACGCACGAACTCCTCGTCGTGGCTGACGAGGATGATCGCACCCGGCCAGTCGACCAACGCCGTGGCGACGGCGTCGCGCGACGGCGGATCGAGGTTGTTCGTCGGCTCGTCGAGCAGCAACAGGTTGTTCCGCCCGACCATCAGCATCGCGAGCGCCAGCTTCGTCTTCTCACCGCCGGACAAGGTGCCGGATTCCTGGAACACCTTGTCACCGGACAGGCCGAACATGCCGAGCAGCCCGCGCAACTGCGTCTCGGTGAGCTCGACGTCGGAGGGCACCGCGCGACGGATGTTGTCGAGCAGCGAGTCGTGCACCCGCAGATTGTCGTGCTCCTGCGCGTAGTACCCGGCGTGGACGTGGTAGCCGAACTCGAAGTGCCCGAGGTCGGCGCGCGTTTCACCGGCGAGGATTCGCAGCAGGCTCGTCTTGCCGGCGCCGTTGAGGCCGAGCACGAGCAACCGCTCACCCCGGCCGAGATCGAAGCCGATGTCCTCGAAGATCGCGGGTCCGCCGTACGCCTTGCACAGCCCGGCAGCAGTGATCACCGTGCCGCCGCACTTCGGTGGCGGCGGGAACCGCACGTTCATCGTCTTCGTCGACCGCGGGCTGTCGACCCGCTCGGTCTCGAGCCGGGCGATCCGTTTCTCGACGCTGTGCGCCATCGCCGCCTTCGTCGCCTTCGCGCCGAAACGGTCGACCACGGTCTGCAGCCGGTCGATCTCCTTCGCCTGCAGCACGGCCTTCTTGGCGAGCCGCACCTCGTCGTCCGCCCGCGCCCGCTTGTACTGCGAATACGTGCCCTTGTACTCGAAGATCTGGCCGACCGCGGTCTCGCTGGCGCGATCGAGGTGGATGACGCGGGTGATCGCCTCGTCGAGCAGTTCGAGGTCGTGGGAGATCACGAGCAAGGCGCCCTTGTACTGACGCAGGAACTCGAGCAGCCACTCCTTCGCGTCGATGTCGAGGTGGTTCGTCGGTTCGTCGAGACACAGGATGTCCGAGCCGGCGAACAGGATCCGCGCGAGCTCGACGCGTCGGCGCTCGCCGCCGGACAGCGTGCTGATCGGCAGGTCGAGTCGCTCGTCGGGGATGCCGAGGCCCGCCGCCATGGCGCGCGCTTCACTCTCGGCCCCGTAGCCGCCGTTCGTGCGGAACGACTCCTCCGCGGTCAGGTATCGCCGCACGTTGCGCTCGTCGGGGTTCTCCTCCATCGCGATCCGGAGCTTCTCGATCCGCACGAGCTCGTCGTCGATGCCGCGACCGGACAGCACGTGGGTGACGCACGAGCGTCCGTCGAGCGCAGAGTCGATCTTCGGATCCTGCGGCAGATATCCGAACCCGCCCTTGCGGAGCACGGTGCCCGCCTTCGGCTCGGCCGCGCCGCCGAGGACTTTGAACAGGGAGGTCTTGCCGGCCCCGTTGCGACCCACGATGCCGACCTTGTCGCGCGGCATCACGGTGAAGCTGGCGGAATCGACGAGGAGTCGACCACCGACTTCCACCGAGATCGCCTGGGCCTGGAGCATGATGCCCAGGTTACGGTCTGACTCGAGAGCTACGGTCGGAGTCGACCATCACGGTCGCTCGAGATGTCCGCCGCCCTGCTCCACACCGAGTGCCCGCCCGATTCGGGTCGCGCGCACCACCACCACCGCCGGTTCGGCGCGTTCCGCGCCGGGCCGCCGGTCGCCGTGGCGGTCGGCGCCGCGGCGACCGCCGCAGTCGTCGCCCGCAACGATCCGAGCACGACCGGGGGTCTGGTCGCGTGCCCCGTCCGCGCCCTGACGGGCATCTGGTGCCCGGGCTGCGGTCTGACCCGCGCCACCCACCACCTGCTGCACGGCGACGTCGTGCAGGCGCTGTCGTTCAACGCGATGACGCCCTTCGTCCTCGCCGGCTTGCTCACGCTCTGGTACGTCTGGTTCCGCGTGGCGACCGGTGCCGGTGTGCCGGATCGGATCCGCAGGATCCGTGTCATGTCCTACGTCGCGGCCGGGCTGATCCTGCTGGCGTTCACGGTCGTCCGCAACATCCCTGGCGGAGGGGCCCTGCGCGGCGAGTGAACGGGCGGTGACCGCCCGCTTCCGTCACGGGCCCGACGTCGTCGGCGGTGCCGGAGGCGGCGTGACCGGTGGCTGCGTGACCGGTGGCGGCGTCGGCGGTGGCTGCGTGACCGGTGGGGCGGTCGTGGCCGGCGACGTCGTGCCCGGCGACGTCGTACCGGGCGATGTCGTACCGGGCGATGTCGTACCCGGCGACGTCGTACCGGGAGAGGTCGTACCGGGTGATGTCGTGCCGGGTGATGTGGTGCCGGGTGATGTCGTCCTCGGGGGTGTCGAGGGCGGATTCGTCGTCGCCGAGCTCCCGCCACCGGACGAGCCACCACTCCCGCCCGACGACCCGCCCGACGTCGAGCCCCGCGAGCTGCTCGACGAACCGCCGGTGTTCGGCGTGCCCTGCGCGTCGCCGATCGCCGAGTCGTCGCGGAACGTCTCGCGCAGGCACTCCCCGTCGCCGACCTGCGCCCGGCCGAGCGCCGCGGCCGTCAACTCGACGAGCACCTGTTCGCCCTCGTCGCCGGGGTGCAGGCCGTCCGCCATCAACACGCCGGGCGTCCGCGCGACCTCCTCCCAGTCGATGATCGTCACGTTGGCGTACTCCTCGCCGAGTTCGGCGATCACCTCGTTCACCTCCGCCCAGTCCTCGCGGTACTCCGTCACGGTGTACAGCAGCGTCGGGCGGGGCGCGAGCCGGTCGAGGATCGTGCGCATCTTCGCCTCGAAGTTCTCACGGTCGCCGTTGTAGTTGCTCCCCAGGAAGACCGCGGCCGCATCCCAGTCCTCGTCGCCGGCCGGGGCCCGCGTCGTCGTCGTGTCGGTCGCCTCGGGCACGAGCCGCCCGACGACCTTCGCACCGAATTCGACGAACCGCCCCGCCTCGGCCTCGACGGCGACCGCCCAACCGAGCGGGACGAGCCCGGCACACATCTCCCCGCCGTAGCGGCGCGCGGTCCCGGCGAAGATCGAATCGCCGATCAGCAGGAGCCGGTTGCCCCCGACGCGGTCACCGACGAGCTCGACCAACACACCTTCACGGGTCACGGGCCGTGTGATCACGACGAGCGGTTCGTCCCGGATACCACGTACCGCGGGGATCGTGTCCGGGAGTTCACCGACGCCGGGCACGGTGGGTCGGGGGGTGGGTACCGGCGTCGTCGGCGACTCCTCGGCGGTGCCGACCGAACCGCAGGCGGCGGCCAGGCCGAGGAGGGCGATCAATGCACGGCGCATACGCCGCCCATTGAAGCGCAGTGGCCTCGCCACGACACGTCAACCCGACACAAAAAGGGCCCCGGACGCGAGACACCCGCGACGACCGTGGTCGTCGCGGGTGTCTCGGCTCAGTGCGTCCCGGCGGCGGATCCGGGAGGCGCCGACTGTCTCAGGCCGTGCCGGACCGCAGCGAATCCCGGATCTGGGTCAGCAGCTCGACTTCGGTCGGGCCTGCGTCCTCCTCTTCCTCGGGGCCCTGCATCTTGTTGACCTGCTTGACGATCAGGAAGCAGACGAACGCCACGATCAGGAACTGGACGATCGCGGTGATCACGGTGCCGATCAGCAACTCGGCGTCACCGACGTCGATGTGGATCGAGTCGAAGTTCGGCTTGCCGAAGAGGGCCGCGATCAGGTTCATGATCACCCCATCGACGATCGCCGTGATGATCGGGGCGAAGAACAGGGCCATGATGAAGGCGATCGCGAGATCGACCAGACTTCCCTTGTTGATGAAGTCCTTGAATTCGGCCAGCATGTTTTTCATTGAAAGGTTCTCCTCGTCATTGATCGGGGTGTTTCCCCGGCGTCGAAGTCAATCACACCGGCCGGAGTCGCCTGCGAATACCCGCGACCGCTGGTCCGGGTGACACGCGGGCGGGCGCGGCGATCGACTCCGGAGACCTGGACGTGGGCCGACGCCTTCGAGTCGCGAGATTCTCTGCCGGTGGCGCGACCGAGCCCGCCCAGAGCGCGCGATTGCATGACGATCACGACAGTCGGATGACAACTCTGCGATATCTGCCTGGCTGCCAGGTTGGCCGCCCGCGCCGTTGGGTAAGACATGGCGATGGACCTCAGCCGTCGCACGTGGATCGCCGCCGTGAAGCTGGCTGTCGTGATGTCGACGGTCGCCGCGTTCATCGCGATCGTGGCCTCCGCGGTCGGCGACGTCGCGCCGCTCGCGCTCGCCGCGCCGGTTGCACTCGTGGCGTTCACCGCGAGCTGGGTGCAGACGGGCCGGGTCCGCAGGGCGGTCCTCGACAGCCGGATCACGATCTCGACGCACTGAGGCGTCGGTCGGCCGGGTTGCGATCCGCCGCTCACGGCGGCGGTGTGGTGAACTCCCGGACGTGAAGGTACGGATCGGCTACGGGCTGGGGACACGCACGAACCTCCACGACCCGACCTACGGCATCGTCGTCGATGCGCTCGAGCGCCACGGCTTCGATTCGCTGTGGCTGTCGGAGAAGATCAGCGGGGAGGCGCCCGACCCCATCGTCGCCATCGCGTACGGTGCCGGCCGGACGACGAACCTGAAGTTCGGCATGTCGGTGCTCGTCCTCCCCGGCCGGAACCCCGTCGTGCTCGCCAAGGAGTTGGCGACGCTCGCCTCGATGTCGGCGGGGCGCCTGCTCCCGGCGTTCGGGCTGGGCGCGGTCGATCCGATCGAGCAGCAGGCGTTCGGAGTCGAGCGAACCGCGCGGGCGAAGCTGTTCGACGAGACGCTCACCGTGATGCAGCACTGCTGGACGGGCGAACCGTTCACGCACCACGGCGACGCGTTCCGCTACGACGGTGTACGCGTCCTGCCCGCTCCGGCGCGCATGGACGTCTGGCTCGGCGGCGTCGCCCCCTCCGAACTCCGCCGCGTCGGACGGGTGGCCGACGGATGGCTGCCCTCGTTCGTGACCCCCGCGGATGCGGCTGCAGGACGGCTGGTCATCGAGCAGGTCGCTGCGGAACACGATCGCGAGATCGAGGAGGACCACTTCGGCGTGCTGATCCCGTTCACGATCGGCGCCGAGTTGTCCGACGCATTCCGCGCACTGCTCGCCAAGCGCCGGCCGGACCTGGACGACGTGGGCGACCTCGTACCGTCGTCATGGCAGTCCCTGACGACGATGATCCAGCGGTTCGTCGACGTCGGCACGACGAAGTTCGTCGTCGTGCCGATCGTGGAGCCGGCCGGTGCGGACGCCTGGGTCGACCATCTGGCCGAAGCGGCCGAGCAACTCCTCCCCCTCGAACACGACTGAACAGCAGGTCACGACCTGCGCTTCTGGATGTTCGCCCATTCGTCGCGCAGTCCGACGGTGCGATGGAACAGCATCGGCTCACGGGGGTCGGCGGCGAAGTAGCCGAGCCGTTCGAACTGCACGACCTCGCCCCGGGCGGTGTCGGCGAGCGCCGGTTCCAGCCGGCAGCCGGCGCGAAGTTCGCGCGAATCGGGATTGAGGTCGTCCAGGGGGTCGCCGGTCGCGTCTCCCGGCACCTCGGCGGTGAACAGCCGGTCGTAGAGCGCCACGGTGCCGTCGACGGCGTGATCCGCCGACACCCAGTGCATCGTCGATTTCACCTTGCGTCCGTCCGGCGAGTTGCCGCCGCGGGAAGCGGGGTCGTACGTGGCGCGCACCTCGGTCACCCGGCCGGACGCGTCGACGTCGAAGTCGGTCGCGGTCACGAAGTACGCACCGCGCAGGCGGACCTCGCGCCCGGGTGACAGCCGGTAGTACTTCGGCGGCGGGTCGGCCATGAAGTCGTCCCGCTCGATGTAGAGCACGCCGGAGAACGGTGTCGTCCGTGTGCCGTCGCGGTCGTCCTCCGGGTTGTTGACCAACTCGACGTCTTCGACGACCGGTTGTCCGTCGGCGTCGGTCGGCCAATTCGTGATGACGAGCCGCACCGGGTCGAGGACCGCCATCCGCCGCTGCGCAGTGGCGTTGAGGTCCGTGCGGATGAACGATTCGAGCAGTTCGATCTCGTGCCGGCTGTTCGTCTTGGCGACGCCGAGGGACGTGCAGAACCGCCGGATCGACGCCGCCGGGTAACCGCGCCGGCGAAGCCCGCGCAACGTCGGCAGCCGCGGGTCGTCCCACCCGTCGACGGTGCCGTCGGCGACGAGCTGGGACAGCTTGCGCTTCGAGGTGACCGTGTGGGTCAGCTCCAGCCGGGCGAACTCGTACTGGCGGGGCTGCTCGTACGGCAACGGCAGTTGGTCGAGGAACCAGTCGTACAGCGCCCGGTGCGAATCGAACTCGAGCGTGCACAACGAGTGCGTCACGCCCTCGATCGCGTCGCTCTGGCCGTGCGCCCAGTCGTAGGTCGGATAGATCTTCCAGGTGTCACCGGTGCGGTGGTGTGACTCGTCACGGATGCGGTACATCACCGGGTCGCGCAGCTGCATGTTCTCGTGCTGCATGTCGATCTTGGCGCGCAGCACCCGGGCACCTTCGGCGAATTCGCCGTCGCGCATTCGTCGGAGCAGGTCGAGGTTCTCTGCCGGATCCCGATCCCGGTAGGGGCTCTCGACGCCCGGCCGGCCGTAGCCGCCCCGCTGAGCCGAGATCGCCTCACCGTCCTGATCATCGACGTAGGCGAGGCCGCGCTCGACCAGCTGCTCGGCCCAGTCGTAGAGCTGACCGAAGTAGTCGCTCGCGAACAGCGCCGGCCGTTCCAACGGGTAGCCCAACCACGCAAGGTCCTCCAGGATGCCCTCGACGTACGTCGACTCCTCCGTGATCGGGTTCGTGTCGTCGAACCG
>JAHEKY010000042.1 GCA_024644465.1 Ilumatobacteraceae bacterium | reverse complement strand
GTCCGGGTACTCCCGACGTCGAAGATCCAGGTGGTCACGGGCACGGCGCCGCACGGCCAGGGCCACGAGACCGCCTGGTCGATGATCGCCGCGGACAAGTTCGGGGTCGACCCGGCCGATGTCGACGTCCTGCACTCCGACACCGCCATCGCCCCGCTCGGCCTCGACACCTACGGGTCACGCTCGCTGCCGGTCGGCGGTGTCGCGATCGGCATGGCGTGCGAGAAGGTGATCGACAAGGCTCGCAAGATCGCCGCGCACCAGATGGAGGCGAGCGAGGACGACCTCGACTTCGCGGGCGGGATGTTCTCGGTCAAGGGCTCGCCCGACCGTGAGATGCCCCTCGCCGCGATCGCGTTCGAGGCGTTCACCGCGCACAACCTGCCCGACGGCCTCGAACCGAACCTCGAGGCCCAGGTCACCTACGACCCACCGAACTTCTCGTGGCCGTTCGGCACGCACATGTGTGCCGTCGAGGTCGACACCGAGACCGGCCAGGTCGACGTCCTGCAGTACGTGGCGGTCGACGACTGCGGCAACAAGGTCAACCCGCTGATCGTCGACGGCCAGGTCCACGGCGGCGTCATCCAAGGCCTCGCGCAGGCGCTGTACGAGGAGGCGCGCTTCGACGACGACGGCAACCTGCTGTCGTCGTCGCTCGCCGAGTACCTCGTCCCCGCGGCGAGCGACGTCCCGCCGATCACCGTCGGCGAGAGCGTCACGCCGTCGCCGACGAATCCGCTCGGTGTCAAAGGTGTCGGCGAGGCCGGCACGATCGGTGCCGCACCGTGCGTGATGAATGCCGTCGTCGACGCCCTCTCGGGTCTCGGCGTCGAGGACATCCAGATGCCCGCAAGTCCGCTCAACGTCTGGAACGCCATCCAGCAGGCGAAGAAGGAGACCAACCAGTGATCCCCGCAGCATTCGACTACGTCCGTGCCGAGACCGCCGAAGAGGCGATCAGCCTCGTCGGCCAGCACGGTGACGAATCCAAGTTCATCGCAGGCGGTCACAGTCTGCTGCCGCTGATGAAGCTGCGCCTCGCCCAACCGAGCGTGCTGATCGACATCGGCCGGCTCAGTGACCTCTCCTACATCCGTGAGGACGGCGACCAGATCGCGATCGGCGCCCTGACGCGCCACATGGACGTCGAGAACTCGACGTTGCTCGCCGAGCACGCCCCGTTGCTCGCCCACGCGGCGAGCCACGTCGGCGACCCGCAGGTCCGCCACCGCGGCACGATCGGCGGCTCGATCGCCCACGCCGACTCGGCCTCGGACCTCCCCGCGACGACGCTCGCGATGGGCGCGACATACGTCGCCCAGGGCCCGAACGGCCGCCGCGAGATCGCCGCCGCCGACTTCTACAAGTCCTTCCTCGAATCCGACCTCGCCGCTGACGAGATGCTGGTGGAGATCCGGGTCCCCAAGATGACCGGTTTCGGCTGGAGCTTCCAGAAGTTCAACCGGCGCGCCCAGGACTGGGCGATCGTCGGCGTCGCAGCGTGGCGGAACAACGGCAGCTCGGGCGTTGGGCTGGTCAACATGGGGTCGGTCCCGATCCTGGCGAAGAGCGTCTCGGACGCACTGTCCGGAGGGGCGTCGGTCAGCGACGCCGCCGAACAGGCGGCCGCCGAAGCCGACCCGCAGGCGGACCTCAACGCGAGCGTCGAGTACCGCACCCACCTCGCCAAGGTGCTGACGCGTCGGGCGCTCGAACAGGCGTCGGGCTGACTCCTTCGGCACCGTCGTGGCGGCCGGCCGTCATCGAGCGGCGGCGCTGACGACGCGCGCGGTCCGACCGCTGGCCGGACTGCTCCGCCGATAATCTCGGGCTCCGATGTTGTCCGTTCTCGCCGTCTCGAACTCCGGGCTGTGGCGCGTGCTCTGGTACTCGCTCATCGGCGTCGGGGCGATCACGGTGTACGCGTCGGCGCTGCGCGCCGTCGGCGTGTCATGGGCGAAGATCCGGTGGTCGGTGATCGGGGCCTACGCCGCCGTCTACGTCTGGTGGTTCTTCGCGAACGGCGTGATCATCGACCGCATCTCGGTCCTGTGGTCGTTCGCGATCTTCCTCGCGATCGCGAGCATCGGCAAGCCGTGGCGCGAGTGGTTGCGGATGGTGGGCGACCTCGGAATCTTCGTCGCGATGTGGATCGCGTACGACGAGAGCCGCGGCATCGCTGACGGGCTCGGCATGCCGATCCAGGTCGAGTCCGTGCGCAACCTGGACCGCGTGATGTTCCTCGGCGCCGACCCGGTCGTCGAACTGCAGTACCAGTTCTACCGGGGGCCGAACGACGTCCAGTGGTACGACGTCGTCGGATCGGCGGTGTACTACTCGCACTTCATCGTGCCGCCGGTCGTCATCGCGGTGCTGTGGTTTCGGAGCCGGCACCAGTGGGTGCGCTACATGCGCCGCTTCGCGACGCTGCTGTTCGTCGCCTGCACGATGTTCGTCCTGCTGCCGACGGCGCCGCCGTGGATGGCCGCGGGCGGGCGCAACCGGGTCGGCCTCGAACTCGACGCACTGCCGCCGCTGGCGCGTCCGACCGGCAACGGCTGGCGGCACATCGGGCTCGACGGGTTCGTCGAAGCCTGGGACCACGGCCGCGATTGGGCGAACCAGGTCGCTGCGCTGCCGTCACTGCACTCCGCGTTCGCGTTGTTCGTCGTCGTGTTCTTCTGGCCGTGGATCTCGAACCGGTACGTCAGGTGGGCGCTGCTGCTGTACCCGCTGGCGATGGCGATCGCCCTGGCGTACTTCGCCGAGCACTACTTCATCGACGCGATCGCCGGGTGGGCGATCGTCGGCGGCTCGTTCTGGCTCTGGAACCGCATCGAGCAGCGGTCGACGTCCCGCGCGGGCGACACGGCAGCACCGGCGGACGGGACGTCCGGCGAGCCGGAACTGCACCCCGCCGCCGACGTCCTGCAGCCGTCCTGACCGTCGGCGGGACGTCGCATGGTCTTCTCATCGCTCACGTTCCTCTTCCTGTTCCTGCCGATCTGCCTCGGCGTCGTGGTCGTCCTGCCGGACCGGTTGCGCAACGTCTGGCTGCTCGGCTGCTCGCTGTTCTTCTACACGTGGGGCAGCGGCGCGCTCGTCCTGCTGCTCGTGGTGTCGACGGCGGTCGACTACGCGTGCGGACGCGCCGCAGCCACCGCTCGGGCGGCAGGTGACCGGGCCCGGCTGCACGTCGCCGTGGCCGCATCGGTCGTCGTCAACATCGGGTTGCTGGCGTACTTCAAGTACGCGAACTTCCTCGTCGATCAGCTCAACTCGCTCGGATTCGGGGACATCGCCTGGACATCGGTGACGTTGCCGATCGGCATCTCGTTCTTCACCTTCCAGTCGATGTCGTACACGCTCGACATCGCCCGCGGCCGGGCGCCGCAGCTGCGCAGCCCACTCGACTTCGCGCTGTACGTGTCGCTGTTCCCGCAGCTCGTCGCCGGGCCGATCGTGCGCTTCCACGAGATCGCGGCGCAGCTGACGCACCGCAGGATGACCGTCGACGGTTGGTCCGACGGTGTCGCCCGCTTCACCCATGGACTCGCGAAGAAGGTGATCATCGCCGACTCGGTCGCGCCGATCGCCGACTCGGCGTTCACCCAGCAGAGCGACCTGTCGATGCCCGGCGCGTGGGTCGGCGTCCTCGCGTACACCGTCCAGATCTACTTCGACTTCAGCGGCTACTCCGACATGGCGATCGGGCTCGGCCGGATGCTCGGGTTCACCTTCCCCGAGAACTTCCGCCGTCCGTATTCCGCGGTGTCGGTCACCGACTTCTGGCGCCGCTGGCACATCACGCTCAGCAACTGGTTCCGCGACTACCTCTACATCCCGCTCGGCGGCAGCCGAGGCAGCGCGGCGCGAACCTACGTCAACCTGTCGATCGTGTTCCTGCTGACCGGCCTGTGGCACGGCGCGAACTGGACGTTCGTCGTCTGGGGGGCGTTCCACGGCACACTGCTGATCGTCGAGCGCGCCACCGGGCAGCGACCGACCGACGCCGACGTGTCGGGTGCCGCGCTGCGCCGGTTGGGCGTCTTCTTCGCCGTCGTCGTCGGTTGGGTGTTCTTCCGCGCGTCTGACCTCGACGCCGCGTTCGACTACCTCGGCACGATGTTCGGCCCCGACTTCAGCGGTGCCGCATTCGACGGTTCGATCACGACGCGGGCGAAGCTCGCGCTCGTCGTCGGTCTCGCCTCGGTCGCGCTGCCTGGCCACGTCGTCGTCGGCCCGTGGCTCGAACGGGTCACCGGCGTGCGCGGCCAGACCACCCGCCTCGCCCAGACCGCCGTGCTCCTGCCCGCCTCGCTGCTGCTCGTCGCCTCGACGTCGTTCAGCCCGTTCCTCTACTTCCAGTTCTGATGGGCGCCACCCGACTCCTCCGGCTCTGCCAGATCGGCGTGTTCGTGCTGTGCCTCGGCGTGCCACTCGCGATGTTCGGTGTCGGCCAGCGCAGCGAGCCGGTCGACAACCGGCGGCCGTTCGAGCGGCCGGCCGTCGACATCCCGGGGCTGTTCGACACCGACGCGACCGCGGCATTCGACACGTACTTCGACGACGCGTTCCCGCTGCGCGACGAAGCGATCCGGCTGACCGCACGGGTCGACCGCGCATTCGGGGACTCGTCGAACCCCGATGTCGTCGTCGGCCGCGACGGCTGGCTCTTCCTGCGGGCGTCGATCGACGAACCGTGCCGCACCGATGCCGAGTTGGCCGAGCTCGCCGCCGCGTTGGAACGTGCCGACCGTCTCGTCTCGTCGACCGGTCGCGAGCTGATCACCGTCGTCGCGCCGGACAAGGCGAGCGTCCACACCGACCGGCTACCGACGACGCCGACGTGCGTGCTGCACAACGCGCTCCGCTACGACGACCTCTCGACGACGGCCACCGTCGTGATGGCGTGGGACGAGACGACCGCGATCGCGGCGGGCGACGAGCGCGCCTATCGCCGCTACGACACGCACTGGACCACGATCGGCGCGACGCCGACCGCTCGCGCGGTCGTCGACCTGCTCGGCCGGTGGGACGACGCGGCGATCGTCGCGTCGCCGACCGTTCAGTCCGTTGGCGACCTGTCGGTGCTCGCCGGCCTGCAGCAGTCGGAGCCCGAGGTCCGGTCGGTCTCCCGGCCGGCACCGGAACCGCCCGCGATCACCGACGAGCCGTTCGTCGACCGCGACGGGAACGTCGTCGAGCGGATCGAGGTCGCACGTCACGAGACGGCGTGGGCGGGTGCGATCGGTGGCCGGACGGTGCTGATCCACGACTCGTTCGGGGATCGTTTCGCCGATCTGACGACCGGATACTTCGCGGACATCACGACGATCGGCGACCCGTCGCCGCGCCGGTCCCGTCAGGCGATCGTCGACGCGGACCGGATCATCCGTCTCGAGGTGCAGCGGCTCTTCTTCACGAGCGTCGTCGGCCTCGATCTCGCCGCCGAGTTCGCCGTCGCCCTGCAAGCGGAATTGAGCGCCGTGCCGATCGACGGCGACTGCGCGGTCTCCTGCAGCGTCGGCGGCGCCGGGTCCGAGACGTACCTCATCGCGACGCTCGCCGCCGACGAGACGGCCGCCTCCGTCGAGGTCGGCGGCCGGCGGTTCGAGCTCGACGCACTGACGCCGGCGACCGCGTGGTTCGTGCGCGGCGACACGGCGACGACGATCGCCGGCGACGTCGGGCGGGTCGAGCTCTCAGCTGTCGCCGTCCCCTGATCAGAGCAGGGCGGTGTACGCGCCACCGTCGATGTGCAGCTGCACACCGTTGGTGAACTTCGCAGCCTCGCTGCACAGGAACGCGACATGCGCGCCGAAGTCGTCCGCATCACCGAGCCGCATCGCATCGAGCTGCTCGTCGGTGTACAGCGCGCTGAGGCGCGGCGTGCGATGGACGCCCGGCTGGACCGTGTTGACCGTGACGCCCTCCTCGGCCACCTCGAGCGCGAGCGTCTTGAGGAATGCCGTGGCCCCGGCCCGGGCGGTGTTCGACAGGATCAGGTTCGCCATCGGCTGGCGTACGGACACCGACGTGATCGCGACGACCCGGCCCCATCGCTGCGCACGCATCGCCGGTACGGCGGCCTTGCACATCGCGACGATCGCCATCAGGTTCATGTCGAGGGCGCCCGGATATGCCGCAACGTCGGTCGATTCGAAGTTGCCGGGTGGCGGGCCGCCCCCGTTCGGGACGAGGATGTCGACACCGCCGAGCGCGCGGCGCGCCGCCTCGACGAAGGCGGTCGCACCCTCGGCGTCGCCGACATCGGCCACGATCGGCACGCAGCCGTGCCCGACACGCTCCGCGGCGGCGTTCAGCTTCGCCTCGTCGCGCCCGCAGATCGCGACGCGCACACCCTCACGAGCCAGCGCGATCGCCGACCCCAGCCCGAGGCCGGACGATCCGGCGGCCACCGCGGCGCGCCGACCGGCGATTCCGAGTTCCACGGAACGAACGTAACGCGGCTGGTCAGGCGTTACCGAAAAGCGACGCGAGGAACGTCAGGTCCGACGATGCACGCCCCCGCTGGTGGACCTCGACGGCGAGGACGTTGACTCCGTCCTGGACGAGATTCGGGTCGACGGCGAACGTCCGGTCGAGCCGTTCCGCAGAACCGTAGATCGACGACGAGGCATTCGTGCGATAGTCGATGGCGCCGGTGGGCAGATTGAACCGGGCGATCTCGGCGCCGTTGAGGTAGGCGACTGCGGCGTCGTCGATGCGCATCGTCAACGTGAGGTCGGCGGGCGCACCCGTCGCGGAGAAGGCGGTCCGGAAGTACGTCGTGCGGAACTTGTCCGACGCCGACGGACCGTACGACACCACCGTGTTCTCGTCACCGTCGCCGTACCCGAACTCGCCGACACCGGTCGCCCAGGCGGATGCGTCGAAACCGACGTTGCTCCACGCAGTGCCCTGGTCGCTGCCGTCATCGAGGTAGGACCACGTCGCCGACGGCGCGACGTCGACCTCGCCGCCCGTCGGTGGTGGTGTCGTCGTGGTCGGTGGTGGTGACGTCGTGGTCGGTGGTGGTGTCGTCGTGGTCGGTGGTGGTGTCGTCGTGGTCGGTGGTGGTGTCGTCGTCGTGGGTGGTGGCGGTTCACCCGTGCCGGTTCCGGTCAGCGACGCCAGGAACGTGAGGTCGGACGACGCACTCCCACGCTGGTGGACCTCGACCGCGAGCACGTTCGTCCCCGCGACGATCAGGTTCGGGTCGAGTACGAAGTCCCGGTCGAGGTCCTCGGCGGAGCCGTAGATCGAACTCGACGCGTTGGTGCGGTAGTCGATCGGACCGGGCGGCATGTTGAACCGCGCCGCTTCGAAACCGTTCACGTATGCGACCGCACCGTCGTCGATGCGCATCGTCAGCGTGAGATCGGCGGGTACACCCGAGGCGGCGAACGCCGTGCGGAAGTACGTGGTGCGGTGCTTCTGGGACGCCGAGGGGCCGTAGGACACGACCGTGTTCTCGTCGCCGTCGCCGTAGCCGAACTCGCCGACGCCGGTCGACCATCCGCTGTCGTCGTAGCCCAGCTGGCTCCAGCCAGTGCCTTGATTGCTGCCGTCGTCGAGGTAGCTCCACGTCGCCGTCGGCGCGACGTCGATGCCGCCGCTCGGCGGTGGCGGTGGGGTCACGGTGATCGCACGCGTCGCGACGCCGGCGGCGCCGTCGTCGTCGGTGACCGTCAATGTCGCCGTGTAGCTGCCCTCGCCCGCATACGTGTGGCCGGCGGTGGCGCCGCTGGCCGTGGCGCCGTCGCCGAAATCCCACGCCCACGACACGATGGACCCATCAGCATCCGACGACGCCGAACCGTCGAAGCTCACGGCCAGCGGACCCTCTCCGGAAACCGGCGCCGCACCGATCACGGCCGTCGGGGCCGCATTCCCGTCGGTCGCGCCGTAGGCGACGACGGTCGGGAAGAACGTGAGGTCGTCCGACGACGGTGATGACTGATGCACCTCGACGGCGATCGTGTTCGGGCCGGGCACGATCAATGCCGGATCGATCGCGAAGTACCGGCTGCTGCCCTCGCTGTTGCCGCTGCGGTCGTAGGCCAGCGTCGTGTGGCCGATCGAGCCGCTCGGCAGGTTGTCTCGCGCCGCCTCGACGCCGTTGACGTAGACGACCGCGCCGTCGTCGACACGCATGTAGATCGCGGCGCTCGCCGGCACTGCGCTCGCGTCGAACGACGTACGGAAGTACGTCGTGATGTACTTGTCCGACCACGACGGCCCGTAGGAGATCCTCGTCCGGTGCTCGTTCCCGTAGCCGAACGCGCCGACGCCGGAGTCCCAACTCGAGTCGTCGTAGCCCGGTTGACGCCACGCGGTGCCCTGGTTCGAACCGTCGTCGAGGTACCGCCACGGTTCCCACCCCCACACGGAGGCGACGAATGGCGTCGGCGGCCCGGCCGGGAAGATCGCGAACCCTTCGACATCGGCGCCGGAGATCGTCGAGAAGTCCCCGGCGATCACGAACGCAGACGGATCGCCGTGGACGGCGAAGGCGCCCATGAACCGGTCGAAGGTCGGATGGAACGACGTGTCCTCGACGCCGTCGTAGAGGTCGTACCCTGCGACTCTCGACGCCCCGTCCCCCTTGGCTCCGTCGTGGAACCCGGCGTAGACCATCCCACCGATCAGGTGCACGCTCTGCGAGTCACCGTCGACGACGTGACGCCAGCTGCGGTTGCCCGTGACCGTGTCGTACACCGCGGTGCGGTTGCCGATCCCCGGCACACCGGAGTGCGCGGCGAGCAGGTACCGGCTGTCCGGGGAGACCTCCAGGTCGTCGACGTAGCCGGTGACACCGTTCAGATTCGGGCCGACGATCGCCCCGGTCGTCGCGTCGAGCGTCGTGATGTTCTCGGTGTCGGTGCCGTTGATCTCGCCGTACGGCCCGCCGACGTAGACCTTGCCGCCGTCCGGTGCCGCTGCGATCGCCCGCACCGTCGCGTCGGCGTCCGCGGTGAATCCGGTGTCGACGGCGCCCGTCGTCCGGGAGACCGCTGCGATCCGCCGCTTGCTGACGCCGTTGATCGACGTGAACGTGCCCGCGACGTACAGCGTGTCGCCGACGATCGACATGTTCCACACCGTGCCGCTCGCATTGGCGGTGAACGCCGTGCGAACCGCTCCGGTCACCGGGTCGAGGGCGGCGATGCGCTGGCGGTTCTGCCCGCCGATCGTCGTGAAACTGCCGCTGACGAACAGCGACGTGCCGTCGGTCTGGAGATTGCGAACCGGGTAGTTCGCGTCGGCGCGGAACGAGGTGATCAGCGCGCCGGTCGTCGCGTCGAACGCCGCCAGGTTGGTGCGATTCTCGGACTGGGAACCGTCCGGGCTGGTCGCCCGTGTGAACGATCCGCCGACGTAGACCGTGTTGCCGACCTTCAGGACGGCGCGACCCGTGCCGTTCAGCCGCCACGAATCGATCGGGATCGACGAGAACGAGACGGAGGGGTCGAGCGCAACCACCGGGTGGGTGCGCTCGGCGACGAGTGGGACGACGAGCGCGACACAGCCGATGACCGCCACGACCACCCGGACACGGAATGCGCCCCACGCATGCCGCCCACGGAGTTCATTCACGCCGAACCTCCCGGTACTTCCACCGAACGACCAGCGTACCTCGGTCTGTGGTGTCGCGCCACTGCGAGTGGTGCCACGGGTGGTGAGGCCGATCGAGGTTCCGGCCGGGTTCGACGGTCGTCCGGAGGCCGCCGCCGAATCAGCGCTGTGTGAGGACGACGATCGAGCGCGGCCCGACCTCGACCGTCGCACCGACCGGCCCCCCGACGACGCCGACTGCGGTGTCGATCACCGCGCCCCATCGGCCCGGAACCTGCACGTCGAACGTCAACGGCTCCCACCACATGTTCGCCATGACGTAGAGGCCGTCGATGTGCCACGCGAGCGACCGCGACTGATCGTCGAGATCGGGCGCACCGTCGACGCCGTACCACTCGATCGAGTCGGCCCACGGCGCGGCCTGCGACAGCACCGGGTGCGTCGCGCGCAGGGCGATCAGGCACGCCACGAAGCCCTCGTGTTCAGCGAAGTCGGCCCGCCGGTCCCAGTCGATCCACGACGTCGGATTGTCCTGGTTGTACGGGTTGTTGTTCCCGCCCTGTGTCCGGCCGAATTCGTCGCCCGCGACGAACATCGGCGTCCCGTGGCTGAGCAGCAGCAGGCACATCGCGTTGCGCATCTGCCGCGCCCGCATCTCGACGACGGCCGCAGGCACCCGGTCGTCGCCCTCCCAGCCGCAGTTCCACGAACGGTTGTCGTCCGCGCCGTCGGTGTTGCCCCAACCGTTGGCCTCGTTGTGCTTGTGCTCGTACGCGACGAGGTCGTACATCGTGTACCCGTCGTGCGCCGTCAGGAAGTTGACCGACCGCAGTGGTGCATCGAACAGATCCGGGCTGCCCTGCACGCGCTGCATCACCGCCGGGACCATCGACCCCTCACCGCGTAGAAAGCTGCGCATGTCATCGCGGAAGCGCCCGTTCCACTGCGCCCACCGCGAGTCCGGGAACGCTCGTCCGAGCTGGTAGCGGGCGAAGTCCCACGGCTCCGCGATCAGGCGCACCGACCGGCGCGCCGCCCAGTCGCCGAGCTCGCGGACGAAGGCCGGGTCGCGGGCCAACACGGTCGCGAGGTCGAAGCGGAAGCCGTCGACACCCAGGTCGGCGAGGCGGTCGAGCGACCGGACGATCAGCCGCTGCGCCGGTGCGGAACAGGCGTCGACGATGTTTCCGGTGCCCGCCTCGTCGACGTACGTGCCGTCGGGACGCAGGACGTAGTACCCGCCGTCGTCGAGGCCGCGCAAGTTGAAGGTCGGGCCCCACTCGTCCTCCTCGGTCGTGTGATTGAACACGACGTCCAGCCACACTTCGATGTCGTGGTCGTGCGCCGCCGCAACCAGGTCGGCGAGCTCGTCGGCCGCACGACATCCGGCCGCGTACTGCCGGTGAATCGCTCCGAACACGAGCGGCATGTAGCCCCAGTAGTTGCCCTCGTCCGGGTCGTACTGGTGAACGGGCAGCAGTTCGAGCACGCTGACACCGAGTTCCGCCAACCGTGCCAGCTCGTCGATCGCGCCCCGGAACGTCCCGGCGAAGGGGCCGTCTCGCCGCTTCGTCAAACCGCGGACGTGCGTCTCGTAGACGAGGAGCGGGCGAGAGGTCGGGCGGGGCGGCCGCCGCTCCGGCCACGACGTCGCGACGGCCAGCGGGGCGTGGCCGAAGTTCGGACCCATGCCCGAGCGGGCTGCGGCGCGGGTGTGCGAGTCGGGAAACCAGACCTCGGTCGCGGCCGGGTCGACGAGCGAACGTTCGGGGTCGAAACGGAAATCCGCCGGCCCTTCCGCCCGGATCGCGTAGCGCGCACCATCAGCGACCACGCCGATCCATTCCGTGCCCGAGCGCCGCAACTCGATCGTCGACCCGGACTCGAGCTGGGCGACGACGCGCTCGGCACGCGGCGCGTGGATTCTCAGCTCCATCGCCGACACCATGGCACAGGGGGACCCCCTCATCGCAGGTATCGTCGCCATCGTGACACCTGCCGACGTCAGCGCTGCCCTGTCCGCGCAGGGCTACCTCCCCGACGAGGGCATCTCGACGGCGGTGTTCCTGGCGATGACGCTGCGTCGCCCGCTGCTGCTCGAGGGCGAAGCCGGCGTCGGCAAGACCGAGTTGGCCAAGGCGCTCGCCGCGGCGACCGGCGGCGAGCTGATCCGCCTGCAGTGCTACGAGGGAATCGACGTCGCCCAGGCCGTCTACGACTGGGACTACGCCCGTCAGCTGCTGCACGTCCGTGCCACCGAGGCGACCGGCGAGTCGCGGTCGATGTCGGCGGACGCGCTCGAGGCGGAGCTGTACAGCGAACGGTTCCTGATCAAGCGGGCGCTGCTGCGCGCGATCGAGTCGGTCGACGGGCCACCGCCGGTGCTGCTGATCGACGAGGTCGACCGCTCCGACGACGAGTTCGAGGCGTATCTGCTCGAGGTGCTCTCCGACTTCCAGATCACCGTGCCCGAGATCGGCCTGTTTGCCGCGGAACGGCCGCCGCTGGTCGTGCTGACGTCGAACCGCACGCGCGACGTGCACGACGCGCTCAAGCGTCGGTGCCTCTACCACTGGGTCGAACACCCCGGCTTCGATCGCGAAGTCGCGATCGTCAAACTGCGGGTGCCGGGCGTCGACGAGTCGCTCGCGAGGCAGGTCGCCGCCGCCGTCGAGGAGCTGCGCGCGCTCAACCTGTTCAAGCCGCCCGGCGTCGCCGAGACGATCGACTGGGCGAATGCACTCGGCCGGCTCGGTGCGACCGAACTCGACGAGGCGATCGTGACGAACACGCTCGGAACGGTGCTGAAGTACCGCGAGGATCACCAGCGCGTCGACCAGCACGGCATCGCCGACGTCGTCAAACGGGCGATCGAGAAGGGGCTTCTCCACGCCTGAGCTGGTCATGCCGCACCCGACCGGACCCGCAGAGATCGCCGTGGCGTTCACCCGGATCCTGCGCGGCGCGGGGCTGCGGGTGCCGACGAGCAGCACCCACACGTTCGCCGAGGCGCTCGTCGCGGTCGGTCTCGACGACCGCGACGCGGCCTACTGGTCGGGACGAGCGACCCTCGTCCGGCGGCCGGAGGACATCGACGTGTACGACCGCGCCTTCGCGGTGTTCTTCGAGCATCGCGAGCCGGCCGACGACGGCGACGACCCCGCCGAGCCGGACACGATCACAATCGCGGTCGACGACGACGACGCCGACGACGACGGCGACGCCACGGCGGCAGGCGACGACGAGTCGACGATCGAGCTGCGCTTCTCGGTCACCGAGACGCTGCGCCAGAAGGACTTCGCCGACTACTCCCCCGACGAACTCGCGCAGGCGCACGAGCTGATGTCGAGGCTGCGCCTCGTCGGGACGCCGCGGACATCGCTGCGACTCGGCCCTGCGCGCACCCCGACACAGCGCCCCGACATCCGGCGCATGGTGCGCGCCTCGTTGCGGGCCGGTGGCGAGCCGATCGAGCGCCACTTCCGCCGTCCGACCGAACGCCTCCGCCGCCTCGTGCTGCTGCTGGACGTGAGCGGCTCGATGGAGCCGTACGCGCGAGCGCTGCTGCGATTCGTCCACGCCGCCGTCGCCGGCCGTCAGAAGGTCGAGGCGTTCGCGCTCGGTACCCGCCTGACCCGGATCACCCGCGAGCTGACGAGCCGCGACCCCGACGTCGCGCTCGAGGCGGCCGGCCGGCGGGTCGTCGACTGGAGCGGGGGCACCAAGCTCGGCGCCGGGTTGCGGCAGTTCAACGACGAGTGGGGCGTCCGCGGTCTCGCCCGCAACTCGATCGTCGTCGTGCTGTCCGACGGTTGGGACCGCGGCGACCCGACCGAGCTCGGCGCGCAGATGCAGCGGTTGCAGCGGGTCACGCACCGCCTGATCTGGGTCAACCCGTTGAAGGTCACGCCGGGGTACGCGCCGCTGGCGCGGGGAATGGCGGCGGCACTGCCGTATGTTGACGACTTCGTCGAGGGGCATTCGGTCGCCGCGATGGAAGAGCTCGCCAGGGTGATCGGGAAGGGTGCATGACGTGAAGGATCTGCTCGAGGACATCGCCCGCTGGCAAGCGGCGGGCGAACGCATCGCCGTCGCGCGTGTCGTCGACATCGAGGGTTCCGGCCCGCGCGAGCCCGGCGCCGCGATGGCGGTGACTGCATCCGGCGAGGTCGCCGGCAGTGTCAGCGGTGGCTGCGTCGAAGGCGCCGTCGTCGGCCAGGCACTGGCGATCCTCGCCGGCGAGACGGAACCGGGGATCACGACGTTCGGGTACTCCGACGACGAGGCGTTCGCGGTCGGCCTGACCTGCGGCGGCACGATCCACCTGTTCATCGAGGAACTCGACTGGTGACGATCTTCGAGCAGTACGCGACCCTGCTCCGTGCGGCGTCACCGGTTGCACTGGCGACCGTCATCGACGGCCCGGGGATCGGGGCGAAGCTGCTGGTGCGACCTGACCACGACCCGGTCGGCACGCTCGGCGACCCGGAACTCGACCGTGTCGTCGCCCGCGATGCACTCGGCGAGCTGGAAGCCGCGCGGTCGGGCGTGCGCAACTACGGCCCCGCCGGGCAGACCACGCCGGAGGACCTGCTCGACCAACCGACGGTGCGGATCTTCATCGAGTCCCATGCGCCGCCCCCGCAGATGTGGATCTTCGGTGCGGTCGACTTCACCGCCGCACTCGCCCGCGTCGCCAAGGTGCTCGGCTACCGGGTCACCGTGTGCGACGCCCGTGAGGTGTTCGCGACGCGTCGCCGCTTCCCGATGGCCGACGAGGTCCGGGTGAGCTGGCCGAAGCCGGTGTTCGACGACATCGGCGACGAACTCGGCCCGCGTGACGCCGTCTGCATCCTGACCCACGACCCGAAGTTCGACGTGCCGGCCGTGCAGGGCGCGTTGTCGACGCGCGTCGGTTACATCGGCGTGATGGGCAGCCGGACGACCCATGATCGGCGAATGGAGCGCTTGGCCGAGGTCGGGATCATCGCACCGATCGACGTCGATCGCCTGATGTCACCGATCGGCCTCGACATCGGCGCACGCACGCCGGAGGAGACGGCGGTCAGCATCTGCGCCGAGATCATCGCGTCGCGTACCGGCCGCTCGGTTCCGAGCCTCCGGGACACGACCGGCGACATCCACTCCTGACCGCGCCGCGGACCGTGGGCCGTCAGTCGGACGGATCGCCGAAGCGCATCCGATCGGCACGCTTCTCCGAGATCGCCTCGACCTCGACCGTGCGGCCGGTGTTGCGGGCGTGGATGACGGCTTCACCGACGCCGAGGTACATCATCACGTGGCCCGGCCAGTATGCGAGATCTCCCGCCTTGGCGTCGTCTTCGTCGACTTCGGTGGCTGCGTCGATCTGGTCGCCGCTGATGCGGTTGAGCTGGACACCGGAGGACTGCCAGGCATACAGCGTCAGCCCGGAGCAGTCGAAGCCGACGTCTTCCTTGCTCGTATTGGTGCGGTACGGCACACCGACCTGCGTCATTGCGGTGAGCACTGCGCGCTGGTGGTCGAGCGACGTCGACTTCCACGCATCGATCATCTCCCACTCGTCGTAGCCGAGCTCACGTGCGGCGAAGCGGGCGGTGGCGCTGCGGTGGGCGGAGTAGTCGAGGTAGTCGCCCAAGTCGCCGGACGCCATGAACACGTCGAACGCCTCGACGGCGGCCTCGGCCTCATTGGTGATCTGCGGGGCGAACGCGTTGACCGGCAGTGCCGGTTGCTCCGCCGAGGCGGGCGCGCTGAGCGCGAGGACACCACCGGCAACCGACGCCGCGGCGACGACGAGCCGGGCGAGCAGGCGTGACGTCCGCGCCGGGCGGGCGTGATCGGGGAAGGGCACAGGCGTGGAGAAGGAAGGAGAAGAATGCATGCGGGGAGTCGCGTCGGGGGCCGGGATGCGATGGCACTGGCAACGTCGTGCCGGCGTCGAATCGCGACCGCTCGTGTCGGATCAGTAACATATCGTCACGGAACCGCAACAATCAACCCCTCTTGACAGAATCTTGTCATTCAACCGACATGTTGGGGTGGGGGCGGGCGGTCGTGGGAGACTTGATCGACACCTATGAAGAACGGGCTCGACGCAGCGTGACGACCGCGGACCAGGTCGTCGTGCTGCTCGCCGCCGGGTCGGGCTCGCGTTTCACCGGCACGCACCACAAGTTGCTCGGAGAACTCCCCGAACAGCCCGGCGAACGCTCGTCGACCGTCTTCGGACGCGCCCTGCACCATGCACTCGCCAGCGGCGTCGGCCCGGTCGTCGTCGTCACCGGCGCGATCGATGCCGCGCTGCTCGCCGCCGACTCGGCGACCGCCGAGCTGCTCGCCGACGACGCGGTCATCGTCCGGGCGAACCCCCGGTGGTCGGACGGCCAGGCGACCTCGGTGCACGTCGGCCTCGATGCCGCGCGGGAGTTCGGTGCGACGGTCGCCATCGTCGGGTTGGCCGACCAGCCGTTCATCACGCCCGCAGCCTGGCGCACCGTCGCCGCCGGCTCGGCACCGATCACCGTCGCCACGTACGGCGGCCGGCGGGGCAATCCGGTCCGGCTCCACGCAGATGTGTGGGATCTCGTGGCACACGAGGGCGACGAGGGTGCCCGAGCGCTCATGCGATCTCGTCCGGACCTCGTGATTGAAGTACCGTGCACGGGTTCACTCGCCGACATCGACACTGTGGAGGACCTACACAGATGGCAGAGCAACTGACCAACGAGTTCACCGTCAATCGCCCCATCGAGGAAGCGTGGCCGATCATCACCGACGTCGAGCGAATCGCACCGTGTCTCCCCGGCGCCCAACTGACCGAGATCCGCCGAGAGGACGACAACGAGGTCTACAGCGGCAACGTCAAGGTCAAGCTCGGCGCGATCGCCACCGAGTTCCGCGGTGACGCCTTCTTCGTCGAGCGCGACGACGCCGCCTACACCTGCACGCTGAACGGCAAGGGACGCGACACGAAAGGCCGCGGCAACGCCTCCGCCGACATCGCCGCGCACGCCGAGAGCCTGTCACCCACGAGCACGAAGGTGACGGTCACCACCGACCTCCACATCACGGGCAAGATCGCCCAGTTCGGACGCGGCATCCTCGGTGACGTCAGCGCCAAGCTGATCGACCAGTTCGCGCAGAACCTCAACGAGATGATCGACGCCGACGGGATCGACGCCGCGGCCGACACCGCGTCGACACCCGCGGAATCCGACGGCTCGCCGGAACCGGCGGTGCGCAAGATCGACGGCCCCGCGACGGAGCCGATCGACCTGATGGAAGTCGGTGGGACCTCGATCCTGAAGCGGGCGGCGCCGGCGTTCGCGATTCTCATCCTCGTGTTGCTCCTCCTCCGCCGCCGGAGCTGATGAACGACCGCGCACGCGTCGAGGAGCTGATCGGGCGCCCACCGCAGGGCGACTTCGTCGTCGTCGTCCGCGACGCCTCGGGCGACCCGGTCGTCGTGCGCAACGCCCCACTGCTCCACGACGGCACGCCGATGCCGACTCGCTACTACCTGGTCGGAGCGGATCTCGTCCGTGCGGTCAGCCGCATCGAAGCCGGGGGCGGGGTGCGCCGTGCCGAGGCCCACATCGATCCCGCGGACATCGCCGCCACGCACGACGCGTACGCCCGCGAGCGCGACGCAGCGGTGCCGGACGGCCACACCGGGCCGCGGCCGTACGGTGGCGTCGGTGGGACCCGGCAGGGCGTCAAGTGTCTCCACGCCCACCTCGCCAACCTGCTCGCCGGAGCCGACGATCCGGTCGGGGCGTGGACGCTCGCCCAGCTCGCCGACGACGGCGTCGACCTCGGCGGGCTGCTCCCACCACCGCCCCGCATGAACGAGATGACGTGATGGCGACCGTCGACGGGGAGATCGGGGGCCTGACCGTCCGGGTCGACGACGCGCGGGTGACGATCTCGATGGCGGGTGGTGGCGCCTGGACGCTTCCGCTCGGGCCGCGCACGCTCCTCGACGGCGAACTCGAACGCGCGGATCCGCCCCGTCCGTTCCAACTGACGAACGCGCTCGGCGTCGTCCACGACTACTTCGAAGACGTCATCGGGGAATCCCCCTCGGTGCTCGCAACCCCGTCGGTCGCGGCAACCGGCCCCCACGTCGAGGCGCTCGCCGTGGTCGAGCTGGGTGGTGGGCCGATCCCTGCCGGATACCGCCTCGAGCGAGCCGACGCGGACGAGGTGTTCCGCACGCTCGTCGCCGAGCCGGTCGCCGAGCGCAGATTCAACCCCGGCCTCACCGAGGACCACGTCGAGACGATCATCGCCACGTTGTGCATCGTGCTCGCGATCATGCGACGATTGGACCTCGCCGAGATCGCCGTTCCGACAACGACGGAGACGACCGGCGACGACCGATGAGAACCGACACCACACGTCCGGACGACCGCCTCACACCCACCGGTGACGCCCGGTGGCGCTGAGACACCCGTCGCGGGCCG
Organism: Ilumatobacteraceae bacterium; assembly: GCA_024644465.1. Classification (GTDB taxonomy): domain Bacteria; phylum Actinomycetota; class Acidimicrobiia; order Acidimicrobiales; family Ilumatobacteraceae; genus Ilumatobacter_A. The sequence goes on along the minus strand of JAHEKY010000042.1, from coordinate 6,141 downwards.
CGGCTGCACTGCGCCTCGTCGGGCGACGGGTGATGATGCGGCCGTTGGCGGCCGGCGATTTCGCGGCGTGGAGTGCGGTCCGGACCCGCAACGAGGAATGGTTGACCGTGTGGGAGCCGAAACGGCACCCGAACCTGCCCGACCCGACCGTCGATCGAGCGGCGTTCACCGCCCGCTGCGTCCAGCGCGATCGTGACCGGGCCAACGGAACAGCGTTCCAGTTCGGGCTGTTCATCGACCACGAGATCGCGGGCGAGGTCAACTTGAACAACGTGATCCGTGGCGCGATGCAGTCGGGCACGATCGGGTACTGGGTCGATCGGGCCCACGCCGGCCAGGGCTACGTGGCAGAGGGCGTCGTCATGCTCTTCCAGTTCGCGTTCGAACAGCTCAGCCTGCACCGCGTCGAGATCTGCATCGTGCCGCGCAACACCAACAGCCGCCGGATCATGGAGAAGCTCGCGATCCGCGAGGAAGGGCTCGCCGAGCGCTACCTCGAGATCAACGGCGTGTGGGAGGACCACCTGCGGTACGGCATGACGACCGAGGAGTGGACCGAGCGGCGCGCCGAACTGGCCTCACGCTGGCTCGAGTGACGGCCCAGCGGCGGGCCGCGCCAGGGTGGTCAGTATGTGACGACTCCTGCGTTGTCTCGGGCCTCGCGGAGGGCGGCAGCTCGTTCCAGGCGCATCTGCGTGCGACGCTTCCACATCTTCGTCTTCCAGTGCCGCTTCGTGCGTGACTTCTTCGCGAGCTTGCTCTTGGCGACCTCGGCATCGTGGTGATGCATCGGCTTCCAAGCGGCGCCCGGTTCGTGCACGTCGGCCGGATCGACCCCACCGGAAATGTCCTTCGCAGCGTTTTGCAGCTCGACATGGATCCGATGGCGCTCTGCGTGGGCGTGCGCGCGGACCTCTTGCTTGACCTGCAGCGGGATGTCTTGATCCCGGTTGCGCTGGCTCATTGCTACCTCCTGCTTTGCGGGGATGACCCGCTGTGGTTTCGGTTGCTTGCACTCTCGAACGTACCCGACCGATGCTGAGACCTACGACACTTCAATGTAACGATTCTGCGCGATTGTGCATCACCCCACCACGATCGCCCGCCGTTGCGGCCCAGGTGCGCGGCCGGGGGTCGTCAGCGCTTGGAGATCTTCGCCTGGAGCGCCGCCAGGCGCTCGGCGAACCACGGTTGGCGGGTGCTCCACAGCTGCGGGGTGAGCTCGCGTTCGACCGCCGCCGGATGATCCTCGATGTCGGCCATCGCGAGAATCGTGCGCTTCGTCTCGATCGCCAGTTCCCGTGGGGCCGACGCAGCCTTGGCAGCGAACTCGTGGGCGTACTCCAGGAGGTCGTCGGCCGGGACCGAACGGTACGCGAGCCCGATCCGCTCCGCTTCCGGGCCGTCGAGCACCTGGCCGAAGACGACCGCGGCCATCGCCATCTGCGGCCCGGCGATCCGTCGGAACATCCACGTGTGACCGCCTCCCGGGTGGAGGCCGAGTTGCAGGAAACGGGTGTCGAGCTTGGCGCGGTCGGCGACGATCCGCACGTCGCAGCCGAGTGCGAGGTTCATCCCCGCACCGACGGCAGCACCGTTGACCGCCGCCAGCGTCGGCAACGGCGAACGCGCGATCCGCAGGAAGCCCTCGTAGATCACCCCGAGGCTGTCCCCGGTCGCCTCGCTGAGGTTGCCCAGGTTCGCCCCCGCGCAGAACGCCGGCGGCGTCCCGGTCACGACGATCGCGCCGACGCCGTCGTCGGCTTCGAAGGCATCCATCGCAGCGAGGATCTCTTCGACCATCGGCGCGGTCAGCGTGTTGCGTTCGTCGGGATTGTTGAGCGTGAGCGTCGCCACGCCGTCGGCGACATTGGTCAGCACGAGAGACATGCCGGGAGTCTGCCACAGCGCCACCAGCACTAGCCTGGTGCCCCACATGCTCGATCACGTGTTCACCGATGCGATCAGCGCGCTGCGCGACGCGTTCGAGTCCGCGTTTCTCGAGCGGCAGGCGTTCGAGGAACACTTCCAAGCCGACGTCCTCGTCGGTGACCTGACCTGGGAGACGAGCTACGGACTGCCCGGCGAGGGCGAACCGCCCCGGGTCGTCGCCCACATCACGTTCGACTGGCCGGCCTGGAGCCAGGCGGCGTACCGCCAGTGGTACGTCGACGAGGAACTGGAACGCCGGCCGGCGATCGAGATGGAGATCGTGCTGCGGGTACAGCAGCTGGCCGCTGCCCCCGACCCCGATCGGATCTACTCGATCATGCCGGAGACGAGCCCGCTCGTCGGCGACGACCGTCTCGAGCGGGCCGGGCTCACGTCGGAGGTCGGGCACCCCGACCCGATGGGCGACGAACCCGACGCGGCGACCGAGTACGCCGTCGAGATCACCTACGAGGGCCTCTACGAGTTGGCCGAGGAGACGGTCGCCGACGGCACGAACACTCTGCTCGACGAGCACTTCGGCGTGCTCGGCGGATGGATCGCGGCGACACTGGTCAAGCTCGGTGACCTCAACCTGTCCTATCTCCCCTGAGCCTGCCCGGATCCGGGCGGGACCTGCCACACTTTGCAGAATGGCCGACGAGCATGTGCTGCTGGAGATCTCCGACCGCATCGCGACCGTGACGCTCAACCGTCCCGAGGCGCGCAACGCACTGTCGAGCGACGTTCTGCGGCGGCTGCCGGCACTCCTGCACGACGTGGAGGCCGACGACCGCGTCGACGTGATCATCCTCACCGGCGCCGACCCCGCCTTCTGCGCCGGCCTCGACCTCAAGGAGCTCGGCACCGGTGGCTCCAACCTCGACGGCGGCGAGGTCAACCGCAGCCACGACGGCGTCCGCGGACCGTTCCCCAAGCTGACGAAGCCGCTGATCGGCGCGATCAACGGCGTCGCGATCACCGGCGGGCTCGAACTGGCGTTGAACTGCGACTTCCTCGTCGCGAGTGAGCAGGCGAAGTTCGGCGACACCCATGCGCGCGTCGGCGTGATGCCCGGATGGGGCCTCACCGTCCTGCTCCCGCAGGCGATCGGCGTCCGCCGTGCCCGCGAGATGAGCTTCACCGGCAACTTCATGTCGGCGGAGGAGGCGTTCGCGTTCGGCCTGGTCAACCATGTCGTGGCGCACCCAGAGCTGCTCCCGTTCACCCGCAGGCTGGCCCTCGACATCGTCGGCAACGAAGCGGACGGGGTCCGTCAGATCCGCTCGACGTACGCGCAGGTCGTCGCCGACAGCGACGGATGGGAGACCGAGGCCCGTGACGGGCGGGCGTGGCGGCGATCGCATTTCAGCCCGGAGGCGGTCGAGCAGCGTCGCCAGGCGATCCAGGCCCGGGGCCAGCAGCAGTAGATCCCGAGCGATGGGTCAGATGTTCGCGCCGCGGGCGCGGAGATCGTCCCGGATCGCCTGGGCGATGTCGAGCGCGAGGATCTCGGCGCCGGTGACGTTCAGATGGAACCCGTCGTCCGCGCGCACGTCCTTGCCGATGCCGTCGCGCGGGTCGATGACGAACTCCGCCCAGTTGCCGTCCCGCCCGGAGAAGCGGGTCCACGTGTCGATGAAGATCACGTCCGGACGCGCCGCCGCGGCAGCCTTCGCGGCCTGATCCTGGATCGCCAGCCTCGCGGTCACGTCGGCGTTGTCGTCGTTGGGGATGCCGACCCAGATCACCGTGCGGTCGTTCTCGAGCAGCAGATCCATCACCTCGCCGGCCCGGCGGGTGTACTCCGCGGTCCATTCCGCCTCGTTGGCGACCGGGTCACCGACGATGAACTGCAGGTCGTCGCCGGGGATCGACAGCCCCTGGGAGTCGTTGCCGCCGAACGTCGCGACGACGATGTCCGGGTCGGCGTCGGGGAGCACCTTGGCGAGCTCGACCGGCCAGTTGTAGAAGTCGGGGCGGGCCAGGCCCGACGACACCTTGTAGTTCAACTCGGTGTCGACGATCGTCGTGCCGTCGAGCAGCCGTTCGAGGTACGGGCCGAACGTTCCGGCGTCGCTGTCACCGACGATGTAGACCTTCGCCTTGTTGTCGGGCGCGGGTGGGCCGGTGTTCGGGGGTTCCGTCGGCGGTGGCTCGGTCGGCGGTGGCTCGGTCGGCGGCGTCGTCGCCGCGGTGTCAGCCGTGCCGGGTGTGGTGCCGCCGGTCTCGACCGGTGCGACCGACGTGGCGACCCCCGATTGGAGACCGTCCGCGACTCCGTCGCCACCGTCGAGCACCCCGGCGACGGCCCGCACGAGGCTGTAGAGAACCACCCCGAACACGACGAGCACGCCGAGGCGCCGCAGCAGCAGCCGAAACGGGCTCACACGTCGGCGGCGGTGATCTTGCGGTGGCATCGCTGCACCACGATACGGCCGCACGACGGCCGGACGGCAGATCATGTCACATGGGCCCGCGCGCGTCATTGCTGCGGCTAGATTCGTGGCACGTGAACATCTGACAATCAGGTCAGACATCTCTGAAGGGGAGAACATGAACAAGAGCAAGAAGCTGCTCGCCCTCGGTCTCACTGCTGCGTTCGCATTCGCCGCATGTGGGAGCGACGACGAGGCCAGCCCAGCGACCGACGCACCCGCCGCCACGGACGCGCCGGCTGCGACCGACCCACCCGCCGAAACCGACCCGCCGGCCAGCGGGGGCGGATCGATCTGCGAAGTGACCGACGTCGGCGGTGTCGACGACAAGGGCTTCAACCAGATCGCCTTCGAGGGTGCCGAACGCGCCGCGGCCGACTTCGGCCTGACGGCCGATGTGCTCGAGTCAGCTTCCGATGCCGACTACGCGACGAACATCCAGAGCTTCATCGAGAAGGGCTGTGACCTGATCGTCACCGTCGGCTTCCTGCTCGGCGATGCCACGGCGGAAGCCGCCGGCAACAACCCGGACCAACAGTTCGCGATCATCGACTTCGGCTACGAAGAGCCGATCCCGAACGTGCTGACACTCAACTTCGACACCGCCCAGCCGTCGTTCCTCGCCGGCTACCTCGCGGCGGGCATGACCGAGACCGGCAAGGTCGCCACGTACGGCGGCATCAACATCCCGCCGGTGACCGTGTTCATGGACGGCTTCGTCAACGGCGTCGCCTACTACAACGAGGTGAAGGGCACCACGGTCGAGGCACTCGGCTGGGACGGCACCGACGGCACGTTCGCCGGCAACTTCGAGAACCTCGACGACGGCAAGAACATCGCATCGAGCTTCGCCGACGAAGGCGCCGACATCATCTTCCCGGTGGCCGGCCCCGTCGGCCTCGGCTCGTCGGCGTTCGCCACGGAGACGGGCGGCATCCGCATCATCGGTGTCGACAACGACCTCTATGAGGCGAACCCCGCTGACGCGGCGGTGTACCTGACGTCGGTCCTGAAGAAGATCGACGAAGCGGTGTACGCCGCAGCCGATCAGGTCGTCGTCAACGGTGAAGGTGGCGGCTCCTACCTCGGCACGCTCGAGAACAACGGTGTCGGCCTCTCGCCGTACCACGACCAGGACGGCGACGTCCCGGCCGAGCTGAAGGCCGAGATCGAAGAACTCGCCGCAGCGATCATCGCCGGCGACATCTCGGTCACCGGCTGACCGAACCGAACACCTGACAGAAGGGGGGCCCTGCGGGGTCCCCCTTCTTCGCGCCCGTACGCAGGTTGCACTTGCGTTGTGCGGCCGTCGCCGCGACTAACGTCCTGGTCGCATGGAGTTGGAACTGCGGGGGATCACGAAACGGTTTCCGGGCGTCGTCGCGAACGACGACGTGAACCTGACCATCAGGTCGGGTGAAGTGCTCGCGCTCGTCGGGGAGAACGGCGCCGGCAAGTCGACGCTGATGAACATCTTGTACGGGCTGTACCACGCCGACGAAGGCCAGATCTTCGTCGACGGTGCAGCCGTGAAGTTCGAGTCGCCCGGCGATGCGATCGCCGCCGGGATCGGCATGGTGCACCAGCACTTCATGCTCGTGCCGGTGTTCACGGTGGCGGAGAACGTCGTCCTCGGTGTCGAGCCGACCGGGCCCCTCGGCCGACTCGACCGCGCCAAGGCCCACGACCAGGTCGAAGAGATCTCCTCGCAGTACGGCCTGCACCTCGACCCGGAGGCCTTGATCGAGGATCTCCCGGTCGGCATCCAACAGCG